>NZ_LIRK01000003.1 GCF_001419765.1 Streptomyces torulosus
CTAGCGACATGAGATGTCTTGGTGGTCAGGCCGCCATGGGAGCGCCCGGGCCGTGGTGCTCGCGATCAGGCTGCGCCCCCGGCCCGTGACCAGGAGCGGTGTCAAGCAGAACCGGCGCCGTGCGTACGTGAAAGTGGGCTCCACCGCAGGGCCACGTGCCCGCTTCGAAGCCCTGCGCAGTGAGGCACACCGTGTCGGCCCGACCGTGTCCCGGGCCTGGCTCTCGCCTGCGCACCCGGAGCGGTATGCGTCCCTCTGATTGTTGTTGCTCCGGCCCCGCTCCTGTCCTTCGACGAGGTCCTGGCGGCGACCAGCAACCCCGGGATCCACACAGCAGTCGGAGGCGGAGTCGGCCAGTGCCACGCCGTTGTGCCGGGCGCCAAAGGCGCCAACACCTCGCCGACGAGTGGGGAATCAGGTGCCAGCGGCAGGCCAATACGGTGACGGCGTGCTTCCGCCCCGCCGATCCCCATCTCGGTCTCGATCTCGATCCCGATGTCGACCGGATTGACGGTGGCGGCAGTTGGCGGATGGCGCGCTTCTTCACGGCGATGACACATGCCTGGGGCCGCTCGTCCGAGCGGGCCCAGGCATGTGTCAGTCGGTCGCGGGGTGTTCTCCGGAGCCCCCGGTGCCCGGTGAGAACGGAGTGAGGGACGGAGTGGTGTTTCTTCGCGGCCCCATCTTGCGGTCGTATGGGTAGCTTTCCGGCACGTTCGGATGGGACTTCCGTCCGCGTCCAGCACGATGGGCTGCTCTCGTCGGCTGGTGCCGGCGGTGAGCCCGTTCAGCGGCTTCTTCGCCTCTTCGGCGCTTCTCGCGACTCTCCCGGTCGGTCACCCGCTGTCGGTCAGAAGGGCATTCGGCCGCGGGAGCGGCGACCGGCCGAACCGCTGCGGCTCACCGCGCGCGAGCTGGTGTGGAAGGGCTTGCTGAAGAGGCGGCCCAGCACGCCGGGCGCCTTGCCACCGGCCCGCGCCCCAGCGCCGAGCGTACGCTGAGTACCGCGTTCGGGATGGTGCGAGAGGCGAGGAACGAGAAAGGCCAGCACGGCCAGGACCACACACGCGGCGATGACGGCTGCGACTACCATGATCGGCTCCCTTCACTGGTTGACGGATACACGGGTGCCCTGCCCGCTCCTATCCATGTGAAGGAACGGACCAACCAGGCCAGAACCAGGCCCTTCAACCCGCACAGGCTGATCAGGTCTCTCAGTGGTGGGGCACCGCCCGCTCCGCATCACGGGCCGTTCGCTGATCATCATCGGGGCGTGGAACCGGCGGCGACGCTGTCGAGCCTGGCGGCGGGGATTGCGTCGGATGCGGCCGACGCGACACCTTGGCGGGGTCTCGGCGCAGTTCACTGCGGCCTTGGACGTGGAGCGCCTGGTGTCGGGCGCCGGAGAAGCGCCCAGGTGCGCGGCGCGCGGTGATGCGCTGTCCGCCGGATGAAGGCCGCTGGTGCTCTCGACCGGAACGTGCCAGCGGTACGACCGGGGCGGAATCTCGCAGCCCATGAAGGGGACTGCAGCGGGGGGAGACGTTCATGGGAGCGTAGTTCGAGGCGGGCCCCGCAGCCGCAGGCTGGGTAGCGGCATCTGACTGAGTGGGTCAGCGGCGCCCTTCGGATGCCGGGGGCTCTGTCCGGTCGCCGGGTCGAACACGTGGACCTTGGTCATGTGGACAAACGTGGCCGCAAACATTTACCCCACGACTCAGCGCAACATCCGGCGCGACAGATGCCGGTTCCCCACTCCTTCTGGGCACGGCGCCTGGCCAACCTCCCCGATTCCCCTGCCGAGTGTGGGAAGGGCCCAGCACGTCATGAACCGGAAACGGCTATCGAGTCGACGCCGGACGCTCACGGTGGCGTGGCGGAGAGCCCCGCTGAGGGAGGGGCAGGTCATCGCCGTTCCGGTGGGTGACGGCAGCTACGAGATCGTCACCCTCTGGACCGCGTCCGTCCGAGGTAACCGGCCTCGAAGAGGGCACGCCGTGCTGATCGCAGGCCCGTCGCCGGGCCATCGTGGTGCAGCAAGCCGGAGCTACGGATGGGATACGCGAATGCCTGAATCGAGCGAGGCCATGAGTCGGCGCAGCCTGCTGATCACCGGTGGTGCGGTGGCGACCACCGTCGCCGCGACGGGCGGGTCCAGTGCTCTGGCCAGGGAGGAAGCGGTGCCGCAGGGCTCGCAGAGTGGTGACAACGCCGGCCGGGCAAGGATTGACGTCCACCACCATTTCACCGCTCCGGCATGGGTCGACTGGGCCGAGCGTGAGGGCCTGGTGCGGCGGGAGGAACTGCCGTGGTGGGCGCGCTGGGATCTGGACTCCACTCTGGCGATGATGGACCGGGTGGGGATCGCAACCGCGGTCCTCAACCCGACCATGCAGGACCGGTACCGCTCCGCTGCGCAGGCCAGGGAAGGCCTCACTGTCGTCTTCGAGGCACTGGCTGCCCTGGTGGCCGCGCACCCGGGCCGTTTCGCGGTCCTCGGCCCTGCCGTCCTGGACCATCCCGACGTGACCACGTGGGCTCTCCAGCACGCTTTCGACAAGCTCGGTGCCGTTGGAGTCAGCGTGAAAGCCAACTACAACGGTATCTACCTCGGTGATCCCTCCTACGACCGCTTCCTCGCAGAACTCGACGAACGCGCCACAGTCCTTTTCACCCACCCTCTCGACCTCCCGGGCGGACCACCCGGCGTGCCCACCGTCCCCGGAATCCCGAACTTCATGTGCGATTTCCTGCTGGATTCCACGCGTGCCGCCGTGAACCTGATCCGTACCAGGACACTCGACCGTTACCCGCACCTGTCAGTCGTCCTGCCACACGCCGGTGGGTTCCTCCCTCAGATCGCCACCCGTATGAAGGCCTTCGGCAGCTTCTGCACCCCGCCCCTGGACGCTGCCCGTGTACAGGACTATCTGCACCGCTTCTACTACGACACGGCCGGCCCGCTGGCCCCCTCGGGCACTCTGGTGGCCACCGCCGGTGCCGACCGGATCCTCTTCGGCACCGACTGGCCGGCCGCCTCCGCCGACATCATCACCGGCTTCACGGTGCCGGCCATCGTGAACGACCCCGTCCTCACCAACCGCCAACGCCGCGGCATCAACCGCGACAACGCCCTCCGCCTCATGCACACGCTCAAGCGCGCCTAAAGGTTGTCCCGTATGGGGCATGCGTTAATCCAGTGAGGGCCAGGTTGTAGAGTCGGGCGATGCCGAGCATGGCTTGGTGAACGCCGTTGCCCTTGAGTCGGCAGTCGCGCAGGATCTTCCAGTTTTGATATCAGGGCACCGGCCTGCGAGATCGGCGTGCCGGCGGAGTCCCGGCCGGGCAGCAGCCGGTCGGCTCGGCAGTCGGGGCAGCAACCGCGGACGCCCGTCGCGCGGTCGTGGCAGGTCCGGCAGACCGGGTCGTCCGACCACTCGGCGGACTTCGAGGCCCGACGGCCGCAGTGTGCGCAGGCGCGGAAGTGGTTCCGCTCGTGACGTGCGGCCGAGTTCGAGGAGCAGCGGGTCCATGTCCACGGCGACGGTCTCCGCGTCCGGGAGCCGCTCGGCGAGCCGGGCGGCCATCGAGCCCGGACCGCGGCCGAGGTCGAGCAGGAGCGGTCGGGGCCGGCCGGTGGTGAGGTGTTCGACGACGTCGGCGATGACCGTGAACCGGTCCTCGCGGGCGACGGCGCGCTCGATCGGCACCTCGGCCGTCTCCATGCTCACGCCCATGGCCTCGCGTCGCCTCCTCCGGCAGTCGAACGGCCCGCTGACCCAGGTGGCGACAGGCTCCTAGGCCAGCAGCAGAGGCAGGTCCCAGTCCGTCGTCGTACGGCCGTCCGCGTAGGCGTCGAGGGCGAGAGCCGTGCCTGCGGCGCCTTCCAGGAACGCGGGGGTGTCGGCCGGCTGCGGAACGTCCGTGAGGGTGGCCTGGAAGCCGAACCGGGACTCGGGTTGGAACCGGGCGAGCGTACGGGCCGCCATGTCGTCGACGAGGTCGGCCAGACGCTTGTCGCCGATGGACTCGTTCAGGACGGCCAGCAGATGCATCAGGCCGCTCCACCCGTGGCACAGATTGGGGTTGTCGATGTTCCAGCTCTCCGGGTCCGTGGCCAGGAGCGGCAACAGGGAGCGGTGCGCCAGCCGCAGCCAGTCGGCACGGTCGAACGCCTGCCCGGCCAGCTGTATCGCGCGGGAGATCCCCGGGGCGCCGTAGCACCAGGAGGGGCGCCAGCGGGGCGGTGGCCCCTGCGGTTCGGCCGCCCAGCGGTCAAGGGTCAGGTGATTCGGCCAGACCGGCCCGCTGCCGTCCTCGCTCGCGAAGGCCCGGTTCTCCAGAAGGGCGACCAGTTGCTCGACGGCCGCGCGCTGCCCGTCCACGACCGCGCCCTGCTGCCAGGCCAAGGACAGCAGGGCCAGCGGGCCGGCCACACCGTGCGAGAGCCCGAGGTTGAGATGGCCCTCGGGCATCTCGGTCTCCTGCCCCAGTTTGGGGGCCGCCCACGTCCACCAGCGGGGCACCCGTCGGCCCCGGTGGGTGATCTCGCCCTGCGCCATACGAGTCAGATAGGTGAGGACGAGGCGCAGTTCCTCCTCGCACTCCTCCCGGCGGGCCAGCAGATAGCGGCCCACGCCGCTCATGCCGCGCACCAACTCGAACTCTCCGTTGGTCGTCGCCGGGGCGTCCCGGACCTCGGGGCGGGCACGGCGGACGAGACGGCGTTGATGGTCGTCGAGCCGTTCCAGAGCCGAGCGGTAGCCACCGGTCGCGCGGTGCGCGACGAGCACCGCGAAGGCGACGGCGCCCGGACCGCTGTAGACACCGCCCGGGGCATGGGCGGTGGCCGCCGTCGCCCGCATCGCCCGCACGAGGTAGGCGTGCGCTCGCGCCGCGTCCTCGGGACCGGGCCGCCCCCGCCCGGTGTAGGCCAACGACACCCCCGGGTAGCCGCTGGAGAGGGACAGGTCCGACCACAGGAGTTCGCGCACGATGGCAGGCGACGAGAGGCCGGGGTTGAGGGCGTCCGCCGCGGTGGCGTCCGGGTCGGCGAGCCGCTCGAAGACCTGTGCGGCGACGTCTCGTGCCTCGTCCGCGTGCCGGGGAGCGGTCATCCGGTCTGCTCCTCGTCCCGGGCGTGCGCCAAGCGGCCCTGATGGTCGCGGGCGACGCCGCGCAGCACGGCGTATCCGATGTCCTCCGCGGCCCTGTCGATGCCGAGCAGCCGGTTGTGCTGCATGTGCAGCAGCGACAGGACGGCCTCGGCGTGCCCACCGGTGCCGGGGGTCCCCTCCTCGTCGGAGAGGACCAGCGCACCGTACGTCCTGGTCTCGGGCGTGCCGGTCCACAGGTCGGCGAGGGGCGCGCCGAGCGCGGAGGCCGCGCTCTCGGCGGTGCGCCCGGGGACGATCAGCGACCTGGCCAGGTCCTGATGGCGCCGGTAGGCCGTATGGGCGGGCCCCTTGGGGATGACGCGGCTGATCCACCCCGACCAGTCCCAGTCGCCCAGCGACTCCAGCAGCAAGGCGTGGTTGACGGCCGCAAGCACCGGGTCGGGCAGGGTCAGCCGGCCTCGCGCCCGCATCGTGAGCTGGGCCAGCGCCGAACGGCTGTCCACGCAGAACATGCGCTCCGCGTGGGGAAGCTCGTCCGGTCCGCCGTAGCGGTCGGTCTCCGGCCGGTAGGTGTCCAGGACCACGGTCCTGATCACCCCTGCCTCCTGCCAGTCCCGGCTCACCGCGGCGAGCCGGGGCAGCACCGTCGTACGCAGGGCTTCGGCGGTGCCGTGCAGGCGCAGGCGGACATGGGAATCCGGATCGCGGTACCGGACGAAGTGCCAGCTGCGCACGTCGTCCCCGACCGCGCGGAGGAGCGTCGGCAGACAGGCGTGCAGGAACTCGTCGTGCGTGTCCTCCACCGCGTAGAACTTGGCGTACAGCCACTCCTCGCCCGGCAGATGCCGCACGCCGTGGTCGGTCGGCCGACGCTCCGGCACAGAGGTGTGCGCAGGGCGCGCGGCCTGATGCCGAGGGGCCCGGCGTACGCCGTCGCTGACGCCGCCGTCGTGCGGCTGGGGGGCCGCCGGTGCCGGCGCGGTGGTCCGGGTGAGGGGGATGACGACTTCGGCGCTGTGTCCGCCGGTCCAGCCCAGTGCGCGACCGTCGTCCGTCAGGTCCTCCATGATCGCCAGGGAGCCGCCCTGGCGGACCTCCTGGCGGAACACCTCCCGGTGCCAGCGATCCGTGAGGTCCACCCGGTAGGTACGGTCCCACCTGGCGAGGTTCACCTCGTCCGGCACGCCGTAGCGCACCCGCCACGCCTCGACCGCGTCGTCCCACCCGGACGTGCGGTCCCCGGCTCCCGCCCTGCTGTCCGCCGCCGCTCGCAGATGCCGGTCGGGCACCCAGCGCCGGGGGAAGATCGTGACGCGGCCGTAGGTCACGCGGGGGAGGTACGGCAGCGCCTCCAGCCCGCACCAGTTCCAGCCCGTCCATGTCCTGGCCCTGCCGAAGGCGAGGTCCACCAGCAGCCGGGCCACGGCCGGTGCCTCCCGGTCGAGGGCCACCATGTGCGGCACGATGGGAAGAACCTCACGTCCGTCGTCCGGCAGGACCAACCGCAGCCCCGAGGCGTCCGGTGTCACCAGCAGCTGACGCCAGTCCAGAGTGCCGGGCGCGCTCCGATCGGCGTGGACGCCCACCGGTATCCGGTACGGCAGCAGTCGCGGCACCTGCGCCATGTTGAGCGCGCGTTCCGTACGCGGCCGGAAGACCACCTGGGCCGGTACGGTCCCGGCATCACCCAACCCGGCGAGCAGCGACCGCAACTCGCCTTCCATCCCGGTGAGTTCGGCGAACCGGCCGAAGGTCGCGCCGGCCACCCACGAGCCCGGGTAGGCCGGGGAGACGAGCCGGAAGTCCCCGCGGTCGATGGCCTCGCCGCTCTCGGCCAGCAACTGGAAGCACAGTTCCAGCGACCGGGGCGGGGTGACGGCCGCGTCCGTCGTACGACCTGCGGCCAACTGCTCGACGAGGCCGGGGGTGAGCCGGACCTCGGCGTCACCGCTGTGCAGCGCCTCCTGCACCAGGTCATGCGTGAGCAGGCGACGCTCCTTGGGCAGCGCCTCCGCGTCGCGCCGTTCCGGGGAGGGGGCGTCGCCCCGTTCACCGTAACCGGGAGGGAAGCCGATGCCCCGATGCTGATCGACGAGGCGGCCGAGGGGCACCACGCCGGTGGTGCCGTACTCCTCCAGGAACCGGTCGCGGTAGGCGCGCATATGGGCGTGGGTCAGCCACTCCGCGGAGAGCTCCCACATGGCCGAGGCGTAGCGGGCGGCCTCCTCGGTCACGGCCCGCGAGAGCTGGACGTCGGCGTCCATGCGCAGATCGACATGGACGGGGGGCCGGGCGGCGGTGCGCTCGGGATCGGTCAGCCGCATGAGCCCGCGCCACGCCGCGTGGCCCTCGCCGGGCGGTGTGGCGGCGTAGTCGTCCAGTGCCGCGCGCAGGGACCGCAGTTCCTCGGCCGCCTCGGGGACGGGGGCCAGAGCGGCAGCGATGCGGTCGAACAGCGATTCGTCCAGGTCCTGCGGGGTGATGGACGTCAGCAGGAAGCCGTGCCGCACCATTTGGAACAGCGCGGCGTCCACCTGGTCCGGGCCGAACCGGGGGAAGGCCTCGACCGCCTGTTCCAGCAGCGCGGCGTAGGTCACGGGGAGCGTCGCCCGCTCGCGCACCCAGCTCACCAACGGTGTGTCGCGGACGGATGTCTCGCTGCCGTTCCCCGGGACGACGAGCCGGTCGCCCCGGGTGCGGCAGAGATCGCTGAGGACGACGTCGACGTCGCGCCGCACCTCGGGGAGCGCGAGCCACTCGGTGACGCGGCGCGTCAGCCAGGCGGCGTCCAGCCGCACGGCCTTCCGGCCGGGACCGGCCATGCGCACCTTCGTGGTGTCCGCCGCCCGCCCCGGTGTCACACCGGCGAAGAGGCCGAACGGCGTGGGCCTGGTCTCGGCTCTCAGCGCGTAGCGGGTCACGGCGAGTGCGGTACGGCGCAGGCTCTTGGCCCCAGGGTCCGCGCCCGCGTCGAGCCGGTCGAGGGAGTCGGCGAGGCTGCCGCTGGCGACGGCGAGCGCCTCGCGGAACAGGGGCCGGGCGGCGGCTTCCCGCACCTGCTCGGCCGAGTCCCCGAGGGGACGGCCGGTCCGTCTCGTGCGGGGTACCGCCGAGATGCGCAGGAACAGGCAGTCCTGTGGGGTGTAGTGCGTGTGGTGGCCGTCCCGCACGTGGTCCGCCTCCCCCTTCGGTTCCCGGCCCGGCACGACCCGCGTGGGGCGGGGGCTCGGCGCCGCCCCACACGAGTGCGTCGGGTGCTTACGCGCAACAGAGGTTGCAGGGCGACCCGAACGTGCTGGGTGAGGTGGCGCCACCCGCCGCGAACGCGGGGCCCTCGCCTTCGGTCTCCGAGATCTGGATGTCGAGATCCAGCTCGGTGAGGTCGGTGGTGTCTTCCAGCAGAAGGTTGGTGCTCATCAGACTCCTCCCGTTGTGAGGCTCGCCCACGTCGTTTGTCGTTGGCGAATGTGTGATTCTGTTTGAACCAGGCGAGAGCATATGTCTGATACATCGATAACTTCACGCGCCTTTACAGGGATTGGCCGAAAAGAGTGGCCCCCTCACCGGGAATCCCGGCACCGATGTGAGCAGTCAGTCTCACGCGCCGAGGGCTTCGTCCCCGAGGCGGCTCAGCGCCTCCATGGCCTCGCGTTCGGTGCGCGACAGGCCGTCAGGGCGGTGCCCGCCCGCACGAGGCGCTGCCCACCGTCCGCTTCGCCGGCCTGTGCGATCAGGACCGCGACCGCCGTCCACAGGCCGGCCGCCTCGGCGTACGGCGAGTGGCCGGTTCGCACGTGTACACCGTCGAACAGTCGGGCAGAGGGTGGTGGGCCACCGGGATGTCGCTGAGTCGCGGCAACATCGGGCTTCTGCGGTGTGGGCCTGGGAACGTCTCGGCGATCCCACCGGGGCTCTCGCTCTGTCACATGCCGATCTGCTCAGGAGCCGCTACTGGGCCGGAGCAGGAGCAGGGCGGCGTCGTCGGTGTGCCGGCCGAGGGGATGGATGTGGTGGACGAGGCTGTCGACGAGGTGATGAAGGGGAAGGTCGCTCGACTCACCCAGGTGACGGGCAAGTTCGGCGGTGGTCCGAGCGATGTCGGTGCCCGGGACTTCCACGAGGCCGTCGGTGTAGAGGGTGAGGATGGCCTCCTCGGCCAGAGGCACAGCGGCGATCGGGTATCCCGGGCGTCCCATGCCTATGCCGAGGGGCGGACCGGGGTCGATGTCGAGCGCATGGGCCCGGTGGTCGGGGTGTCGCAGGAGCGGGGGTGGGTGTCCGGCGCTGGCGAGGGTCGCCTGGTGGCGGGCGAGGTCGAGGTGGGCGTAAAGGCAGGTGACGAAACGGCCCGCATCGAGGTCGGCCAAGTCTCGGTCGGTGCGGGTGAGGACCTCGTCCGGTGCGGCGCCGGCGGTGGCGTGGGAGTGGACCGCCATGCGGACCTGGCCCATCAGGGCAGCGGCCGTCACGTCGTGCCCCTGGACGTCGCCGATGACTGCCGCAGCGGTGGTTTCGGTGAGACGGATGAGGTCGTAGAAGTCGCCGCCGATGTCCATGCCGTGACTGGCGGGCAGGTAACGGGCAGCGACGTCGAGCCCCGCCACCGAAGGCAGTGCGTGGGGCAGGAGGGTCCGCTGGAGAGCATGGGCGAGGCTGTGCTTGGCGTCGTACAGGCGGGCGCGGTCCAAGGCTTGGGCGATGAGCGCGGCCAGGGGTGTGAGGACGGAGCGTTCTGCGGCGGCGAAGGTGTGAGGGTGGTTGTAGGCGAGGACCAAGCAGCCGACGGGATGTCCAGAGGTGATCAGCGGCAGAAACGCCCATGCCTGTTTGTCGCTGATCTGCGGCGCCTTGGGGTATGCGCGGGCCAGCTCGGTGCGGTCTGCGAAGTAGGAGAAGGCGCCGCTGGCCAGAGCTTGGCCGGCAGGGGTGAGACCGGCGTCCGCGGGCAGGCCGTCGAGTTGCTCGATGGTCTCCGGGGTGTAGCCGCGGTATCCGATGATCTGCATACGGGCGGCTTCGACCGTGGACATGATCATTCCATGAGCGCCGAGTGCGGGCAGGATCTGGTCGGCAACCAGGTCGACGACGTCCTGGACGCCTACGGTCTCGGTCAGCGCGGCTGCCAGATAGACCAGCAGGTGGATGCGGCTTCCGGCTGGGACTCCGATGGAGGCAGGCTGCCTTTCTACGGATCTGAACGGGGAGGCGGCAGTGTCGCCAGGAGTGACGACCACGCTGACGCCGCTGACGTCCGCGTGGAAGCAGAAGTCGAGCCACTGGCTCGATGGGCGCAGGACGGTCAGGGTCACTGGTTCGCGGCTGGTCACAGCGGTGCGGTAGGCGTCCATGAAGGCGACGTTGTCCAGCCAGGACAGTGACTGCCAAGGCTGGGTACGCAGCAGTTCTTCGGCGGGCCTGCCCAGCAGTTCGGCCGCCGCGGCGTTGGTGAAGGTGATCCGGCCTTCAAGGTCGAGAGCAAGGGTGCCCAGGGGGAGGCGTTCGACCAGTTCGGCCGCTGCGAGCGGCGGCTGTACGTGCCTCCTGGCAGGGGCACGGGGAGGGACGAAACGGGGCCGGCCCGCCTCGACCGCAGGGCGGGCGGCCGCGTCCAGGACCCGGGCGATGCGCCGAGCGCCGAAGGCGATGTGCTCGCGCTCACGGAGAGTGAGACGGTTGGGACGCTTGGGAGGCCACATCAGCAGCAGCGCGCCCCGGCAGTCGTGGACGCCGCTGAGTGGGGCCACTGCGAACGCGAGCCGGTAAGGAATATTCGCTGCCACGCGCGGATAGGAGCGGGCCAGCTCCTCCTGCGAGCTCACCCACACCAGCCGCTTTTCCTTTACCGCATCCTGGGTCGGACCGTGGGAGGCGAGTGACACCCGCCACCAGGGCGCGAACGCCTCGACGGGCACACCGCACATCACGTCCAGGCTCAGCACCGTTCCCGTCGGATCCAGCGCATAGACGCCCCCGGCGATGGCACCCGTACGGTGTACGGCCGCCGTCAACGCCTCAGCCAGCGGATCGACCGATTCGGGCCGCTCGCCACACCCGTTCACTTCACCCAGCACCTCACGCCCATATCGGGGACGGTACGCCCGCTCGCCGATGACAGCACGCGGAACGGACCGCGCGGAGGGCCGCTGTCCGGTCGGAGGGGGCCAAGCCCATGGTGCTGCGGCAGATCGCCTCGCCGCTGCCCATCGTCTGGGTGGCCGCGGACGCGGCCGATGGCCAGGGGTCACGGCTGCGCCGCATGCCGGAGGAGACCGGCCTGGGGTATGTGCTCGCGATCCGCCAAGGCCCAGCAGGCGCCGGACCTCGGACGCATCGATCACCTCTTCTCCCCCAGGGAGCTGATCCTCAGGCGGCGCGCGACGGGCGTTCCGTGATCGCGGTGCCGAGGATGTCCAGGACCTCCTTCCAGTCGGTCAGGGGCATGGTCAGCGGGGGCAGGAGCTTGAGGACGTGGCCGTGGCCGGAGGTCTCCGCGATGACTCCCTCGCGGAACAGCGACATCTGTACACGGGCGGCATGGGCGGGGTCCTCGAAGCGCAGGCCGCTCATCGCTCCCTTGCCGACGACCTCCGCGGCCGAGGCGGGGAGGGCTGTGGTGACGGACTCGAGACCCGTGCGGATCGCCGCGGTCAGCTCGGCGGTGTGGGCGGTGAAGTGCGGGTCCGTCCAGAGGTCGAGGGCGGCGCAGGCACCGACGAGGGCGAGGTTGTTCCCGCGGAAGGTGCCGTTGTGCTCACCGGGCGCCCACCGGTCGTAGGTGCGGCGGATCAGCAGGGCCGCCATGGGCAGGCCCATGCCGCTCAGCGACTTCGAGAGGCACACCAGGTCCGGATCCAGGCCGGGGGCGTCCTCGAAGCTGAAGAAGGTGCCGATGCGGCCGCAGCCGGCCTGGATGTCGTCGACCACGACCAACGCGCCGACCGAGTCGGCCAGTTCACGGATCCGCCTCAGCCAGGAGTTCGGTGCGACGTGGAGGCCGCCCTCGCCCTGGACCGTCTCCAGCAGGATCGCGGCGGGCGCGGGGACCTCGGAGCCGGGGGCCAGCGCCTCCTCCAGCGCGGCCATCGCGTCCGGGGCGTCCCCGTAGGGCAGGATCGTCACGTCTCGCAGGGGCACCCCCGCCCCGCCGCGCAGCAGCGGGGAGGAGGTCGCTGCCAGCGCACCCAGGGACGCTCCGTGGAAGCCGCCCGTGAAGGCGATCACACGCGTGCGCCCGGTGACCTTGCGGGCCAGCTTGAGGGCCGCCTCGACCGCGAGCGTCCCCGCCGGGCCGGGGAACTGCACCACGTGGTCGCCGAACCCTCTCGGTTCCAGCACCACCTCGTGCTCCGCGAGGGCGACACGGCCCGCGTCGGTCACGGCCCGGGTGGCCGCCTCGTCGAAGCGCAGGTCGGGGTCCTCGGGGTCACCGGTGAGCACCGCGTGCGCGGTGCCCTGGTCGGCCGGGCCGAAGGACGGGGGTGCGTCCGTGACGTACTCGGGGCGGGTGAGGGCCTCGCGGGTGCCCGGCGTGAGCAGCGGCAGGAGCCGACAGGTCGAACTTGGCGGACGGCAGGCCCGCCGGGAGGTGCCGTACGGTCAGGCCGGGCAGTTCGAAGTGGGCCTCGGCGTTGTTGCGGAACGACAGCATCACCTGGAACAGCGGGTGCCGGGCCGGGGACCGGGTGGGGTTCACCGCCTCCACGAGCCGCTCGAACGGCAGCTCCTGGTGGTCGTAGGCGTCCAGGTCGGTACGGCGTACCCGGCCGAGGAGTTCGGTGAAGCTCGGGTCGCCCGAGGTGTCGGTCCGCAGGACCAGGGTGTTGAGGAAGAACCCGACCAGCCCGTCCAGGGCCTCGTCGCCGCGGCCGGCGACGGGGATGCCGATGGGCAGGTCGGTACCCGCGCCGAGCCGGGTGAGCAGCGTGGCGAGACCGGCCTGGAGCGCCATGAACACGGTGGCGCCCTGGGCCTTGGCGACCCCGGCGAGCCGCTGGTGCAGCTCCGGGCCGATCTCCAGGGGCACCGCGGCGCCCCGGCTCTCGGCGGACGCGGTGCGCGGCCGGTCCGTGGGCAGGTTCAGCTCCTCGGGGGCGCCCTCGAGCGCCTTCCGCCAGTAGTGGAGCTGCCTGCCGCCGCGGCTGCCGGGGTCGTCGGCGTCTCCGAGGACCTGGTTCTGCCACAGGGCGTAGTCGGCGTACTGGATCTCCAGGGGCGCCCACCGGGGTGCTTCGCCCGCGAGACGGGCGCGGTAGGCACCGGCCAGATCGGCGGTGAACGGGTGCAGGGATTCCGCGTCACCGGCGATGTGGTGGACGAGCAGCAGCAGTACGGCTTCGTCCGCCGCCTGCCGGAACACCCAGGCCCGTACGGGGATCTCGGTGGTGAGATCGAACGCGTACGCCGCCGCGGCCGCGAGCCGGGCGTCCAGTTCGTCAGGAGCGGTGCGGTGCTCGGTCACCGGCACCGTGACGCTGTCGGACGGGAGGACGACCTGGTACGCGCCGTCCTCGTCCTCGGCGAACACCGTGCGCAGGATCTCGTGCCGGGCGACGACGTCGGTCAGCGCGGCCGAGAGCGCGGCGGTGTCCAGCGGCCCGGTCAGCCGCAGGGCGTGCGGGATGTTGTAGGCGGCCGACGGCCCCTCGAAGCGGTGCAGGAACCACAGGCGTCGCTGCGCGTACGACAGGGGGACGCGCTCGCCGCGCGGGAGGGCCACGATCTCCGCGCGCCGAGCGGGCGCCGATCCCAGCCGGGCGGAGAGCTTCGCCACGGTGGTGGCCTCGAACAGCGCCGACAGGTCGATCTCGACCCCGAGCACGGCCCGGATCCGGTTGGCCAGCCGGGCCACCAGCAGGGAGTGCCCGCCCCGTTCGAAGAAGTCGTCGTCGATCGAGACAGCGGGCAGGCCCAGCACCGCGGCGAACAGGGAGCACAGGATCTCCTCCCACGCCGTCCTGGGCCCCCTGCCCACGGACGGGGCGGTGTCGGGCGCCGGCAGGGCCCTGCGGTCCACCTTGCCACTGGGCGTCAACGGCAGCTCCGCGAGCCGGACCAGCCGCGCCGGAACCATGTACTCGGGCAGCCGCCCGGCGAGCCGGGCCCGCAGCTCCTCGTCGTCGAGGTCCCCGGCGGGGACGACGTAGCCCACCAGCCGCTGCCCGTGCACGGCCGCGGCAGCCTGGGCGACCGCCGGATGGTCCGCCAGGGCCCCCTCGACCTCACCCAGCTCGATCCGGAAGCCCCGCATCTTCACCTGGTCGTCGGCGCGGCCGAGGAACTCCAGCTCCCCGTCCGGCGTCCAGCGCACGATGTCCCCGGTGCGGTACATCCGGGCTCCGGGCGGCCCGTAGGGGGCGGCGACGAAGCGCTCAGAGGTCCGAGCGGGCCGGGCGGCATAGCCGCGCCATCTGGACGCCCGCGAGATACAACTCGCCCGCCACACCCGGTGCCACCGCAGACAGCCACGCGTCCAGCACATAGGCGCGGGTGTGGGGGCCGGGGCCGCCGATCCGCACGGGTTCGCCGGGGACGACGGCCCAGGAGGTCGCGGTCACGGAGAACTCGGTCGGGCCGTAGGAGTTGACGAGCCGGGCGCCGCACTGTCGGTGGAAGCGGGCGGCCAGGGCGGCGGGCAGTGCCTCGCCGCCGCACATCACCAGGCGCAGCGACTCGGCGGGCCGGTACTCGTCCAGGAACGGGCCGAGCAGGGCCGGCACGAAGCACAGGACGGTGACACGCTCCTCGCGGACCAGCCGGGCGAGGTAGGCCGGGTCGCGGTGGCCGTCCGGGCGGGCGACGACGAGGGTCGCCCCGCGGGTGAGGGGCCAGAAGATCTCCCGCACCGACACGTCGAACCCGATCGGCGCCTTGTGCACGACCCGGTCCGCCGGGGTGAGGCGGTGGTCGGCCTGCATCCAGGCGAGGGTGTTGACGATCCCGGCCCGGGTGACGACGGTTCCCTTGGGCCGGCCGGTGGACCCGGAGGTGTACATGAGGTAAGCCGCGGTGTCGCCGTGGACGGCGACCTGGCTCCTGCGCCGCCCGCAGACTCCCGTGCACGACGTCGAACTCCTCGACGACGCCGAACAGACCCGCATCGCCGCCCTGGGCCGCTCTCCCCGCCCGCCGCACACCACCGCGACCACCATCCCCGACGCCTTCACCCGTATCGCGACGGCCGCCCCCGAGCGCGTCGCCGTCACCGACGGCACGACCCGCCTCACCTACCGTGAACTCGACGCTCACGCGGCGAAGTTGGCCCAGGGACTGCACGCCCGAGGCGTCACCCCCGGCGACCGGGTGGGCGTATGCCTGGACCGCACCGCCGAACTGGTCATCGCCCTCCTCGCCGTCCTGAAAGCGGGCGCGACCTACGTCCCGGTCGACCCCGCCTACCCGGCGGACCGCCTCGCCCACACGGCACAGGACGCGGGCATCGGGGTCGTGATCACCCGCCACCCGGAGTTCCCGACGGTCCCGGGCTGCACACCGACGTCCCCTGACGACCTGCTGGACGCGGCCGGACCCGCAGCCGCCCCCCACAGCACAACCGCCCCCACCGCCGGGCACACTCCGGACACCCCGGCGTACGTCATCTACACCTCCGGCTCCACCGGCCGGCCCAAGGGCGTCCTCGTCCCCCACCGCAACGTCATCGCCCTGATCGACGCCACCCGCGACGAGTACGGCCTCGGCCCCGAGGACGTGTGGACCTGGTTCCACTCCAGCGCCTTCGACTTCTCGGTGTGGGAGATCTGGGGCTGCCTGCTGACGGGGGGCCGCCTGGCCGTCGTGCCGTACTTCGTCTCCCGCGAACCCGACCGCTTCCGTGACCTGCTGACCACCGAGAAGGTCACGGTGCTCAGCCAGACGCCGTCGGCCTTCGCCCAGCTCCTGGACATCGACCACAGCGAGCTGAGCGTCCGCCTGGTCGTCTTCGGCGGCGAACCCCTCGACGCCCGCATGATGCTCCGCTGGTTCGACCGCCACCCCGAGTCGACAAGCCGGGTGGTGAACATGTTCGGCATCACGGAGACGACGGTGCACGTCACCGAGCAGACCCTCACCCGCACACTGGCCCTGGCCGCCACCCGCTCCGTCGGCCGTGCCCTGCCCGGCTGGCACCTGTACGTCAGGGACGAGGAGGGCCGGCTGCTGCCACCGGGCGTGGCGGGCGAGATCTGCGTCGGCGGGGCCGGCGTGGCGCTCGGCTACCTGGGTCAGGAGGAGCTGACGGCCCGGCGGTTCGTGCCGGACCCGTTCACCGGCGGCACCATGTACCGCAGCGGCGACCTGGGCCGCCTGCGCCCGGACGGGCGCCTCGAACACCTCGGACGGATCGACAGCCAGGTCAAGATCCGCGGCTTCCGCATCGAACTCGACGAGATCCGTGCCGTCCTGCTGGAGGACCCCGACGTCCGTACGGCCGCCGTCGTCGTCCACCGCGACGACCCGTCGGACGCGGCCACCGCCCGGATCGACGCGTACGTGGCGCTGTCCCCGGGCAGCGACCCCGCCACGGTCCGCGAACGGGCCGCGAACGGGCCGCGAACATCCTCCCCGAGTACATGCTCCCCGAGTACATGCTCCCCGCCACGGTCACCGCCCTCGACAAGCTCCCGCTGACACCCAACGGCAAGCTCGACGCGTCGAGACTCCCCCCACCGGAGGTACGGCGCGGGCCGGCGGGGCCCGCACAGCCGGACCAGCCCTCCACCGACGACGACCTCACCCGCACCTTGTGCGAGATCTGGGCCGAGGTGCTCGGCGTCCCCGTGGACCCCGACGACGACTTCTTCGAACTGGGCGGCAACTCCCTGTTCGCCGTCCGCATAGGCGCCGCCCTACGCGCCCGTGGCCTGCCCTCCCTCCGGCTGCGCGAGCTGTACCGCCACCCGACGGCCAGGGCCACGGCGGCGAACCTGAGCACACCGGCGGAGTGAGGGTACGTGTCAGCGGGGTGCGACCACCGGCATCACGGCCGGCACCCCGCCGCGCACTGTCCCGACTCCACTTCTGGTCCACAGGATCAGCTTCGTGCCGTTGGCCGTTACCGCTGGCGGTAACGCTGTCGAGGGCGTCGAGGCACTTGTCGCCGTAGACCGAAGTCGTCGCCGGACGACTCCCGCGGAAGCCGACACAGCCGACCGTTCCCAGGAGTACTCAGAGAAACGTCGCCCTGCCGGGGCCTTCCTCGACGAAGCTGCGCATCCCCCGCTCGCGGTCCTCTGTCGCGAACAGGCCCGCGAACCAGTTGCGCTCGATGGTGAGACCGGTGTCGAGGTCGGTCTCCAGGCCCTGGTCGACCGACTCCTTGGCGGCCCGCAGGGCGAGTGCGGGGCCCTTGGCCAACCGGGCGGCCCAGGCCCGCGCCTGCTCGTACACCTCGGCGGCCGGCACAACGAGGTCGACCAGGCCGATCCGAAGGGCCTCGTCAGCCTTGACCATCCGGCCGGTGAAGATGAGGTCCTTGGCCCTCGACGGGCCCACGAGCCGGGACAGGCGCTGGGTACCGCCCGCGCCGGGGATCAGGCCGAGCAGGATCTCCGGCTGGCCCAGCTTGGCGTGGTCGGCGGCGATCCGGTAATCAGCACAGAGGGCCAGCTCGCAGCCGCCACCGAGCGCGTAGCCGGTGACCGCGGCGACGACCGGCTTGGGGATGCGCGCGACGGCGGTGAACGCTTCCTGAAGCGGGCGCGAGCGCCTGACCATTCCGGCGTGGTCGAGGAGTTCCATCTCCTTGATGTCCGCGCCGGCCGCGAACACCTTCTCGCCGCCGTACAGGATCACCGCCCGGACGTCATCGCGTTCGGTCACCTCTGCGGCGAGCTCGCCGAGCCGGTCCTGGCTGGCGATGTCGAGGGCGTTCATCGGGGGACGGTCGAGGCGGATGGTCCCGACGCCTTCGGAGACCTCCAGATGCACGGACATGGGATTCCTCAACTGTCGAAGTCGACGGTCAGCGTCTCGGAGACGGGGAAGGTCTGGCAGGTCAGCACATAGCCGGCGTCGACCTCGTGGGCCTCCAGGGCGAAGTTGCGGCGCATGTCGGCCTCGCCTTCGGTGACCAGGGCACGGCAGGTGCCGCACACTCCGCCCTTGCAGGCGAAGGGCAGGTCGGGCCGCATCCTCTGGGCGCCGTCCAGCACCGTGGCCGCGCGCGGCAGCGGCGCGGTGGTGGTGCGGCCGTCGAGGGTGAGGGTGACCTGGCTGACCGGTCCCTCGGCGACGGCTTCCTCGTGCCGTGCCTCCCGCACCGGCGCGTCGTCCGCGAAGAACAGCTCCTGGTGGACGCGGTCGACGGGGACGCCGAGGCCGGTGAGGACCTTCTGGGCGTCGCGCACCATTCCGTGGGGTCCGCACAGCCACCAGTGGTCCGCGGTGGTGACGTCGACCAGCCCGCCGATGAGGGCGGAGAGGCGGTCGGCGTCCAGCCGGCCGGAGAGCACCTCGGCCTCGCGGGGCTCGCGGGAGAGGACGTGGGCGACCTGGAAGCGCACCGGGTGGAGGTCCTTCAGGTCGGCGAGTTCGTCGGCGAACATGACCGAGCCGGTGCGGCGATTGCCGTAGAACAGCGTGACCCGCGAGCGGTCGTCGGCGGCGAGGACCGACTCGGCGATGGAGAGCATGGGCGTGATGCCGGACCCCGCGGCGACGAGGACGTGGTGGCCGGGTGCGGTGAGGTCGGGGCTGAAGGCACCGGTCGGGGCCATCACCTCCAGGATGTCGCCGGGCCGTACGTCGTGGACCAGCCAGGAGGAGAACAGCCCGCCGGGTACTTCGCGCACCCCGATGCGCGGCCGTGCCCCCACGGAGGAACAGATCGAGTAGGAGCGCCGCTCGTCCCGCCCGTCGACTTCGCGGCGCAGGGTGAGCGACTGGCCCGGGGAGAAGGCGAACTCCTCCGCCAGGTCGTCCGGGATGTCGAAGCCGACCGCGACCGCGTCCTCGCACAGCCGCTGCACGGTGGCCACGCGCAGGTGATGGAAGGCGGGGCGGCGTCGCCGCACGGGTGTGGACACGGAGGTGCCGGGTGGCAACAGGTCCTCCATCAGATCTCCTTGACGTACTCGAAGGGTTCGCGGCAGGCGCGGCAGCGCCACAGCGCCTTGCAGGAGGTGGCGCCGAAGCGGGAGGTCTCCTCCGTGTCCGCCGAGCCGCACCGGGGGCACGGAACCGCGGGGCGTGTGGGGGACAGTGTCAGCGGCACCGGGCCGGGGGCCCGGCGCGGCGCCGGTCCGGGGGGCGCGATGCCGTGCTCGGCGAGGGTGCGGCGGCCGCTCGGTGTGATCCAGTCCGTGGTCCAGGGCGGGTGGAGCACCGTACGCACCCGGACATGCGCGTATCCGGCGGCTGTGAGGCGCGCGGCCACTTCGGCGCGCATCTCGGCCATGGCCGGGCAGCCGGAGTAGGTCGGGGTGAGACTGACGACGACCGTCCCGTCCGCATCGACCTCGACGTCCCGCAGCACGCCGAGGTCGGCCAGGGTGAGCATGGGCAGTTCGGGGTCCGGCACGCACTCGGCGATGTGCCGGGCATGGCGCACGTCCGGCAGCACGGTCACCATGTCGCCTCCGGGTGGGCCCGGGCCACGCTCTGCAGCTCGGCCAGCAGGGGGGCGAGGTGCTCGGTGTGATTCCCGGCGCGGCCGGAACCGGGCTGCGGCCGGCACACGGGCAGAGGCACTCCGGCCGTCTCCGTGACCTGCTTCAGCACCGCCTCGACCTCGTCCTGGACGTCGTACGCGGTGAACAGCTCGTCCAGGTACGGCGCGACCTGCTCCAGGGCGTCCCGCATCCGGTGATGCGACTCGGCGGTGCCGTCGCCGAGACGGACGACCCACTCGGCGGCGTACTGCCGGTGGTAGCTCAGCTCCTTGACGCCCTTGGCGGCGATCGCGGCGAGTACCGGATCGTCGGAGGCGGTGAGCCGCTCGAAGTGAGCGAGCCTCCAGGCGGAGAGCACCAGCAGGCGTGCGACGGAGAAAGCGAAGTCTCCATTGGGGAGTTCGGCGAGGCGTACGTTGCGGAAGTCGTCGGCGTCCCGGAAGTAGGCGTAGGCGTCCTCGTCGCGGCCGGTTCCGTCGACCTGGCCGGCGCGGGAGTACAGCAGGCGGGCCTGGCCGAGGAGGTCGAGGCCGATGTTGGCGAGCGCGACCTCCTCCTCCAGCTCGGGCGCGCGGGTCGTCCATTCAGCCAGCCTCTGCGCCAGGACGAGGGCGTCGTCGGCCAACGCCACGCAGACGGCGGTGAGTTCACCGGTGTCGATGCCGTCGGGTACCGCGCCGTCCACGCCGTGGAGGGGGTCCTCGAAGCCGGTGCCGTACGCCCAGCGGGTGTCGTCGTCGTGTCCCTCGGCGAGGGTCATGTAGAGGTGGTCGTCACTCATGCCCTGCTCCTCAGATGTGCGGGACGTCGTCGGGGATGTCGTAGAACGTCGGGTGGCGGTACACCTTGTCGGCGCTGGGCTCGAAGAAGGGGTCCTTCTCGTCGCGGGTGGAGGCGGCGATGTGCTCCGAGCGCACCACCCAGAGGGAGACGCCCTCGTTCCGGCGGGTGTAGAGGTCGCGGGCGTGGGTGAGGGCCATCCGGTCGTCGGCGGCGTGCAGCGAGCCCACGTGGACGTGGTTCAGGCCGCGCTTGCCGCGCACGAACACCTCGTACAGCGGCCAGTCCTTCTCCTCGGTGGTCATGCCACCGCTCCCTTCTGCGTAGGTGTACGGCGGGTACGGGCGGCCTGCTTAGCGGCGTGGGCGGTGGCCGCCTCACGCACCCAGGCGCCTTCCTCGTGGGCCGTCCTGCGGCGTTCCGTCCGCTGGTCGTTGCAGGGCCCGTCGCCGGTGATGACCCGCTTCAGCTCGGCCCAGTCGGGGGTGCCGAAGTCGTGGCGGCCGCGCTCCTCGTTCCACCTCAGGTCCGGGTCGGGGAGGGTCACGCCGAGCTTCTCGGCCTGCGGGACGGTCATGTCGACGAAGCGCTGCCGCAGTTCGTCGTTGGAGTGCCGCTTGATCTTCCACGCCATCGACTGCGCCGAGTTGGGCGAGGCGTCGTCGGGCGGCCCGAACATCATCAGCGACGGCCACCACCAGCGGTCCACCGCGTCCTGCACCATCGCGCGCTGCTCGTCCGTGCCCCGCATCATCGTCAGCAGCAGCTCATACCCCTGCCGCTGGTGGAACGACTCCTCCTTGCAGATCCGCACCATCGCCCGCGCGTACGGACCGTACGAACTGCGGCACAGCGGGACCTGGTTGCAGATGGCGGCGCCGTCCACGAACCAGCCGATCACCCCGACGTCGGCGAAGCTCAGGGTCGGATAGTTGAAGATCGACGAGTACTTCTGACGACCCTCGATCAGCCGGTTCGTCAGATCCGAACGGTCCGCACCCAGAGTCTCCGCCGCCGAGTACAGATACAGCCCATGGCCCGCCTCGTCCTGCACCTTCGCGAACAGGATCGCCTTGCGGCGCAGGGACGGCGCACGGGTGATCCACTCCCCCTCCGGCTGCATCCCGATGATCTCCGAGTGCGCGTGCTGCGCGATCTGCCGGACGAGCGTCCTGCGATAGCCCCCCGGCATCCAGTCACGCGGCTCGATCCGCTGGTCCCGCGCGATCGTCGCCTCGAAGTGCTCCCGCAGCTCCGGCTCCGCGCGGTCCGCCGACGCGTCGGCGTGTATCGCGGCCATCTGCCCCACCTTCCCTACCGACCGTTCGTTCGGTCGGCATCATGGCTGAGTTCTTTGTGTTTCGGCAAGTGCCGCAGTCGGGTCAGCGTCCGCTGAAGGACGGCTGTCGGCCTTCGAGGAAGGCCCGCACAGCAGCCTGGTGGTCCTCGGTGGCGCCCAGCCGCTCCTGAGCCGCCGCCTCGCGCTCCAGTACCTCGCGCAGGGACCCTCGGTCGGCTCGCAGCAGGGACTTGACCTCGGCGTACGCGGCCGTGGGACCGGCGGCGAGGCGCTTGGCCAGGGTCAGGCCCTCCGCTGCGGCGCCACCGTCCGGCACGACGCTGTGGACGAGGCCCCACTGCTGCGCCTGCTCGGCGTGGAAGCGGTCGCCGAGCAGCATCAGGGCGGCGGCCCGCGACGGTCCGACGGCCTGTGCCAGAGCACCGCTCAGACCGCTGTCGGCAGCCAGGCCGATCCCGGTGAACGCGGTCGAGAAGCGGGCACCGGCTCCCGCGACCCGCACGTCGGCACAGAGCGCGAGGCCCAGCCCCGCGCCGACACAGGCTCCCTCGACGGCGGCGACCACGGGCTGCGGCAGCGCGCACAGTTCCTCGACGAGCGGGTTGTACTCGTCCCGGACGATGGCGAAGGCGGAGGCGGGTGAGCTCTCCAGGGCTCGCGCGTGCTCCTTGAGGTCCTGGCCGACGCAGAAGTGCCGGCCCTCGGCGGTGAGGAGCACCGCCCGGACGAGGTCGCCGTCTTCGTGCACCCGGCGTACGGCGGCGATCAGTCCGGCGCGCAACGGCACGTCAAGGGCGTTTCCCGCGGAGGGCCTTCGGAGTTCGATGACGGCGACGCCGCCGTCCAGGGTGTAGCCGACGCCGTGCCGCGTCTCGTCGGCCGGAGGCCGGTTCGTAGCGCTCATTCCCACGTGTAGAACCCCTTTCCGGTCTTGCGGCCGAGCTCGCCGCGGGCGACCTTCTCCCGCAGCAGCCGGGGCGGGGCGAAGCGTTCGCCGAGTGTGGCGTGCAGGTGCTCGGCGATGGCGAGGCGCACGTCGAGTCCGACCAGGTCGGTCAGGCGCAACGGTCCCATGGGGTGCTTGTAGCCGAGCCGCATGGCGTCGTCGATCGCGTCCGGTTCCGCGACGCCCTCCTCGACCATGCGGATCGCCTCCAGGCCCAGGGCCAGGCCGAGGCGGCTGCTGGCGAAGCCGGGCGAGTCCTTGACGACGACGTCCTTCTTGTCGAGGCAGCGGGTCCAGCCGAGGGCCGCCTCGACGGTGTCCGCCCCGGTATCGGGTGCGACGACGATCTCGACCAGTTCGGAGGCGGGCACGGGATTGAAGAAGTGCATGCCCAGGAAGCGGTCGGGCCGGGTGAGGGCGGCGGCGAGATCGGTGACCGACAGGGAACTGGTGTT
Source organism: Streptomyces torulosus (assembly GCF_001419765.1). Taxonomy (GTDB): domain Bacteria; phylum Actinomycetota; class Actinomycetes; order Streptomycetales; family Streptomycetaceae; genus Streptomyces; species Streptomyces torulosus. The sequence continues at coordinate 23,205 of NZ_LIRK01000003.1, forward strand.
GCTGGCCAGTACCGTGGCGGGGCTCACCGCCTGCTCGGCGGCCGCGAGGAGCCGGGCCTTGAGCGCGGCGTCCTCGGGGACGGCCTCGACGACCAGGTCGGCGTCCGGGGGCAGGGCGTCGACGGACGGAACCGTCGTCACCCGGGCCAGCACCTCCTCCGCGGGCTCGGCGAGTGCGCCGCGTTCGGCTGCTCTCTTCAGCCCGGCGGCGACGCGGTCCAGTGCCGCGGCCGCGGCCTGCGCGCCGCTCTCCACGACGGTCACGGCCGAACCGGCCGTCGCGAAGGACTGGGCGATACCGGCGCCCATGCGGCCGCCGCCGATCACCCCGACGACTGTGGGGGCTGAGGTCATGCCCGACTCCTCTTCTCCAGGAAACGTGTCATGCGGTCCTTCTTGTCCTGTCCCTCAAACAGCACGGCCTGGGCCAGGTCGTCGGCGACCGGGTGGGCACCGGGTGAGTCGACGACGAGCTTCGTCAGCCGCAGGGCGGTGGCGGAGGAGCGTGCCATGCGGTCGAGCAGGGCGTGCGCCTCGTCCAGCAGCTTCTCCGCCGGTACGACGTCGATGACCAGCCCGGCCGCCAGTGCTGCGGCCGCGTCGAGGTTCCGCCCGGCGAGCAGCACCTGCTTGGCGATCGACTCGCCGACCAGCTCGGGCAGCCGCCAGCAGGCCCCGGCCGCGGCGAGGATGCCGAGCCCGGGCTCGGGGTTGCCGAAGACGGCGTCCGGTCCCGCGATACGCAGGTCGCAGGCGTACGACAGTTCGGCGCCCCCGCCCAGCGCCCAGCCGTCGACGGCGGCGAGCGTGGGCATGGGGAGTCTGCGCACCCGCTCGAACAGGCGGCTGTTGATGCCCTGGAGGGCTTCGTCGCGGCCGCGCCGCAGCAGCTCGGCGATGTCGGCGCCGCCCGCGAAGACCCCGCCGTGCCCGGTGAGCAGCAGCAACTTCGGATCGGCTTCCAGCAGATCGCACACCTCGTGCAGTTCGGCGATCATGCGGCCGCTGATGGCGTTGCGGGCCTCGGGCCGGTGCAGGGCGACGACGACCCGGTCCTCGCGTTCCTCGACGAGCAGCGTCTCGTAGGCGGTTGCGGTGCTCATACGCGCTCCACGAGCATGGCGACGCCCTGGCCGACCCCCACGCACAGCGTCGCCAGGCCCCGGCGGGCGTCCTCGCGCTCCAGCCTGCCCAGCAGCGTCAGCAGGATGCGGGCACCGGAGCAGCCGAGGGGATGGCCGAGCGCGATGGCGCCGCCGTCGGCGTTGACCCTCTCCTCGTCGAGCTTGAGACGGCGTATGACGGCCAGCGCCTGCGCGGCGAACGCCTCGTTCAACTCGACCGCGTCCACGTCCCCGGCCTGCCATCCGGCGCGGGCCAGGGCCTTCTGTGTGGCGGGCACCGGGCCGAGGCCCATGACCTGGGGCTGCACACCGGCCGAGGCGGAGGTGACGACCCGTGCCCGCGGGGTGAGCCCGTACCGCCGTACCGCTTCGGCGCTCGCGACCACCAGCGCGGCGGCGCCGTCCGACAGCGGTGAGGAGGAACCGGCGGTGACGATGCCGTCCTCGCGGAAGATGGTCCGCAGAGTGCCGAGCTTCTCCAGCGTCGTGCCGGGGCGCGGCCCCTCGTCGCGGGTGACCTCGCCGCCCTTCACCGGGACCGGCACGATCTCGCGGTCGAAGCGCCCCGCTTCCTGTGCCGCCACGGCACGCTGGTGACTGCGCAACGCGAACGCGTCGGACTCGGCGCGGGTGATGCCGTCCAGGGCCGCGACCTCCTCGGCCGTCTCCCCCATCGCGAGGGTCACCTTGACCGTCTCGGGACCGGCCCCGGCGGGCACGGCCCGGTCGGCGGCGGCGAAGCGCGGGTTGGTGAAGCGCCAGCCCAGTGAGGTGTCGTGCACCTCCCCCGGCTTGGCCCAGGGGGTGCCGGGCTTGGCCATCACCCAGGGGGCGCGGGTCATGGACTCCACCCCGCCCGCGACCACCAGGTCCGCCTCCCCGGAGCGGATCGCCTGGGCGGCGCTCGCGACCGCCGTCAGCCCTGAGGCGCAGAGCCGGTTGACCGTGTAGCCGGGGACGGTGTGCGGCAGCCCCGCCAGCAGCACGGCCATGCGCGCCACGTCGCGGTTGTCCTCACCCGCCTGGTTGGCGGCCCCCAGGACCACCTCGTCCACGGCCTCGGACGGGACACCCGCGCGGCGGACGGCCTCACCCACCACCAGGGCGGCCAGGTCGTCGGGACGCACGGAGGCCAGTACGCCGCCGTAGCGGCCCTGCGGGGTGCGCGCCCCGTCGATCAGGAAGACATCGTCAGACATGGGCGGACTCCTCGAAGGGAACGGGCCGGCGCGACTGCGGCGTCGCCGGTGACGAAGGCGGGGTCGGACAGGGTGGCGCCGGCCGCCGGACCGGCGGCACTGCCGTGGAAGTCGCCGAAGGCGGCGGACTGGTTGACGAAGACCCCCGTCTCGCGGTCGGCAGTCGCATCCAGCCGCGCCACCAGCGGCGTACGGCGGACCGCCTCCGGGTACTCCGGATGCTCGACCGGTGCCGACGCGCGCACCGTACGGGGGAGCTCGACGTGACCACCCAGGCTCTCCCGGAACGCGACCTTTCCGGCCTTGGCGGCGTCCTCGCCGTACGCCGACTTGCTGGGCGACGCGGGATACGGCGTCCTATGGCCCCGGGCGACGGTGGCGGCGACCGCCTGTTCCGGCAGAGCGCGGTGGCAGGTGAAGAAGTCCGGTCGATCAGGGAGGGGTTGGGGCATGCATTCCACCTCTTGACATGCAGCGGTGCGGCTGGATTACTAAGCCGAGCCGCACGCTAACCGAATGTTCGGTCGGGAGACAAGGTGGCAGAAATCGTGATACAGACCACTCAACCGAGTCCAGCGCAGGCGATGCTCGCCGAGGACGAGGCGTCCCGAGGGCTGGGCATCGAACTGCTCGAACACGGCCCGGGGACCGCCACGCTCCGTATGACGGTGACCCCGGCGATGGTGAACGGACACCCGATCACCCACGGCGGATATGTGTTCCTGCTCGCCGACACCGCCGTCGCCTGCGCCTGCAACAGCCACGGTCCGGTGACCGTCGCGGCGGGCGCCGACATCACCTTCGTCGCCCCGGCGTACGAGGGGGACGTGCTCGTGGCGATCGCCGAGGAGCGCACCCGGTTCGGCCGCAGCGGCATCTACGACGTGAGCGTCCGCCGAGGCGACGAGGTGATCGCGGAGTTCCGCGGACGCAGCCGCAGCATCACCGGTACGACACCGGGCTCGACCAGGGACACGACGGCGCACAGGACGCCGGGCACCACCACGAAGGAGTCGCGATGAGCAGCGAGACGACGGCCATGGCAGCCCCCGGATCCCGCCTGGGGGAACCGCTCCCCCACGGCCTGCTGGACGACGCCGAGCGCCTGACGCGGGAGCAGCTGAGAGAACTCCAGCTCGACCGTCTGCGATGGACGCTGCGGCACGCCTACGACAACGTGGAGCTGTACCGGAAGAAGTTCGACGAGGCCGGTGTGCGGCCCGACGACTGCCGGTCGCTGGAGGACCTCGCCCGGTTCCCCTTCACCACCAAGGCCGACCTGCGCGACACCTACCCCTTCGGCATGTTCGCCGTGCCGATGGCGGACGTACGGCGCATCCACGCCTCCAGCGGCACCACCGGCCGCCCCACGGTCGTCGGCTACACCGACAACGACCTGTCCATGTGGGCGGACATGGTCGCCCGCTCGATCCGCGCCGCCGGCGGTCGCCCCGGCCACAAGGTGCACATCTCCTACGGCTACGGCCTCTTCACCGGCGGCCTCGGCGCACACTACGGGGCCGAGCGAGCCGGCTGTACGGTGATCCCGGCCTCCGGCGGCATGACCGCACGCCAGGTGCAGATCATCCAGGACTTCGAGCCCGAGATCATCATGGTCACCCCGTCCTACATGCTCACCCTGCTCGACGAGTTCGAGAAACAGGGCATCGACCCACGAAGCAGCTCCCTGAAGGTGGGCATCTTCGGGGCCGAGCCGTGGACGGAGGAGATGCGCCGGGAGATCGAGGAGCGGATGGACATCCACGCCGTCGACATCTACGGCCTGTCCGAGGTGATCGGCCCCGGCGTCGCGCAGGAGTGCGTGGAGACCAAGGACGGCCTGCACGTGTGGGAGGACCACTTCTACCCCGAGGTGGTCGACCCGGTCACGGACACCGTGCTCGCGCAGGGCGAGGAGGGCGAGGTGGTCTTCACCTCGCTCACCAAGGAGGCCCTGCCGATCATCCGCTACCGCACCCGCGACCTGACCCGGCTGCTGCCCGGCACGGCCCGGCCCGCCTTCCGCCGGATGCAGAAGGTCACCGGCCGCTGCGACGACATGATCATCCTGCGCGGAGTCAACGTCTTCCCCAGCCAGATCGAGGAGATCGTGCTGCGCACGCCCTCGGTCGCCCCCCATTTCCAGATCCAGCTCACCGAGCGCGGCCGCATGGACCACATGGTCGTGCGGGTCGAGGCCCGACCCGGCACCGGCCCCGAACAGCGCGAGGCCGCCGCCAGGTCGATCGGCCAGGGCATCAAGGACGGCGTGGGCGTCACCGTCGAGGTGGCGATCGTCGACCCCGAGACCCTGGAGCGGTCCCTCGGCAAGCTTCGTCGTGTCAAGGATCTCCGGCGGGCGTAACGGCTGATCTTGCGCGTCGGGGCGCGGGAGGGGAGGCGTCTTCTGCGCGGGCCGCCCGTCGCGCATGTCGCGCCCGGGACGGGCATCTCACGGACCACGGCCCGTGGGCCTGGTGGGGAGAGCCTGTTCCGCCCAGATCGTCTTGCCGGTGCGGGTGGGGCGGCTGCCCCAGCGCTGGGTGAGCTGGGCGACGAGCAGCAGACCGCGGCCTCCCTCGTCGAAGACCCGGGCTCGGCGCATGTGAGGGGCGGTGCTGCTGGAGTCCGAGACCTCGCAGATGAGCGCGGTGTCACGAATCAGGCGGAGCTGGATGGGGGATCCGCCGTACCGGATGGCGTTGGTGACGAGTTCACTGACGACGAGTTCGGTGACGAATTCGAGGTCCTCCAGATGCCAGGTGGCCAATTGCCCGCATGCCAGCGCACGGGCCCGGGCGACGGACGAGGGCTCCGCTGCCACCTCCCAGGTGGCGACCCGGCCCGCTTCCAGCGCGCGGGTGCGGACCACGAGGAGGGCGACGTCGTCGGTGGGTTGGTCGGGCAGGTTGTGCAGGATTCCGTCACACATCTCCTCCAGCGGACGGCGGGGCCCGCCGAGGGCCCGGCGGAGCAGGGCCAGTCCGTCGTCGAGGTCGCGGTCGGGGGCGTGGACCAGTCCGTCGGTGTAGAGGGCGAGGACGCTGCCCTCGGGGAGGTCGACCTCTGCCGTTTCGAACGGCAGACCGCCCAGCCCGAGGGGTGGTCCGCTCGGCAGATCGAGGAAGGAGACCTCCCCGTGTGGGGTGACCATGGCCGGGACGGGGTGACCGGCGCGCGCTGCGGTACAGCGGCGTGAGACGGGGTCGTAGACGACGTAGAGACAGGTGGCCCCGACCTCGCCCGGGCTCTGTGGTTCCCCGGCAGCGTCCGGTGCCCGTTCGGAGTCCAGACGCAGGACGAGGTCGTCAAGGTGTGTGAGGAGCTCGTCGGGAGCCAGATCGACGTCGGCGAGAGTGCGTACGGCGGTGCGGAGACGGCCCATCGTGGCGGACGCCTGCACCCCGTGGCCGACGACGTCGCCGACGACGAGAGCGACCCGGGCTCCGGACAGGGGGATGACGTCGAACCAGTCGCCGCCGAGGCCGGCGCGCGAGCTTGTGGGCCAGTAGCGGGACGCGACCTCGACAGCCGCCTGCCGGGGAGTGTTCTGCGGGAGCAGGCTGCGCTGAAGGGCAAGTGCCGTTTCGCGTTCCTGTGTGTAGCGGCGGGCGTTGTCGACGCAGACCGCCGCGCGCGCCGCGAGTTCCTTGGCGAGCAGCAGATCGTCGTCATCGAAAGGCTCAGGTGTTCGATGGCGGCCGAGGATGGCCAGGCCGAGAGTGACGCCGCGGGCGCGCAGGGGCACGACCAACAGGGCGTGGATGCCGTGGGCGTCGATGCTGCGGACGCTGTCAGGGGAGTCGGCGGCCCACCAGCGTCGGCCGGCGTCGTCGACCGCGTGGAACATGCCGCGGCCGTCGGTCAGCACGCGCCCTTGCGGCGAGCCCTCGCGGTAGCCGTGGAGGGCGCCGACCGGAATCGTCACCTCGGGGCAGCCCTCCAGCACGGAGCAGCAGGCGGTGCGACGGAAGACGGGCGCGGTAGCGGGCGGGGGCGCCCTCTCGTCCCCGGCCAGCGCGGAATCCAGCAGGTCCACGAGGGCGAAGTCGGCGAAGTGCTCCGTGCACACCTCGGTCAGTTCTTCGGCCGTGCGGGTCACGTCGAGAGTGGAGCCGATGCGGACGCTGGACTCGTTCAGGACGCTCAGTCTGCGTCGGGCGCGGAGCTGGTCCGTACTGTCCATGGCTGCCAGACACATGCCTCGTACGCGGTCGGCACCGTCCTTCAACGGGCTCAGGGACACCAGCCAGGCGTGTTCGCGGGGCTCGCCGTGGGGTCGCAGCCAAGCCTCGTACAGCACGGTCTCCCCTGTGCGCAGGACTCGCTGCCACGCGTCGCCGAGACCCTCGCATCCGGGAAGGCACCGGAGGCTGTCGACGGACTCGCCCACCCGCCGGCCACGCAGTTGCCGGGAAGGGCTGCCTGTCACCCTCTCCATCGCGGAGTTGGCCGACACGACGATCCCGTCCTGGTCGAAGAGAGCCACCGGTACGGGGAACTGCTCCAAAGCCCACTTCTGCAGCCGCGCAGTCGGCTCCAGCTCGGTGGCCGTCAGGAACCAGCGGACCGCGTCGGCAGAGTTCGGCAGCGGGTACGCCCCGAGCCGCACCTCGACGTGGTGGCCGTCCTGGTGCCGGACCGTGACCGTGCCGGTCCACCCCTCCGACTCGGCAAGGCTGTGCAGGGCATCAGGCGGCAGGGGTTCGGCCAGCAGCTCTGCCGCAGGGCGGCCCAGTACGTCCCGGGTCGGGAAGCCGAGGAGGCCGCGGGCCGCGTCGCTCCATGCGGTGACCAGCCCCTTGGCGTCCACCTCGGCTATGGCGGCACCTCGGGTCATCGGCGACGTGGCCCTGTGCTCATCCACCCGTACGCCCTTCCGCGCGACACCGGTGTCGATATCCATTGTGCGCCGGACTCACCTGGGTACGCCTGTCACTCCCGCCCGCGACAGCGGCGGGGCCATTGCCGATGCGAGGGAAGCCTGCGGGAGTCACCTGGAGGGCAACGTGGTTCGACGGGGCGGGTTGAGCGTGGGCGCGGCGGCTGGTGCGGCGTCCAGCCGTCGCGGAAGGCGGGGCGAATCGGGCCGGGGAGAAGTGCGGAGGCCGCAGCGACCAGGGCGGGTAGGTCTGCCGCAGCGGCCACCAGTGCGGACCACACTCCGCGCCGTCCGCGCAGGGCGCGGACCAGCGCCCAGCACATCAGCAGGACCGGCACTGCTCGGCCGGGTCCGTCAACCGCAGATCCCTTCCAGCGTCAGCCCGAGGGCGAGCAGTTCGCGGTCGGCTCCGACCGGGGCGTCGATCTCGAGGCCCGTCGGCAGGCCGTTGGTCGCCACGCCCATGGGGATGCTCAGGCCGGGGGCTCCGATGACGCTGGCCGGGCCGGTGTTGCGGATGAAGGTGGCGAAGGTGTCGGAGGTCTCCCCGCACAGGACCATGCCCTGGTCACAGGTGGCCAGGTCGAGGGCGGTAGCCGGGGTGGTGGGGAAGGCCAGGCCGTCCAGCCCGTGGGCGGCGAACGTGTCCGCGTAGGCCGCGCGCAGGCGCCGGCGCTGGGCCAGGCACTCGCGGTAGACGTCCTCGGAGACCAGCCCTGGGGCCCCGTCGAGGATGCAGCCCTCGAAGACGCCGCGCACGTCGGGGCCCGCGATGAGGGCGGCGAGCGTGGCGAGGTCCGTCTGCGGCCGGTACTTCGCCAGGTAGGCGGAGAGCTCCACCCGGGTCTCGTACAGCACGATGGCCATGCCGGTCTCGAACTCGCCTTCGGTGAACGAGGTGACGTCGACCGGGACCAGGTCCACGCCGGCCGCCGCCAGGCTGCGCAGGGTCGCCTCCCACCGAACGGCGACCTCGTCCTCCAGCGGCTCGGTGAAGTGACCGGTCGGCACGCCCAGGCGGATCGACCGCGGTGGGCGGGCGGCGACCGGGGTGTCGTCGCCGCTGAGGACGCCGTCCAGCAGGGCCAGGTCCGCGACCCGGCGCGCCATGGGCCCGATGGTGTCCCTGGTGCTCGACAGGGGCGTCACGCCCTCCCCGGGGTAGCGCCCGACCGTGGGCCGCAGCGCGCATGTGCCGGTGACGGCCGCGGGAACACGTACGGAGCCGCCCGTGTCGGTGCCCAGGCCGGCCCGCACCGCTCCGGCCGCGACGAGTGCGGCGACCCCGCCGCTGCTGCCACCGGCGAAACGGCTGGGGTCGCTCGGATTGCGGACCGGGCCGAACGCCTGGTTGTTGCTGGTGATGCCGAACGCCAGCTCGTGCATGTTGGCCTTGCCGAGGACGACGGCACCGGCGTCGCGCAGCCGCCGCACCGCGGGCGCGTCGCTCACTGGCACGAAGTCCCGCAGGGCGGGGGTGCCTGCGGTGTTGGGCAGCCCGGCGACGTGGATGTTGTCCTTGATCGCGACGGTCATGCCGGACAGCGGGCCCGGTCCGTCGGGGGTCTTGGCAGCGGCGTCACGGTCGAGGGTGATGAAGCCGCCCAGATACGCCGCCTCCTCGGCACGCTCCAGGGACATCTGCACGGACTCGTATCGGCTCCGCGCGCCCGTAGGTGCCGCCCGGCCGGTGTGCGTGCCGGATTCCTTCGTGGTGGGTTCGCTCATGGCCTGCTCCTTCGCGCGGATCCTCATCGACAGCTCTCACGGACGATCACCCGACACATGTCATCGTTCGCTCACGTGATGACATGTTGGAGGAAAAGGGTTCGCCCATCAAGCCCCCTCACCTCCCGAAAATGCAGCGCTCGGACTGCGGCGGACGCACTGAGGCTGAAGCAGACGATCCGCCGGGCGCAGAGCGCCACAGGCCGCAGGAAGTGGCGTCCGCTCGGCAGCGACCACGCCTGGGGGCGAACGTGCGGGAACCCTCTTCGGCTCCGGAGCAGACAGCGCCGGCGATCGCCCGGACAGTCGCGGCTCCGGGCGCGGTGTGCACCTTCGACGAGCCGGCGGAGGAGCCCGCCGACGTGCCCCGGTTCACCGGAGCGGTACGGGATCGGCGCCCAGGCGTCGCGGCGCTCCTCGTTGTGCAGCACCTGGAGATGGCGCCGGATGTAGCGGACCGGTGCGCCCGGGCCTGGCCCGGCGGCCACGGGAACAGTAAAGTCAACGGGTAGACATATATTGGCACGTTGTCGCCGAATCACGGCGTCGCCGCCTTCCGAAAGGATGAGAGGTCCCAGGAAGTGATCGACCACGACCACGAGAGCGACCTGGTATTCCGTGCCCTCAACGACGCGACCCGCCGGGCCGTTCTGGCCCTGCTGGCATCGGAACACGAACCCACGGCCGGAGACATCGCGGCCGCTTTCCCGGCGATCGGCAGGACCGCCGTCTCGGCTCACCTGCGGATCCTGCGGGACGCGCAACTGGTCTCCGAGATCCGAGACGGCAAACACCGGCGGTACCGCCTGGGCCCCAACCGCGCGGACGCGGCGATCGCGTTCCTGCGCCAGATCTACGAGCAGTCGCTGCCCACGGACCAGGAGACGGCAGCGGACCGACCGGAGAGCGGGCTGCGTGAAGCAAAGAGCGGATGACGGCTGACGGGCACGCCTCCCGGTGTGCCCGTCAGCCGGGCCCTGCCACGGCCTGCTGAGGAGAGCCCATGCACGAGATCGTCCTCGTCAACGAGACGCACCTCGGTGTGCCCCCGCACGAGGCGTTCGACATGTTCGGACGATCGGGCGGCCCGGGCTGGTTGTTCTCCGCGCGGTTCGAGCACGCGGAGCCCGGCGCGGCGGCCGACATCGACATACCCCTGCCGTTCGCGGGCCCAGGGGGCGAGACGACCGTGCGGGGCACGGCACGCATCGTCGAGATGCGGCCGTACCGGCGGATCGTGCTGCGGCACGAGACGCCGTGGACGGGGCGGATCACCATCACCTTCGCCCGTGAGCCCGGGGGCACACGGGTGCGTACGGTCACCGAACTCGATCAGGAGGCTCTCGGCTGGATGACGGGCGGCCCGGGCCCCGCGGTGCCGGACGGCGAGGGCCCGGCCGACGCGACGTGTGTCGCCCTGCTGACCAGTCTGTCGGGGAGCGCCGGCCTGTTCGGCCGGGCCGCCGCCAACTGCGCGGCGCTGGCGGCCGAGGAGATCAATGCCGAGGGCGGGATCGGCGGCCGGCCGGTGCGGATCGAGGTGATCGACGATCGCACCCACGCCGCCACGGGGCTGGCCCGGCTGCGGGAACTCGACCGGCGGCGCGGCCTGGGGGCCGTGGTGGGTGTACACAGCTCGGCGACCTTCGACACGGTGAGCAGCTACGCGCGGGCGTCGGGCCTGTTGTACCTCTACACGGCCGCGAACGAGGGCAGCCGCGTGCAGGACGGAACCCTGTTCCGGCTCGGCGAGTCGGTGGCGGACCAACTGGCACAGGCGGTTCCTGCGCTGATGCGCGAGAGCGGGGGTCGCTCCTGGTACCTGATCGGCAACGACTACTCCTGGCCCCGGGCCGTCTCCACGCAGGGCCGCCGCATCGCGGAGCACCACGGCGGGCAGGTCGTCGGCGAGCGCCTCGTCCGGCTCGGCGAGTCGTCCTTCGACGACGTGCTGGAGGACATCGAGGCGTCCGGCGCCGACCTGGTGCTCTCCAGCCTCGTGGGGTGGAGCTCGATCGACTTCGAGCGACGGTTCCACGCCGCGGGACTGCGCCGTCGTCTCCGTACGCTCGCACCCCTGCTGGAGGAGAGCACCCGAGAACATCTGGGAGCCGCGGGCAGCGGGGTCTGGTCCTGCCTGCCCTACTTCTCCGCCCTGGACACAACGGAGAACGCCGACTTCCTGCGACGCTACCGGGCCGCTTTCGGTCCCTGGGCGCCCTCACCGTCGGCGCTGACGGAGTCGGCGTACGAGGGCCTGCGGCTGTTCGCCCGGGCGGCACGGAAAGCGGGGTCGCCGCGGGGCGATGAGGTCTCGCGTGCCCTGCACGGACTCACTCTGGCCGGACCGCGCGGCAGGGTCTCGGTGGGAGCCGACGGCCGGCTGCGGCAGCGCATGTACCTGGCCGAGGCGACGGCCACAGGATTCGCGATCCGCGGACAGCTGCCGTCCGGTACCGCCTGACCGTGCGCACGGCTTGGCAGGGCGCTGGCCGGCAGGTATGCCGGCCCCGTCTCCTCCAGCGCACCGCCACCCGACGCAAAGTACGGGCCGCCTTCGAGTGCAGACCGCCACCCGGCATGATCGCAGGCATGATCACTGTTCATCTGAAGTATGAGATCGACCCCGACAAGCTGGAGGACTTCGAGGAATACGGTCGCCGCTGGGTCCGCCTCGTCGACCGTTTCGGCGGGACGCACCATGGATACTTCCTGCCGAGCGAGGGCGACAGCGACATCGCCTACGCCTTGTTCTCCTTTCCCAGCCTGGCCGCGTACGAGCAGTACCGCACGGACAGCAGCTCCGACCCGGAGTGCCAGGAAGCATTCGAACTGGCCCGTAGGACCCGCTGCATCAAGCGGTACGAGCGCCGCTTCCTGCGCCCCCTCGAGGACGTGTCCTAGGCCGGCCGAAGGCCCTGGGTGCGGTCCTGCCGCGTGGCTGTGCGCAGAGCTGCGACGACTGCCGTGGTCGTCGGGTTCGCGGTCTCGGTGTGACGCGTCGCGGCGAACAGCAGGCGCTGGACAGGGCGATCCTCGATGCGCGCCGTGCGGATTCCCGGTGCGGCCGGGTCGATGGCGGTCCGGGGAACGAGCGCGGTGGCAAGGCCGGCCCGGGCGAGGGTGAGCTGGGCGGCGATGTGGGCGGTGACGTAACGTGCCGTGGGCGTGAAGCCGGCCTATTGAGTCCTGAGGGGCGATCTTCGGCGTATGGAGATCTTCGACTGCATCGCCGCTGTTGCCCGGCCCCTCCACGACTTCGGTGACGAGTTCATATCCGACGAGACGACCGCCGCCCTGGGTCTGCGTGCCGGGTTTCCCCCGGGCCGCGGCTTCTACTGCCGCGGCCGGTTCGGGGTGCTCGGCGAGGCATCGGTCCCGGTGGTCCAAGCGGTACAGGGCTTCCTCGGCCCTCACCTGGTGGCCCCGGGCTGGTTGGCAGGCCGGCCCGTGATGCCGGCGAGGGAAGCCGCCGCATGCTAGGCCTCGGCCGTCCGGACGTGGGGGCGCGCCCACATCCCCTGCGACGTCGACGTCGAGCACTTCAACCGCTTGGCGCAGCAGCTGATCGATGCGGCCGACGCCGACGCGCTGCCCCTGTTCGCCGGCTGGCGCGCGCAGCCCTGCCCCGCCGACGACCCGGTCGGAGCGGCCATGCAGCGCCTACACGTCCTGCGGGAACACCGTGGCGCCTGCCATCTGGCGGCGGTGCGCCTGAGCGGACTGAGTGCCCGAGAAGCGATGATCATCAACCTGGGCGTCGAGCAGGCGGGTCACTACGGCTGGCCGGAGCCGCAGCCGGTCGCCGCAGCCCTGGTGCCCCGATGGAGGCGCGCGGAGAACGTCACCGACGAACTGCAGGCGCCGCTCTACGCCACCCTGACCGACCGGCAACGCACCGAATTCGCCCAGCTCGTCGGCGCGTTGGCCTCGGAGACCTCGGAGACGTCGCCGGGCCACGTCGTCACCGCCGACTCGGACTGCTGAATCGGCGACAGCCGCGCCGGGCAGGTCCGGCGCGGGCGGCGCGAATCCCTCCGGCTGGAGGGGCGGGCATCAGATGCTGCTGTTCTCCTCCTCGGGGGCGTGACGGCGGGACTGGACCACGGAGAAGCGGCCGGTGACGAAGGCCGGGTCGGTGAGGGCCGCGTTGGCGGCGGGGTTGGCCGCCGTGCCGTGGAAGTCGCTGAAGGCGGCCGACTGGTTGACGAAGACGGCGCCGGTCAGGTTCTCCGACAGGTGCACGCCCGCGTCCAGAGCGGTCTCGCGGGCCGCCTCCAGCACGTCGTCGTCGGTGGTGTACACGGAGGCGGTCAGTGCACCGTACTGGCGGACGGTTTCGTGCAGGAGCCGCAGGCCGTGCGTGGTGGAGTCGGTGCCGATGACGAACGAGACCGGTCCGAACCACTCGCTGGTGTAGGTCTTCTCGTCGGTCCCGGCGTCGAGCCGGGCCACCAGCGGGGTGCGGACGACCGCGTCGGGGTGCTCGGGGTGCGCCAACTCCCGGGAGGGGTGCGCGACACGGCCGCCGAGGACCGTCGCCGCCTCCTCCAGCCGGTTCAGGACGCCCTCGTTCACGATCGCGCCCAGGGTGCCGGCAGCACGCACGGGGTCGCCGAGCAGCTTGTCCAGCGCCGCACCCAGGTCGGTGGCGAACTCGTCGGCCGTGCGCCGCCCCTGGTCGGTGGTGAAGCCCTCGCGCGGGACCAGGATGTTCTGCGGTGTGGTGCACATCTGCCCGCTGTAGAGGGCGAGCGAGAAGGCCAGGTTGCGCAGCAGTCCCGCGTAGTCGTCGGTGGAGTCGACGAGGACGGTGTTCAGTCCGGCCTTCTCCGTGTGCACGGCGGCCTGGCGGGCGTTGGTCTCCAGCCAGTCGCCGAACTCGCTGGACCCGGTGAAGTCCACGATGCGCACATCGGGGTGTGTGGCCAGGGCGGTGGCGGTGCGCTCGCCGGGGCGCTGGGCGGCGAGCAGCACCACGTCCGGGTCGAATCCGGCTTCCGCCAGGACCTCACGGGCGATGCGCACCGTGATGGCCAGCGGCAGCACGGCCCGCCGATGCGGCTTGACGATCACCGGGTTGCCGGTGACCAGGCTCGCGAACAAGCCGGGGTAGCCGTTCCACGTGGGGAAGGTGTTACAGGCGATCAGCACGGCGACGCCGCGTCCGACCGGGGTGTACGTCTTGTCCATGACGAGCGGGCCGCCCTTGCGCTGCGGCTTGCTCCAGCGGGCGGTGGCCGGGTGGCGCTTCTGCTCGTACCAGGCGTACGCCACCGCTTCGAGCCCGCGGTCCTGGGCGTGCGGGCCGCCGGCCTGGAAGGCCATCACGAACGGCTGGCCGGTGGTGTGCTGGACGGCGTGCGCGATGTCGAAGCTCGCCGCGTTCAGCCGGGCCAGGATCTCGGCCGCCACTCCGGCCCGGGTGTCGGGGCTCGCGGCGCGCCACGGTGCGGCGGCGGCCTTGGCCGTGGAGACGGCTGTGCCGGGGGCGAGGTAGGGGTAGCTGACGTCGAGTGGGAAGCCGAAGGGCGAGAACTCGGTGGCGGGGACGGTGCCGGCGGTGGGGTGCCCTTCGAGGGGGAAGGGGTTGCCGAGGAGGGCACGGAAGGCGGCCTCACCCTGCTGGGGCGCCTCGGCTCCGTAGGCGGAGGTACTGGGCGTCTCCGGATACGGCGTCCAGTAGCCGCGGTCCGCGGCGTGCTCCACGGCCTGCTGGAGCAGGTCCGCGTGGCGGGCGTAGAAGTCGGTGGGCATAGGGAACTCCTGGCCGAACATTCGGTAGGTCGGTGGGTGCGGTCTCCCCCAGGGCGGATGCACGCAAGGCCTGGGGGCCGGGGAATGACAGGCGACGGGCTGAACTGAAGATCGAGGGGCTGAGCGAGGTCCGACGGGTGAGATTGGCGGATCAGACGTCCGCGAACAGGATCGCCGGGCGCTCGACGCAGTCGGCCACGAAGCGGAGGAAGCCACCGGCCACTCCTCCGTCGCAGACCCTGTGGTCGAAGCTGAAGGAGAGCTGGGTGACCTTGCGGACCGTCAACTGGCCGTCGACGACCCAGGGTTTGTCGACGAGGCGGCCCACGCCGAGGAGGGCGGCCTCCGGGTGGTTGATGATCGGTGTGGATCCGTCGACGCCGAACACCCCATAGTTGTTCAGGGTGAACGTGCCTCCGGTCAGCGCGTGCGGCGGAAGGTTCCCGCCGCGCGCGAGTTCGGTCAACCGGGCGAGTTCGGCGGCCAGTTGGACGGTCGTCATGAGGTGGGCGTCGCGGACGACCGGGACGACCAGCCCGCGTTCGGTCTGGGCGGCGAAGCCAAGGTGCACCTCGCCGTGGCGGAGGATCTCCCGGCGTTCTGTGTCGACCGTGGAATTCAGGTCGGGGAAGCGGCGCAGTCCGGCGACGCAGATGCGGGCGAGGAGCGCCAGCAGACCGATGCGGGTGCCGGTTCCGGCGGTCTCCAGCGCCTTCTTGGCCTCGAGCAGCCCGGTAGCGTCCACGTCGACCCAGGTGGTGGCGTCGGGGATCTCGGTCCGGCTGCGGGAGAGCTTGTCGGCGACGGCGCGGCGGACTCCGCGCAGGGGGATGCGCTCGGGGCCGGCCGACGTGGTGGTCTGCTGCAGCGGTGCGGGGGCGGGGGCCGCGGCCTTGTGGGCCGGGCTCGGGCTCGCGGTCCGCCCGGCCCGGGCGATGGCCTGCTCGACGTCCTTTCTGAGGACGACTCCCGCCGGGCCGGACGGTGACACGCCGGTGAGGTCGACGCCGTGGTCCCGGGCCATCCTCCGCACGAGGGGGGAGATCACCCGGGGGGCGTGCGACGCGGTGGCGGTGGCGGGCGAGATGTCGGCCGCGGCGTGCGACACGGATGCGGCGCTGCCCGCCGCTACGGCACCGTCGACCGCTCCGGTTCGCTGCGCGGCACCGGCGCTCCCGGCGGCTCCGGCAGGCGCGGTGCTCGCGGACGGGCCCGCTGCCGCGGCGGCGCGCCGACGGCGGCGGCGCGAGGTCGTCGGGCCGTGGCCCGTGCCGTAGCCGATCAGTACATTGCCGGATCCGGCCTGTTCCTCCTCCCGGTAACGCTCCGCCGCCGTGTCGGCCGGCACCACCGGGTCCGGTGCGCCACCCGCGTCCTCGGGGACGCCCGCCCCCACGGTGATCAGCGGTTCCCCCACCGCCAGCGCCGTGCCCGCCTCGGCGTGCAGCCGGAGCACCGTGCCCGCGTACGGGACAGGCACCTCGACAGCGGCCTTGGCGGTCTCGACCTCGACGACGATCTGGTCGACGGTCACGGTGTCGCCGACGGCGACCTTCCACTCGACGATCTCCGCATCGGTGAGCCCTTCACCGAGGTCGGGCAGCCGGAACAGCTGCTCCAGACGCGTTGCCGTGGTCATGCGACCGCTCCCTTCAGCAGATGCCGGGTGTCCGGCTCGTCGCCGAACTGGAGGCGGTCGACGGCGTCGAGGACCCGGTCGACACCGGGCAGATGGGCGTGCTCCAGTTTCGGCGGCGGGTAGGGGATGTCGAAGCCGGCCACCCGCAGGACCGGGGCGGCCAGCGAGTGGAAGCAGCGTTCCTGCACGCGCGCGGCGATCTCCGCCCCGACCCCCGCGAATCCCTGCGCCTCCTGCACGACCAGGCAGCGCCCGGTCCGCCGTACGGAAGCCGTCACCGTCTCGTCGTCGAAGGGGACGATCGTGCGCAGGTCGACGACCTCCAGTTCGATGCCCTCGGCCGCCGCGGCCTCGGCCGCTGCCAGGGCCACCGGAACCGAGGGCCCGTACGCGACGACCGTGGCGTCACGGCCCTCCCGCCGTACGGCGGCCCGCCCGAACGGCAGTGCGCCCCTGCGCCCCAGGTCGGTGTCCTCGCGCGACCAGTACAGCTTCTTCGGCTCCAGGAAGACCACCGGGTCCGGGTCGGCGATCGAGTCCCTCAGCAGCCAGTACGCGTCCTCGGCCGTCGCCGGGGTGACGACCTTCAGGCCGGGCGTGTGCGCGTAGTAGGCCTCGCTGGAGTCGCAGTGGTGCTCGACTCCGCCGATGCCACCCGCGTACGGGACACGGATCACCATGGGCAGGGTGAGCCGTCCCCGGGTCCGGTTGCGCAGCTTGGCGACGTGGGAGGCGATCTGCTCGAACGCCGGGTAGGCGAAGGCGTCGAACTGCATCTCCACCACGGGCCGGAAGCCGCCCATGGCCATGCCGACGGCGAGCCCGACGATGCCGGCCTCGGCGAGCGGGGTGTCGAAGCACCTCTCCTCGCCGAAGTCGCGGGTCAGTCCGTCGGTGATGCGGAAGACGCCGCCGAGCGGCCCGACGTCCTCGCCGAAGACGAGCACGCGGTCGTCCTCGCGCAGGGCGTCGCGCAGCGCGGTGTTGAGCGCCTGCGCCATGGTGACCTTGGTGGTCTCGGCCATGGGTCAGTCCTCCTGGGTCAGGGCGGTCTCGGCGAGCTCGGCCGCCAACTGGGCGCGTTGCTCCAGCAGTTGCGGGGTGGGGTCGGCGTAGACGTGGTCGAAGAGTTCCATCGGGTCGGCGGTGGTGTCGGCGTTCATGCGGGTGCGCAGGTCCGCGGCCAGGGCCTCCGCCTCCTCCCGTGCCGCCGCCGTGTCCGCGTCGGTGAGCACGCCGCGGGCCCGCAGGTGTGTCTCCAGCCGGCTGAGGGGGTCCGCGGCGCCCCAGCGCTCGACCTCCTCGGCGTCGCGGTAGCGGGTCGCGTCGTCGGCGTTGGTGTGCGCGTCCATGCGGTAGGTGTGCGCCTCGACCAGGACGGGGCCGTGCCCGGCGCGGGCGTGCGCGACGGCGTCGGTGAGCACCGCGAGCACGGCGACGAGGTCGTTGCCGTCGACCTGCTCGGAGCGCACCCCGTAGCCGATGCCCTTGTAGGCGAGGGCGGGCGCCGCGGTCTGCCGGGCCAGCGGGACGGAGATCGCGTACTTGTTGTTCTGGACGAAGAAGACGACCGGCGCACGGAGGACGGCCGCGAAGTTCAGCGCCTCGTGGAAGTCGCCCTCACTGGTGGCGCCGTCGCCGATCAGGGCCATGGCCACGCCGTCCTCGCCCTTGCGGCGCTGCGCCTCCGCCATGCCGGTGGCGTGGAGCACCTGGGTGGCCAGCGGGGTGCACTGGGGGGCGACGCGGGTGGCGGCCGGGTCGTATCCGCAGTGCCAGTCGCCGCGCAGCAGGGTGAGCACCTCGACCGGGTCGATGCCTCGGGTGACCAGGGCGACGGAGTCCCGGTAGGTCGGGAACAGCCAGTCGTCCGGGCGCAGGGCGAGCACGGCGCCGATCTGGCAGGCCTCCTGGCCCCGGCTGGACGGGTAGACGGCGAGCCGGCCCTGCTTGGTGAGCGCGGTGGCCTGGGTGTCGAAGCGGCGCCCCAGGACCATGCGCCGGTAGGCCTCGCGCAGGGCCTCCTCAGAAGGCTCGCTGTAGCCGACCGGGGGCTTGGCCACGGGGGTGCCGTCCTCGGCCACGAACCGCACCGGTGTGAGGGACGGCAGAAGCCCCTGGACCGTCTGTCGGAGGCTCTTCACGGACATGGAGGGCGCTCACTTTCTCTGGACGCTTGACAGGAGAATGGTGACGACGAGGGAATATGTGTTCAAGACTTCGCGTGAACCGCAGATGAAGTGCCGAATCTCGACGTTCTGGAGAGCAATGTGTCCGAGATGGACTCGCCGGCGGGGCCCGTGCCCGGACGAACTGCCGTCCCGCTCGACGACACCGACCGCCAGATCCTGGCCCGGCTGCTGAAGGACGCCCGCCAGTCGGTCCGTGCGCTGGCCGAGCAGGTGCACATCTCGCGCGCCAACGCCTACACGCGCGTCGGCAGGCTGCTGGCCGAGGGGGTGATCACCGGCTTCACCGCTCAGCTGAACCCCAAGCGGGCCGGCCTCGGCACGAGCGCCTACATCACCTTGAGCACCGAGCAGGCCGCCTGGCGGGACATCTCGCGCGAGCTGCGTGAGATCCCGTACGTGGAGCACGTCTCCCTGGTGTCGGGGGACTTCGACGTCCTGGTGCTGGTGCGCGCGCCGGACAACGAGGCGTTGCGCTCGGTCGTGCTGGAGAGCATCCAGGGCGTTCCCGGGGTGCGTTCGACACGGACCTGGCTGGTGTTCGACGAGGTGCGGGGGCGCGGGGCGGACTGGACGGGCTGACCGAACCGCCGGCGGCCTCGACCCCGGTGCCCGGGGGTGGCGGGGTCGAGGCCAGGTCCGGTCACAGCACTAGTGACCTGAGTCGGAGA
>NZ_LIRK01000030.1 GCF_001419765.1 Streptomyces torulosus
CGCAGATGAGAACGAGCCTCCGCGTTGGCGTGGAGGCTCGTTCTCATCTGCGAAGGGGTGCGTTCACACGCGGACCGTGGGGGTCGCGCCCAGCCAGCGGAGGACCGCTTCCGTGCCTCCGCGGACGTCGAGCTTGGCGTAGATGTTGCTGAGGTTGTTGCGGACGGTCTTCTCGCTCAGCCGCAGCCGCAGGCCGATCTCCTGGGCGCCGAGTCCGGTGGAGAGGAGCTCCATGATCTGCCGCTCGCGGGGCGAGAGCAGCGACCGCAGCCGCTCCCCCGTCTCCCCGCCGTCCGGCATCCGCTGGGCCGCGTCACGGAGGGCGGCGCAGGCGACGGGCGACAGATAGGTGTGCCCGACCGTCGCGGCCATGACGGCCGAGGAGAGCATGCAGGCGCAGTAGTCGCCCTCGACCAGATAGCCGGCCCCGCCCCGGAACGCCTCGACGACCGCCCCGGTGTCCCTGCGCGGGGTCACCACGATCACCGGGGCGCTCATGGCCCCCATCGTCCTCAGCAGCTCCGGGAAGGAGTCGGACGGGTCGGCGCAGCGCAGGACCACGACATCCGCGCCGGACGCGCGCAGGCCGCGGTAGGGCGGGGCCAGGGGCACCGCGCGCGTGACGTACGGATCGTCGGGCTCGGGCCAGTCGGCGTGGGGCCAGTCGCCCTCGGCGCAGGCGAGCGCGACGGTCAGCCCACGCGACGGAGCTGCGGAAACGGTGGTGCCGACGTGCTGGGAAGTGAGGACGTGCCGGGGGGATCGCACTTCGCTGTCCTTCCGCCGAAGCCATGACGTACGTACATACGTGACTCGGGCGTCAGTTGTTCGAAGTTTCAATAAGAGATTGTCTGGCTGTCAGACAGGTTCCTCCCGTCGGCCGGTCACAGCAGCGGAGCCACCCGCTCTCCGAACTCGCCTATTTGGTCGGTGAGTTCGGCCCGTCCACGGCTGCGGAACCGCACCTGGATCTGGTCCACGCCCATCGCCGCGTACCCCCGGAGCGACTCCGCGAGTGCCTCCGGGGGGCCGCTGAGCGTGCGGCGGCCGACGTCCCACGCCGGCTCCCCTACGTACAGCGGCTCGGTGATCGCGCCGACCGTGAACGGTTCGGTGACCCCCGCCTCCTCCCGCAGCCGCCGCAGCCGGGCGATCTGCCCCGGCAGCCGGTCGCGCGGGTCGCCCTGCGGCAGCCAGCCGTCACCGCGGACGGCGGCCCGGCGGACGGCCGCCGGGGAGGAGCCGCCGACCCACAGCGGGACACGGGCCTGCGCCGGGCGGGGCCGCTGGCCCAGGTCCTCGAAGTCGTACGCCTTCCCGTGGTGGGCCGGGAACTCGTCCGGGCCCAGCGCGGCCCGCAGCGCGTCGACGCACTCGTCCAGGACGGCACCCCGCCGCTCGAAGTCCACCCCCAGCACCTCGAACTCCTCCCGCACGTGCCCGGCGCCCACACCGAGGATCAGGCGCCCGCCCGCGAGGTGGTCGAGGGTCGCGTACTGCTTCGCCGTCAGCAGCGGGTGCCGCAGCCCGACGATCGCGACATGGCTGAGGAGGCGGACCCGTTCGGTGACGCCGGCCAGGAAGGCGAGCGTGGCGACCGGGTCGTACCAGACGGTGCCCATCGCGTCCGCGAGCCGCCGGGGGATCGCCACGTGGTCGCAGCTCGCGATGTAGGCGAACCCGGCGCGGTCGGCGGCCCGCGCGATCTCGACGAGGTCCTCGGGCCCGGCGTCCGCCTCCCACGGCTCGGCGTAGAGGGTGCTCTGCGACTGGACGGGGAGCTGCATCCCGTAGCGGAGGGACGCGCCGGCCCCGTTCACCTCGTGCTCCCCGGTCCCGTTCACGCCGTGCTCCCCGGTCCCGGCCAGAGCCCGTCGTCGGTCAGGCCCAGCAGGTCGATGGCGTTCCGGCGGACGATCCGGTCGACCACGTCGGGGGCGAGGTGCCCCATCTGGGCCTCGCCGACCTCCCGCGACTTGGGCCAGGTGGAGTCGGAGTGCGGGTAGTCCGTCTCGTACAGGACGTTGCCCACGCCGATGGCGTCGAGGTTGCGCAGCCCGAACGCGTCGTCGAAGAAGCAGCCGAAGACATGCTCGGTGAACAGCTCGGACGGCGGCCGGTGGACCTTGTCCGCGACGCCGCCCCAGCCGCGGTTCTCCTCCCACACCACGTCCGCCCGCTCCAGGATGTAGGGGATCCACCCGATCTGGCCCTCGGCGTACATGACCTTGAGGTTCGGGAACTGCTCGAACTTGCCGCTCATCAGCCAGTCGACCATCGAGAAGCAGCAGTTGGCGAAGGTGATGGTGGAGCCGACGGCGGGCGGCGCGTCGGCCGACGTGGACGGCATGCGGCTGCTGGAGCCGATGTGCATCGCGATGACCGTGCCCGTCTCGTCGCAGGCGGCGAAGAAGGGGTCCCAGTCGTCGGTGTGGACGGAGGGCAGACCCAGATACGGCGGTATCTCGGAGAACGCGACGGCCCGCACCCCGCGCGCGGCGTTGCGGCGGACCTCGGCGGCGGCGAGTTCGGCGTCCCACAGGGGGATGAGGGTGAGCGGGACGAGCCGGCCCCGCGCCTTCGGCCCGCACCACTCCTCCACCATCCAGTCGTTGTACGCCTTCACGCCCAGCAGACCCAGCTCGTGGTCCGCGGCCTCGGTGAAGGTCTGGCCGCAGAAGCGCGGGAAGGTCGGGAAGCAGACGGCGGACTGGACGTGGTTGACGTCCATGTCGGCGAGGCGCTGCTCCACGTCGTAGGAGCCGGGGCGCATCTGCTCGAAGGTGATGATCTCCAGTTTGATCTCGTCCCTGGAGTAGCCGACGGCGGTGTCGAGGCGGGTCAGGGGGCGGTGCAGGTCCTCGTACACCCACCAGTCGCCGATGGGGCCGTCGTCTCCGGGGGCGCCCATGACGGGCCGGAAACGGCCGCCGAGGAACGTCATCTCCTTCAGCGGCGCGCGCACGATCCGGGGGCCGATGTCCCGGTACTTCTTGGGGAGCCGGTCCTGCCAGACGTTCGGGGGCTCCACCGTGTGGTCGTCGACGGAGATGATCTTCGGGAATACCGTCTCGCTCTCCATGGTCTCCATGTGCGCCACGGTAGCGCTGATCTGACGGATCGTCAGCTCCCGTGGCGGTCATTGCCCCGCACCCGGAGAGTCGAGGAGAGGTTGTGTGGACCTGGTGACATCCCGGACGGCTCCCTGTGATCGGGGTCTCGCACGGCTGACGTATCTGCCATGAACAAGGCAAACTGGCCTGGATATCAGAGGGCCTTGGGGGGCGTCGATGGGCGGTGAGTCGCGAGTGCCGGAGGCTGGTGAGCCGCGGGTGCCGGAGCAGCGGGGTTCCGGGGAGGGGCGGGCTCCGCTGTCGGCGCCCGGACCGACGGATCCGGATCCGGAAGGCCGCGTGACCCCGGAGCCGGAGGCCGGGACCGCCACGGGGCTCCGGTTCAGCGTGCTCGGACCCGTACGCGCCTGGCGCGGCACCGAGCCCCTCGCCACCGGCTCACCGCAGCAACGCGCCCTGCTGGCAGCGCTGTTGCTCCGTGAGGGCCGTACCGCCACCGCGAGCGAACTGATCGACGCGCTGTGGGGCGACGACCCGCCCTCCCAGGCGCTCGCCGCCGTACGCACCTACGCGTCCCGGCTGCGCAAGGCCCTCTCCCCCGACGTCCTGGTCAGCGAGTCCGGCGGCTACGCGATCCGCTCCCTGTCCGGTGGCGCGCTCGACCTCGCCGTCGCCCAGGACCTCGCCGCCGACGCGGAGAAGGCCAAGAGCTCCGGGGACCTGTACCAGGCCCGTCTGCTGCTGAACAAGGCGCTCGGCCTGTGGGACGGCGAGGTCCTGGCGAGCGTCCCGGGCCCGTACGCGGAGACCCAGCGGGCCCGCCTCGACGAATGGCGGCTCCAACTCGTCGAGTCCCGGCTCGACATGGACCTGGAGCAGGGCGGCCACGCCGAGGCGGTGTCCGAGCTGACCGCCCTGACCGCCGCGCACCCCCTGCGGGAGCGGCTGCGGGAACTGCTCATGCTGGCCCTGTACCGCAGCGGCCGGCAGGCCGAGGCCCTCGCCGTGTACGCCGACACCCGCCGCCTGCTCGCCGACGAACTCGGCGTGGACCCGCGACCCGGCCTGCGCGAACTCCAGCAGCGGATCCTGCGGGCCGACCCGACCCTCGCCGAGCCCTCCGCCCCGCTCGCCGCCGAGCCGTCCGCCACCGCCGTGCGCCCGGCCCAGCTCCCGGCGACCGTGCCGGACTTCACGGGCCGGTCCTCCTTCGTCTCGGAGCTGAGCGAGGTGCTGTCGGCGGCCTCCGCCGCCGAGGGCCAGGTCATGGCCGTCTCCGCGCTCGCGGGCATCGGCGGCGTCGGCAAGACGACCCTCGCCGTGCACGTCGCCCACCAGGCCAGGCCGGCCTTCCCCGACGGACAGCTGTACGTCGACCTCCAGGGCGCCGGCGCCCGGCCCGCCGACCCGGAGACCGTCCTCGGCTCCTTCCTGCGGGCCCTCGGCACCACCGACTCGGCGATCCCCGACTCGCTGGAGGAGCGGGCCGCGCTCTACCGGTCCGTCCTGGACGGCCGCCGGGTCCTGGTCCTCCTCGACAACGCCCGTGACGCCGCCCAGGTCCGGCCCCTGCTGCCCGGCACCGCGGGCTGCGCGGCCCTGGTGACCGCCCGGGTGCGCATGGTCGACCTGGCCGGGGCACACCTCGTCGACCTCGACGTCATGTCCCCGGACGAGGCGCTCCAGCTGTTCACCCGGATCGTCGGCGAGGAGCGGGTCGCCGCCGAGCGGAAGGCCGCCCTCGACGTGGTCGCCGCCTGCGGCTTCCTGCCGCTCGCCATCCGCATCGCCGCGTCCCGCCTCGCCGCCCGCCGAACCTGGACGGTGTCCGTCCTCGCGGCGAAGCTCGCCGACGAACGCCGGCGGCTGGACGAGCTCCAGGCCGGCGACCTGGCCGTGAAGGCCACCTTCGAACTGGGCTACGGCCAGCTGGAGACGGCCCAGGCCCGCGCCTTCCGCCTGCTGGGTCTGGCCGACGGCCCGGACATCTCGCTCGCCGCCGCGGCCGCCGTCCTGGACCTCTCCCCGGAGGACACCGAGGACCTGCTGGAGATCCTCGTCGACACCTCCCTCCTGGAATCCGCCGCTCCCGGCCGCTACCGCTTCCACGATCTGGTCCGGCTCTACGCGCGTGCGTGCGCGGAGCGGGACGAGCAGCCGCCCGGTGAGCGGGACGCGGCCATGTCCCGCCTGCTGGACTTCTATCTGGCGACGGCGGCGGAGGTGTACCGGCTCGAAAGGCCCGGGGACCGGCTGGCGGACGACCTGGAGCCGACCGAGTACCCGGGTCTGCGTTTCAGCGGCCGACAGGAGGCCCTCGACTGGCTGTACTCGGAGGCCAACTGCCTGCTGGCCTGCGCCCGCCAGGCCTTCGCCACCGACCGGCTGCGCCGGGGCGTGGACCTGCTGTGGGCCGCCAAGGACCTCGGGGAGTCGGGAGCCAACTCCAGGCAGTACGAGTCCGCCGCGCTGGCCGCCAGGGACGCCTCCCGGGCCGCCGGCGACCCGCGTACGGAGGGGCGGGCCCGGGCGACGCTGATCAATGTCCACCTGGTGGCGGGGCGCTACGACGACGCCGAGGACGAGGCACGCCGGGCCGTGGACCTCGCCGAGCGGGCCGGGGACACCACCGCCCTCAACTGGGCGAGCAACGACCGGGGCATCATCGCGCTCATCCAGGGCCGCAACGCCGACGCCGAGAGCTGTCTCCTCGCGGCGATCGAGGGGTCGCGGGCGGCCGGGAACCAGCCGCTGGAGGCGAGCGCGCTGTGCAACCTTTCCCGGGTCCACCTGGCCATGGGCCGCACCGGCCACGCGATCACGCTGGCCCAGCAGGGCATCGATCTGTACGACCGCCTGGGACTCACCCTGCGGCTGGCCAACGCGCGCTACGCCCTGGGGCTCGCCCTCACGGAGGCGGGGCGCACCTCGGAGGCGCTGGACGAACTGGCCGAGGCCCTGCAGATGTTCCGGACCAACCGGCAGCGCCTGTGGGAGGGGACGACGCACTTCCGTATCGCCCAGGCCCATTTCGCGGGGCGCCGCCCGGCCAGGGCGGCGCAGCACGCCGAACAGGCCCTGGCGACCGGTTGCATCGGCGGGGACCGGATGCGGGCCAACGTCCTGACGGCTCTGGGGCGGTCGCTGGACGCCCTCAGCCAGGCGGACCGCGCCCGCGCCTGCTGGCGGGAGGCCCTGGCGCTGTACGAGCAGGTCGGTGCCCCCGAGGCGGTCGAGGTGCGGGCACTGCTCTCACCGGCCCCCGCGGCCTGAGGCCCGCCGCGCGGTCCGAGGCGCGCCGCGGAGGGGGCGTTCATCGATTGTTTATGCGCGCCTGACATGCTCAGCGCAGTGATCCGTCGCGTCGGGGGGCAGGCGGGTCGTCGGTCCTCGTGATCCGTGCGAGGGCCGCGTGGGCCTCGGTCCGGCGACGCCTCGGGGGAGCCGCCGGACGGGGCCCGTACAGCCTTCACTCGAACCAGGGGAGAGTTCGTCAGCATGAGCGACAAGAAGAAGAACCCGCAGAACGCGGCGCTGGACAACCACGCGCCGGTCCCGCCCGCCGACGACACGATCACCACGCTCGACAACCACGCCCCGGCCCCGCCGAAGGGCGACCCGGTCGCCCCGCTCGACAACCACGCGCCCGCGCCGCCGGTCGACGACACGATCACCACGCTCGACAACCACGCCCCGGCCCCGCCCGCGCTCAAGCTCGGCGGCGACAAGTAGGACCTTCATCCCGACGGGGATCGGCCGCGGTGGCTCCCCCTCCGCGCCACCGCGGCCGA
>NZ_LIRK01000300.1 GCF_001419765.1 Streptomyces torulosus
CCCCCAGCCCCACCTCCGCCTCCCCGGCGGCGGACGGAGCCGCCTCGCTCAAGGGCAAGCGGTTCACCCTCGTCACCGGCGACATCGTGACCGTCGGCGCCGAGCGGGGTGAGCCCCGCGTCGACATCGAGCCCGGCAAGGGCCGCGAGGGCGTCGGCTTCGTCCGGCGGGGCAGCGGTTCCGACCTCCAGGTCATCCCCATGGACGTGGCGCCGCTGGTCGCCACCGGCNNNACGACGGTGCCCTCGACGATCGGGGGCTGCCTCTCATCGTGCGCCACCGCGGCCCCCGGCTGCCCGCCGCCACCCGCGCCGAGGCGCTGCACGGGAACACGGTGGCGCTGGAGTCGATCGACGCCACCGCCGTGACCCTGCCCGAGGACGACCGCGGTGCCCTGTGGCGGACGCTCACCACGTCCGAGGACGGCGCCGACCCCGAACTCGCGCCCGCCGTGCGGAAGGTGTGGCTGGACACCCCCGTCGAGCTCACCGGCGAAGGGAACGCGGACGACGAACCGGAGACCACCCCGGACGGTGACGTCGCGGTCTCCGACCTGGTCGGGCAGATCAACGCCAAGGGCCTCAGGGCGCGCGGCCTCGACGGCAGCGGCGTCAAGGTCGCCGTCATCGACACCGGGGTGCGCGCCACACACCCCGACCTGGAGCAGCGGGTCTCCAAGGCGGAGAACTTCATCTCCTGGGACGACGAGAAGAGCGACATCGACGGCCACGGCACCCATGTCGCGGGAATCATCGCCGGGACGGGCGCCGCGTCCGACGGCCGGTACGCCGGTGTCGCGCCCGGCGCCGAGATCCTGAGCGCCCGGGTGCTCTCCGGCCCGCTCGGCTCCGTCTCCCACATCATCGACGGCATGGAGTGGGCGGCCGACGAGGGCGTCGACATCGTCAACATGTCGCTGGGATCACGGGCGTTGAGCGACGGCACCGACCCCTGGTCGCTGGCCACCGAGGCCCTGCTGGAGCGCGGAGTGCTGCCCGTGGTGGCCGCCGGCAACGACGGACCCCGCTCCTACACGGTCTCCCCGCCGGCCGCCGCCGAGGGCGCGCTGGCCGTGGGCGCGGCCGGCGGTGACGACGCCGTCGCGAGCTTCTCCAGCCGTGGCCCGCTCTTCGGTGACCACAGCGTCAAGCCCAACATCAAGGCCCCCGGTGTCGCCGTGACGGCGGCCCGCGCCAAGGACACCCCCATCGGCGACATCGACCCGGCAGGCCCCGAGGGCCCCGTCGACGACACCTACACCCGCCTGTCCGGAACGTCCATGGCGTCGCCCGCCGTCGCCGGGGCCGCCGCCCTCGTGATGCAGGCCCACCCCGACTGGACGCCCCGCCAGGTGGCCCTCGCGCTGGTGTCCAGCGCCCGGCCCAGTGCCGGCGAGAGCGTCTACGACCAGGGCTCCGGACTGGTCGACGCCGAACGGGCGGTGGACCAGCGGGTCACGGCCACGTCGTCCGCCCTGGACTTCGGCCGGCTGTCCTGGCCGCGCGCCGCGGAGGACACCCGGCGCAAGGTGTCCTTCACCAACGACACCGCCGAGGACATCACCCTGGACCTCACCCTCGACGTGAAGTCCACCCGAGGGAAGCTGCCCACCACTCTGCTCGCCCTGGCCGAGGACCAGGTGACCGTCCCCGCCGGGGGCACGGCCTCCGTGGCCGTCGCGTTCCACGACAACGGCATCCGCACGGGCGGCGCCCTCTCGGCCCTGCTGACCGCCGAGTCCGGCTCCACGGCCGTACGCGTCCCGGTCGGCCTCAGCCTCGAACCCGAGAGCCACCAGCTCACCCTCAACCTCCGCGACCATCTGGGGGAGGGCGCCGACGGCATCTCCCTCGTGGACATCCTGCCGCTCGACCGGTCCCTGGAGCCGTTCGAGGAGCCCCAACTCGCCACCCTCGCCTCGAAGATCACGGTCCGGGTCCCCGCGGGCACCTATGCCGTCTCGGCGTTCATCGGCCGCCACGAGGACGACTCGTACTGGTTCGACAGCGACATCGTCCTCACCGGTGAGCCCCGCGTCCGCGTCGACAAGGCGACCGAACTGACGCTGGGCGGCACGGCGGCACGCAAACTCGCCCACAAGGTCGACGACCGCGAGGCCGAGAACATCTACCGTCAGGTCGGGGTCGCCCAACGGCAGGCGAAGGCCCCCGCAGGGGAGCGCGGCCCGCTCTCCCTCCACACCGACGTGCAGTTCAGGCACCGGGCGCCCGACTACTGGGCGGTGCCGTCCAGGACCCGAGCCAAGGGCAACCGGTACACGGCGTACTTCCGCGAGGACCTCGCCAAGGGCTATGTGTACGGAAAGGCCCCCGACGGCGCCCCCGGCGACGGCGAGTACTCCTACCCGACGGCCACCGGGCCCGTGTATTACCTCGCAGCCTTCCGCGAGGGCCGCATCCCGGCCGCCCTCACCGGACGGGTCAAGAACTCCCAGCTCGCGCGGACCGAGGCGCGCTACCACGCCGCCGAGCAGACCGGTGACTTCGACCTGCCCTTCCCACTGAAGTCGAAGCTGGCCACCGCGACCGTGAAGGGCGTCCCGGTCGGCGGACGACGCGTCAACGTCCCCTCGCCCGGCACCCGTACCGAGTTCTTCACCGCGTCCAAGGACATCGCCTGGGCGCAGGAGTTGCGGTGGAGCTGGCAGAACGCGGACAGCTTCGACCCGCTGGAGCACCGCGCGCTGCTCACCCGGCCCGAGGTGTTCCGGCCCGGCCCCCGCACCGAGCACTGGAACCGTCCGGTGGGAGCCCCCGCGCTCGCGCCCGACGGCCGCCAGCTCACCCGGACCGGGGACACCGTCACCGTCGACCTGCCGCTCGGCGGCGACTCCGACCCGCGGCACCTGTTCACCAGCGACGATCTGTACGCCACCTACTCCTACACCCTCAGCCGCGGCGGCGAACAGCTCACCAGGAGCCGCGACGGTGCCGAGGAGTCACCGCGGAACACCGCCCTCGCGGCCTGGGACGTGCCGGCGGACACCGGGACGTACACCCTCAGGGCCCACGCCGACCGCAGTCAGTGGAACGCCGTGAGCACCGAGGTCGACGGCGTGTGGTCGTTCCGCTCGGGGCGGACCGCCGAAGGGACGACGGCCGCGCTACCGCTGACCGGTGTGCGGTTCGCGCCGCCGGTCGACAGGTGGTCCCGTGTCGCGGACGGCCGTACGGTCGCCGTGCCGTTCACGCTCCAGCGGACCGGTGACCAGGCACGGGGCCGGGTGCGTGCGCTGACTGTCGAGGCGTCCTTCGACGGCGGTGCGACGTGGCGTCGGGTGCCGGTGGTGAAGAACCGGGCGCTGATAGCGCATCCCCCGCTCGCCACGCTGCCCGCCGAGCACCTCGACCGCAACGGGCACGGCTCCGTCAGCCTCAGGGTCAAGGGCGCCGACCGGGCGTCGACCTTCGCGATCACCGTGAAGAACGCGTACAAGCTCAAGAAGTCCTGACCCGGTCGACCGCCGGAGGGCCGCCGCACACAAGGGCGGCCGGCTCTCCGGCGGTCTCTCACTGCTTCGGCGCCCCCGCGCGCAGGGCGTCCATGACGAGATCCATGAGACGGCCGGCCCGGGCCTGCCAGTCCTCGCTCGGGCCGATCTGCCAGAGGCCCGCGATGGCGAGGAAGAAGTCGTCCGCGCTCACACCGGGCCGGATGGTGCCGGCCTCCTCGGCCGCGCGCAGCAGCACCTCGGCGGCCGCGAGCACCGGGGTGGGGCGAGGTCTTCCGGGGCTTCCCGGAGCGCCCGCGGCCTGCCGGATCGCGTCCGCGAGCCCCACCTTGGTGAGGGCGAACCGGGCCAGACGGTCCATCCACTCCCGCAGCGCCCGGTCCGGCGCGTGGACCGCGAGCAACTCGGCCGCACTGTCGGCGACCTGCTGCATCTCATGCCGGTAGAGCTCCAGGACGAGAGCCTCGCGGTTCGGGAAGTGGCGGTAGAACGTGCCCTGCCCGACGCCCGCCTTCTTGGCGATGGCGCTCAGCGGCGCGTCCGCGGACCGGGTCAGTTCCTCCAGGGCGACCGCCAGGATGCGCTCGCGGTTCCGCCGCGCGTCGGAGCGCAGAGGCGCGTCCTTCTCCTCTGTCACGCGTCCTCCTCACCGGCCCCTGACCGGAATCCGTCCTTGTTGATCCGGACAACTGTCCGTTAAGTTGTCCGGGTAGGCGGACACGTGTCCGCTTGCTGCATCCTAGCGCTGCCGTCGCGCCGCGCGGCACCCTACCGCCCCTGTCCTCGCACACCTCTGCCTGCCGGAGCCTCCCCCGGGCCCGCTCCGGTATACGCGAAAGAAGGCTGTTCATGTCCTCAGCCCCTTCCTCGACGTACAGCGCCGTCACCCTGACCGTCAACGGCGAGAAGCACATACTGACCGTCGACCACCGCACCACCCTGCTCGACGCCCTGCGCGAGCGCCTCGATCTGACCGGGACCAAGAAGGGCTGCGACCAGGGGCAGTGCGGTGCCTGCACCGTCCTCGTCGACGGGCGCCGGAACGTCTCCTGCCTCCAGTTGGCCGTGGCGGCCGAGGGGCGGGAGATCACCACCATCGAAGGTGTCGCCGAGGGCGACCGGCTGCACCCGGTGCAGGAGGCGTTCCTCGAACTGGACGGCTACCAGTGCGGTTACTGCACCCCCGGCCAGATCTGCTCCGCGATCGCGGTGATCGAGGAGCACGCGGCGGGCTGGCCCAGCGCCGCCACCGACGACGTACGGCCCGAGGCCGGCCCACCACCCCTCACACCGGAGGAGATCCAGGAGCGCATGAGCGGCAACCTCTGCCGCTGCGGCGCGTACGTGGCCATCGTGGAGGCCGTGGCCCGCGCCGCCGCCGACCGCTCGACCGCCGAGGAGGTCGCCGCGTGAGGGAGTTCGACTACCGGCGCGCCCATGACGTCCCCGGCGCCCTCGCCCTGCTCGACGCCGACCCGGAGGCACGCTTCCTCGGCGGCGGCACCAACCTCGTCGACCTGATGAAGACCGGCGTGGAACGGCCCGCCCGGCTCGTCGACGTCCGTGACCTCCCGCTGGACCGCGTCGAGTCCACCCCCGACGGCGGGGTGCGGATCGGCGCGACCGTCACCAACAGCGACCTCGCCGCCCACCCCGAGATCCGCCGCCGCTACCCCGCGCTGACGCAGGCCGTCCTCGCCGGCGCCTCCGGACAGCTGCGCAACATGGCCACCGTCGGCGGCAACCTGCTCCAGCGCACCCGCTGCGGCTACTTCGCCGACGTCACCAAACCGTGCAACAAGCGGGTCCCCGGCAGCGGTTGCCCCGCCATCGAGGGCGAGCACCACAACCACGCCGTCCTGGGCGCCACCGAGCACTGCGTGGCCACCCACCCCTCCGACATGGGCGTGGCCCTGGCCGCCTTCGACGCCGTCGTGTGCCTGGACAGCTCCCTGCTGTACTGCCACACCGGCGACCAGCTCGACAGCTTCCTCGCCTCCTGCCGCCACGCGCTCGCCCCCGGCGGGCTGCTGGTCGCGGAGATGCGCAACGGCGCCTATTTTCTGGGCCGCACCGATCTGCTCGACACCTCGACCGTCGACGGCTTCACCTGGCGGGGCACCGCCTACCGGTCCACCACCACCCTGACCGTGGACCGCACCGCCCAACTCCTTTGCCGGGTCCGCGTATGGACCTCCGACGACGGCGCGCCACCCCTCGAACAGCGCTCCGCCTGGCGGTTGCTGTTCCCACTGGAACTGCGCCACGTCCTGGCCGCGCACGGCTTCGAGGTCCTCGAACTGCACGACGGGCCGGGCCCTCGCACCGAACCGCCCTGGCGAGAGGGCCGGTTGCCCGGCAGTACGACGGACGCCGACCGGCTGCACCTCGTCGCACGGCTCACCGCTCCCCGATGAAGACCACCCGCACGACGCGCCTCCCCCACTGACCTTCGT
Source organism: Streptomyces torulosus (assembly GCF_001419765.1). GTDB lineage: Bacteria > Actinomycetota > Actinomycetes > Streptomycetales > Streptomycetaceae > Streptomyces > Streptomyces torulosus. The sequence goes on from NZ_LIRK01000300.1 coordinate 5,929, forward strand.
CGCGCGCCTCCCCCCTCTCCCATCCACCACCACACCCCAAGGAACCTCCATGCACGACGAACGTTTCCCCGGCCTGCGCCGCCGCGGTTTCCTCGCCGCCACCGGTGCCGCCACACTCGGCGCGCTCGCCCTGACGGCGTGCGGCGGGGGCGGCACCGACTCCGAGGCGGGCGGCGGCGACGGCGGTACGCCGAAGCGCGGCGGGCGGCTGCGTGCCGCGTTCGCGGGCGGCGGCGCCAGCGAGACCCTGGACCCGCACCTGGCGAACCTGTTCGCGGACGTCGCCCGCGCCAAGGCGCTGTTCGACAAGCTCGCCGACTACGGCGCCGACCTGTCCGCGCAGCCGCGCCTCGCCACCAAGTGGGAGGCCAACAAGACGATGGACCGCTGGCAGGTCACCCTGCGCGAGGCCACCTTCCACGACGGCAGTCCGGTGACCGCGAAGGACGTGCTCTACAGCTACCGCCGTATCGCCGACCCGGAGAAGGCGTACCGCGCCAAGGCGTCCCTGGAGCCCATCGACCTCGACGCGAGCCGGGCCACCGGCGAGCGGGGCATCGAGTTCGTGCTGAAGCGGCCGACCGCCGAGTTCCCCAATGTGCTGGCCGCGTTCGGCGCGTACATCGTGCCCGAGAACGCGGGCCGGAAGGCCGGAGACTTCGACAGGAGGCCCATCGGCTCCGGCCCCTTCCGCTTCGTGTCCTTCACCCCCGGCCGCTCGGCCGTCCTGCGCCGCCACGACGCGTACTGGGAGGGCGCCCCGTACCTCGACGAGCTGGAGTTCGTCGTCGCCAACGAGGAGTCCGCCCGGGTCAACGCGCTCCTCGGCGGCCAGGTCGAGTACGCCCACGAGCTGAACCCCACCACCGCGCGCGCCCACGAGGGCAAGGGGCAGATCGAGATCGTCCGGCTCCGGGGCAGCGCCATGCAGGGGTTCTGCATGAAGACCGACCGGGCGCCCTTCGACGACAAGCGGGTCCGTGAGGCGTTCTTCCTGATCGCCGACCGGAAGGAACTCGTCGACGGCGCGCTGTCGGGGGCCGGCGTCGTGGGCAACGACCTGTTCGGCAAGGGCTACGAGTACTACGCGGCCGACCTGCCGCAGCGCGAACAGGACCTGGACCGCGCCAAGTCCCTGCTGAAGCAGGCCGGCGCCGAGAAGCTGAAGGTCCGGCTGGACACCTCGGCCGTCGCCGCCGGGTTCACCGAGGCGGCCGGCATCTTCCGCGACCAGGCCGCGAAGGCCGGTGTCACCGTCGAGGTGAGAATGGGCAGCAAGGACTCGTACTGGAGCGACATCCTCGACTCCGGCACCCTCGCCTGCTACCGCTCCGGCGCCATGCCCATCGAGGCGCACATCTCGCAGCGGCTGCTGACCGGCTCCACCACCAACGCCACCCAGTGGCGGCACAAGGACTTCGACGCGCTGTACCGGCAGGCCCAGTCCACCCGTGACCGGACCGAGCGGGCCGCCGTCTACCAGCGGATGCAGCGCCGCCTGTACGCGGAGGGCGGCTTCCTCATCTGGGGGTTCGCCGACTGGATCCTCGGCACCGCCAACAACGTGAAGGGAGTGGAGACCGGGGCCCCCGCCAACACGCTCGACTGGGCGCGCTTCGACAAGGTGTGGCTCGCGTGAGCGGAAGCGGGCTGCGCTCCTTCGTCGCCCGGCGGCTGCTCCTCGGCGCCGCGCAGACCGTGGCCGTGGTGCTGCTGGTCTTCGCGCTCACCGAGGCGCTGCCGGGCGACGCGGCGGTCGCCCTGGCCGGGGACCAGCCCGACCCGGAACGCGTCGCCGCCCTCCGGGAGGCCCTGCGCCTCGACCGGCCCGTGCTGGAACGGCTCGGGGACTGGGCGGCCGGACTGGCGCACGGCGACTTCGGGACCTCCCTGGCGTCCGGCCGCCCGGTGAGCCGGTACATCGCCGACGGCTTCGGCCCGACGCTGCTGCTGGCCGCGCTCACCGTGGCGCTGCTCCTGCCGATCGGCTTCGGCCTCGGCGTGCTGGCCGCGCGGCACGAGGGCGGACCAGTCGACCGTCTCGTCAGCGGGCTGACGCTCGCCGTGTACGCGGTGCCCGAGTTCGCCCTCGGGGTGCTGCTGGTGACGGTGTTCGCGCTGCGGCTGGGCTGGCTGCCGCCGACCGCCGTCGGCTACGGCACCGATCTCCTCGCCCATCCGGCCGCGCTCGTGCTGCCCGTGCTCGTGCTGCTCTCCCGGCCGGTGTGCTCCCTGGTCCGGCTGGTGCGCGCCGGCATGGTCGACGCCCTCGCCTCCCCGTACGCGGCCCACGCCCGCCGGTACGGCGTGCCGGGCGCCCGGGTCCGTTACGCCCACGCCCTGCCGAACGCGCTCGCCCCCGCCGCCCAGCAACTCGCCCGCACCGTCGACTGGTTGCTGTGCGGTGTCATCGTCGTGGAGGCCCTCTTCGTGATTCCCGGACTCGGCACCGTCCTCCTCAACGCCGTCGCCGAACGCGATGTGCCCGTGGTGCAGGGCCTCGCCGTGGTGTTCGGCGTGCTGACGGTCGTCCTCAACCTGGGCGCCGACGTGGTCGCGCACCGGCTGGCCCCGCGCGCGGGGGTGGCCGCGTGACCACCGGCTCCGGCACCACCGCCACCCCGGGGCGGCGTACGGCCCGTTCCACCGCCGGGCGGCGTACGGGCCGCTTCGCGCTCGGCGTCGCGATCATCGCCGTGCCCCTCCTCCTCGCCCTGCTGGGCCCGGTGTTCGCGGGTGAACCGGGCCCGCGCACGGTGTCGTTCACGCTCGGCGGCGGGCACTGGCTGGGGACGGACTTCGTGGGCCGGGACGTGTGGCGGCAGGTGCTGCACGGCGGGCGGCCCGTCGTGCTGACCGCGCTCGGCGCCGGTGTGCTCGCCTACCTCGTCGCGCTGCCGGTCGGTCTGGCCGCCGCCCTGACCCATCGGCGGTGGCTGGAGGAACTGCTGATGCGGCCCCTGGACGTGCTGATCGCCGTACCGTCGCTGCTGCTGATCCTGCTGGTCGCGTCGGTGTTCACACCGGGGGCCGTCGGGCTCGCCCTGCTGGTGGCGCTGGTCAATGTGCCGGACGCGGCACGGCTGGTCCGCGCCGCCGCCACCGAGGCCGCCGCCCGGCCGGTCGTGGAGGCGCTGCGGCTGCAGGGCGAGAGCTGGTGGCGCACCGCGTTCGGCTGCGTCGGCCGCGCCATCGTGCGCACCCTGGGCGCCGACGCCGGGACCCGCCTCACCGGGGTGCTGTATCTGGTCGCCACGGCCGCGTTCCTCGGGGTGGGGGTGGAGCCCGACGCCGCGGACTGGGCGGTGATGGTCGACCGGAACCGCACGGGACTGTTCGTGCAGCCGTGGGCGGTGGTCGTGCCCGCGCTGCTGATCGTCGCGCTCACCACCGGCACCAACCTGCTGTTCGACGCCGCACTGGAGAAACCCGCACCGAGGACGCCCGGTGCGCGCCGGGGACGGAAGGAACGACGGCCGTGAAGCGGTACGACGACGCGGGCGGCCGATCCGCCGGGGAGCCCCTGGCCGAGATCGAGGACCTGCGGGTCGAGGTCGGCGGACGGGTGATCGTCGACGGGGTGGGTCTGCGGGCGCTGCCCGGCCGGGTGACCGCCCTGGTGGGTGCCTCGGGCAGCGGCAAGACCACCACCGGGCTGGCCCTGCTGGGCGAGTTCCCGGCGGGCGCGCGGGTCACCGGCCGCGTCCATGTGGCGGCCGGCGGGCCGGTGGGATACGTACCGCAGCACCCTGCGGCCGTCCTCAACCCCGCCCGCCGGGTCTCGGCGCTGCTGACCGACATCGCCCGCGCCCAGGTGCGGGATCTGCCCCGGCCGGCGCGCCGGGCGGCAGCCCGCGAGCGGGTCCTGCGGGCCCTCGCCGACGCGCAACTACCGGACGGGGAGGCGCTGTTGCGGCGGTATCCGCATCAGCTGTCCGGTGGTCAACAGCAGCGGGTCGTCCTCGCGCAGGCCCTGCTGCTCGGCGCCCGGGTCGTCGTGGCCGACGAGCCCACGACCGGGCAGGACGCACTGACCAAGAGCCGTGTGGTCGACCAGCTGGCGGCGGTCGCGGCCCGCGGCTTCGCGGTCGTGCTGCTCAGCCACGACCTGGACGTCGTCCGCGCGCTCGCCGACGAGATCCATGTCATGCGGGACGGCCGGATCGTGGAGTCGGGCCCGGCACAGCGGGTGTGGCGGGCGCCCCGGCACGAGTGGACCCGCGAACTCCTCCGGTCCAGGCCCCCGTTGCCGGACACGACGGAGCCCGACGGCCCCGAGGATCCGGCGGATCCCGTGCTGCGCGTACGGAACCTCACCGCCCGCCACCGGGACGGGTCCCGCCGGGGTGCGACCGTGGCCGTGCGGGCACCCGAACTCACCCTGTACACCGGGCAGTGCCTGGCCGTGGTGGGCCGCTCAGGCAGCGGCAAGACCACCCTCGCCCGCTGTCTGGCGGGGCTGCACCGCGACCACGACGGCGAGGTCCTCCTCGACGGCGCTCCCCTGCCGCGCAGCCTCCGGGACCGGCGCCGGGAGCAACTGGCGGCCGTGCAGTACGTGTTCCAGGACGCCCGCGCCGCCTTCGACGAGCACCGCCCGGTACTGTCCCAGGTCGCGCGGACGGCGGTCCGGCTGCGCGGAGCCGACACCGGCGCGGCGGAGGTCGAGGCACTCACCACGCTGGCACGCCTCGGCCTGCCGGCGGAGCTGGTGCGCCGCCGCCCGGCCCAGCTGTCCGGCGGTGAGCTCCAGCGCGCCGCCCTGGCCCGTGCCCTCCTGGCCCGCCCGCGCGTCCTCCTCTGCGACGAGATCACCTCCGGGCTCGACACCGTCACCCGGCGGGGCATCCTCGACGTCCTCACCGGACTGCTCGACGGCGACGACGACCTCTCCCTGGTCCTGATCACCCACGACCTGGACACGGCGGCCGTCGCCCACCGCGTCGCCGTCCTGGACGACGGGCAGATCGTCGAACAGGGCCCCACCCACCGGATCCTGACGGCGCCGCGCCACCCGTTCACCGCCTCCCTCATGGCCACCGCCGCACCGCGAGGACGTGGTACCCCCACGGGTCCAGGGCGACGAACAGACCGGGATCGGTGAGTTCGCCGCCCTCACGACAGCAGCGGAGCCCGGTCGCGGATCGCGAGGGCCGGCTGGGACGGGTGCAGCCGGGCGGGCGCGGGCGTCGCCGTTCCCGCTCAGCGGATCTCGACGAGGAGGTCTCCGCCCTCCACCTGCTGGATCCGGTTGATGGCGAGCCGGGAGACCCGTCCGGCCTTCGGGGCGGTGATCGCGGCCTCCATCTTCATGGCCTCGATGGTGGCGACGGTGGCGCCCGACTCGACCTCGTCGCCCTCGGCGACCGCGAGGGTCACCACTCCGGCGAACGGGGCGGCGACATGGCCGGGGTCGGAGCGGTCGGCCTTCTCGGTGGCGGGGATGTCGGAGGAGGCGGCGGCGTCACGGACCTGGATGGGCCGCAGCTGGCCGTTGAGGGTGGCCATCACGGTGCGCATTCCGCGCTCGTCGGCCTCGCCCACGGCCTCCAGACCGATCAGGAGCCGCACACCGGGTTCCAGGTCGACGGCGTACTCCTTGCCGGGGCCGAGCCCGTAGAAGAAGTCCTTGCTGTCGAGGACGCTGGTGTCGCCGTACGTCTGCCGATGGGTCTCGAACTCGCGGGTCGGGGCGGGGAACAGCAGCCGGTTGAGGGTGGCGCGCCGGTCCTTCTCCAGGCCCTCGCGGTCCTCGGCGGTCAGCTCCTGCACGGGCTTGGCCTCGCCGCGGCCCTGGAGGGCCTTGGTGCGGAACGGCTCGGGCCAGCCGCCGGGCGGGGTGCCGAGTTCACCGCGGAGGAAGCCGATGACGGAGTCGGGGATGTCGAACCGGTCGGGGGTGGCCTCGAAGTCGGCCGGTGCCACCCCGGCACCGACCAGGTGCAGGGCGAGGTCGCCGACCACCTTCGACGAGGGGGTGACCTTCACGAGGTGGCCGAGGATGCGGTCGGCGGCGGTGTACATCGCCTCGATGTCCTCGAAGCGGTCGCCGAGGCCGAGGGCCACGGCCTGGGTGCGCAGGTTGGAGAGCTGGCCGCCGGGGATCTCGTGGTCGTAGACACGGCCGGTCGGTGAGGCGAGGCCCGCCTCGAACGGGGCGTAGATCTTGCGGACGCTCTCCCAGTAGGGCTCCAGGTCGCCGACGGCCCTGAGGTCGAGGCCGGTGGGCCGGTCGGAGTGGTCGGTGGCGGCGACGATCGCCGACAGGGAGGGCTGCGAGGTCGTCCCCGCCATGGACGCCACGGCTCCGTCGACGGCGTCGGCGCCGGCCTGGATCGCGGCGAGGTAGGTGGCGAGCTGCCCACCCGCGGTGTCGTGGGTGTGGATGTGGACCGGCAGGTCGAACTCGCGGCGCAGCGCGGACACCAGCTTGGTGGCGGCCGGGGCGCGCAGCAGGCCCGCCATGTCCTTGACGGCGAGGACATGGGCGCCCGCCTCGACGATCTGCTCGGCGAGCCGCAGGTAGTAGTCGAGTGTGTAGAGCTTCTCCGCCGGGTCGGACAGGTCGGAGGTGTAGCAGAGGGCGACCTCGGCGACGGCCGTCCCGGTGGCCCGTACGGCGTCGATGGCGGGCCGCATCTGGCTCACGTCGTTGAGCGCGTCGAAGATGCGGAAGATGTCGATGCCGGTCCGCGCGGCCTCCTCCACGAAGGCGTCGGTCACCTCCGTCGGGTACGGGGTGTAGCCGACGGTGTTGCGGCCGCGCAGCAGCATCTGGAGGCAGATGTTCGGCACGGCCTCGCGGAAGGCGGCCAGCCGCTCCCAGGGGTCCTCGGCGAGGAACCTGAGGGCGACGTCGTAGGTGGCGCCGCCCCAGCACTCCAGGGAGAGCAGCTGCGGCAGGGTCCGCGCCACGGCGGGCGCGACGGCGAGCATGTCCTTGGTGCGGACGCGGGTCGCGAGCAGCGACTGGTGGGCGTCGCGGAACGTGGTGTCGGTGACGCCGATGGTCGGCGACTGGCGCAGCCAGCTCGCGAAGCCCTCCGGGCCCAGCTCGACGAGCTTCTGCTTCGAGCCGGCGGGCGGCTGCGCGGCGGGCACGGCGGGGATCTTGCCTGCCGGGTCGATGAGCGCGGGCCGCTCGCCGTGCGGCTTGTTGACCGTCACGTCGGCCAGGTAGGTGAGGAGCTTCGTGCCCCGGTCGGCGGAGTGGCGGGAGGTGAGCAGATGCGGGCGCTGCTCGATGAACGACGTGGTGACGCGGCCCGCCTGGAAGTCCGGGTCGTCGAGGACGGCCTGGAGGAACGGGATGTTCGTGGCGACGCCGCGGATACGGAACTCGGCGACGGCACGCCGGGCCCGGTTGACCGCGGTGGTGAAGTCCCGGCCCCGGCAGGTGAGCTTGACCAGCATCGAGTCGAAGTGCGCGCTGATCTCGGTACCGGCATGGGTCGTACCGCCGTCGAGGCGGATGCCGGAGCCGCCGGGCGAGCGGTAGGCGCTGATACGGCCGGTGTCGGGGCGGAAGCCGTTCGCCGGGTCCTCGGTGGTGATACGGCACTGCAGGGCCGCGCCGCGCAGGGTGACCGTCTCCTGGGAGAGGCCGAGGTCGGCGAGGGTCGCGCCGGCGGCGATGCGCAGCTGCGACTGCACGAGGTCGACGTCGGTGACCTCCTCGGTCACCGTGTGCTCGACCTGGATACGGGGGTTCATCTCGATGAAGACGTGGTTGCCGTCGCGGTCGAGGAGGAACTCGACGGTGCCCGCGTTGCGGTAGCCGATCTCCCGGGCGAACCGTACGGCGTCGGCGCAGATCCGCTCCCGCAGCTCCGGGTCGAGGTTCGGGGCGGGCGCCAGCTCGATGACCTTCTGGTGGCGGCGCTGCACCGAACAGTCACGCTCGAACAGGTGGATGACGTTGCCGTGGCCGTCGGCGAGGATCTGCACCTCGATGTGGCGGGGCTCGACGACGGCCTTCTCCAGGAAGACGGTGGGATCGCCGAACGCGGACGCGGCCTCGCGGGACGCCGCCTCGATGGCCTCGCGCAGCGCCGCGGGTTCCTCGACACGGCGCATCCCGCGCCCGCCGCCGCCGGCGACCGCCTTCACGAACACCGGGAAGCCGATCCCGTCGGCGGCGCGCACCAGTTCGTCCACGTCGGTGGAGGGCTCGGAGGACCCGAGCACCGGTACGCCGGCCGCGCGGGCGGCGGCGACGGCGCGGGCCTTGTTGCCCGTCAGCTCCAGGATGTGGGCGCTCGGTCCGACGAACGTGATGCCCGCCTCCTCGCACGCCCGGGCGAGTTCGGGGTTCTCGGACAGGAAGCCGTACCCCGGGTAGACGGCGTCGGCGCCGGCCTGGCGGGCCGCGCGCATGATCTCGTCGACGGAGAGATAAGCCCGTACGGGATGGCCCGGCTCACCGATCTCGTAGGCCTCGTCGGCCTTGAGCCGGTGCAGCGAGTTGCGGTCCTCGTGGGGGAAGACGGCGACCGTCCGCGCGCCCACTTCGTACCCTGCGCGGAACGCGCGGATCGCGATCTCGCCACGGTTGGCGACCAGTACCTTGCGGAGCATCCCTGATCCCTTCGGCCTGCGATGAGGAACACCATGGTCGCGGCAATGTAGCCCACGTGCCATGAGAGTCGTGTCACTGAGTGCCAGTATTTTTCGGACTGATATGGAGGAAGGGATCGAATCATCGGTGAAGGATGCGGTCGATCCCTGTCCCACAGTGCCATCGAACGCCGGGCGGGTGGCCGGTTTCGTATGCGGTGCGCGTGGCTGTTCTCGTGCGCGGTGTGCGTGGCTGTTCTCGTGTGCCGGGCGCGGGCGGTCACTCCGGCAGGGCGAACTGGCTTCCCGTCTTCTGCCCGTCCTCCGAGACGACCGCGGCCACACAGCGGAAGACGCGCAGCCCCTTGTCCCACTCCGGGGCCGTCGGCGGGAGGATGTCGACGTTCCATTCGTCCGCGACGTCCCGGCCGTTCGGGACCATGGACGCGGCCATGACCTTCCGGGAGCAGAGCGCCTTGACGTCGGGGTGCCGGATGAGGTCGCGCGCGTTGTTCGTCTGACCGTCCTTGGGGAGCGGGGCGATCGCGAAGGTCTCCCACACGTGCCGGGTCCGGCAGTCCGCGCGGCTGACGGTGACGAGCCCGGAGACGTCGGTGATGCCGCTCCAGCACTCGGGGCTGACGACGCACCGGCCGCCCACCCCGTCGACCTCCGACGCGGGACAGTTCTCGGTCGTGGTCGCGACCCCGCCGAAACCGGAGGCGGCCTTGCCGGCGTCGGTGGCGGGCGCCGAGGGAGCCCCGGTCGAGCCCCGGTCCCCACGGTCGTCCTCTCCGCTCCCCTGGTTGACCACCACGGTGACCGACACGCTCACGGAGACGGCCACGGCCGCGAACACGGCGATCAGCAGGGGCCGCCGCCGCGCTCCCCCGCGCCCGTCGCCGACCGGTCCGCGCCCCATCGTCGTGTCGCCGTATCCACCGGCGCCGCCGGGCGGCCCCGCGGTCGTCGGCGGCGCCGGTGGATACGGCGACACGACGA
>NZ_LIRK01000301.1 GCF_001419765.1 Streptomyces torulosus
AAGATCTCCCGGGAGACCTTCTGCTGGCCCTCGGTCAGGGTGAACGGGAGGCGGGCGTCGAAGGCGGTGAGGAGGCCGTCCGGGGTGGGGCGGCGGGCCACGGCGGGGAGTTGGGCGTCGGTGTGCCGGCGGCGGGCGAGGGCGACCTGGAGGACGAAGGCCTCGTCCCACTTGAGGCGATCCCGGGCACCCTCGATGTCCGCCTTGGTGTGGGGGCGGTGGATCTTCAGCAGGGCCTCGGGGAGGGGGACCAGGCCCCGGCCCGCGCGCAGGGCGTCGGGGAGGGGGTCCACGGCCTCCTGGGCGCTCGGCAGGACCGTCTGCACCGCCTTGGCGATCTTCCAGGACTCCAGCTTGGCGGTGGCCGGGTAGATCGGGATGAGGGCGCCGGCCCAGCTGTCGACCGTCTCCGACACGTCTTCGCCGCGCAGCAGTTCGTACGCCGGGTGGGCCAGCTGGAGGCGGCGGTTGAAGACGGAGACCTTGCCGGCGAAGAGGGCGCGGGTGCCGGGGAGGAGCTCCTTGTGGGGCTTGTGCACGCCGTTGCCGAAGAAGACCAGTTGGAGGCGGCCGCTGCCGTCGGTGATGGTGACCTCGAGGCGCTGGCCCTTGCCCCGGGGGGCCTTGGCGGAGGCGAAGGTGTGCAGGCGGGCGTCGGCGACCTGGGCGACCACCGTGACGTGCTCGTCCATGGGCAGGTCGGCGAGGTGGGTGAGCTGCCCGCGCTCCTCGTACCTGCGGGGATAGTGGTGCAGCAGGTCTCCGACGGTGTGCAGGCCGAGGTGCTCGGCCATCACCTTCGCGGTGGCGGCGCCGAGCGTGTTCTTGAGCGGTTCTTCGAGCGCGGGCACGAGATCCATTGCACACCACGGCACTGACAATCCCGTATACGTCCTTGAAATCCGCTGGTCAGGCGGGTCGTTCGCGCCTAGGATGGCGCACTCCCGGGCCTGTAGCGAAGGCCCGTGCCGTCTCCCGTCCGCGGTCACCGTCTCGCGGGACCGCCCTACCCCGCGCCGTCGCCCGACCCCCACCCCACCGGCGCTGCGACGATGGACTCAATGACCTCACAGTCATCCCAGGCATCCCAGACTCCACAATCACCTCACACGTTCCAGGTCGATCTGCGTGGCCTGGTGGATCTGCTCTCGCACCACCTCTATTCCAGTCCGAAGGTCTACCTGCGCGAGCTGCTGCAGAACGCGGTGGACGCGATCACCGCGCGGCGGGCCGAGGAGCCCGACGCGCCCGCCCGGGTGCGGCTGTTCGCCGAGGGCGCCGCGCTGCGGGTGGAGGACTCCGGCGTGGGGCTCACCGAGTCCGACGTGCACAGTCTCCTCGCGACGATCGGCCGCAGCTCCAAGCGGGCCGACGGGCTGCAGGAGGTCCGCTCGGACTTCCTCGGGCAGTTCGGCATCGGGTTGCTGGCGTGCTTCGTGGTCGCCGAGCGCATCCGGGTCGTCAGCCGCAGCGCCCGTACGCCCGACGCGGCGCCCGTGGAGTGGACGGCGACCGACGACGGCTCGTACACGGTGCGGACGCTGCCGGACGAGGCGCGCCCCGAGCCGGGGACGACCGTGCATCTGATCGCGCGGCCGGGTGCGGCCGAGTGGCTCTCGCACGCGCGCGTGCTGTCGCTGGCGCGGGACTTCGGGTCGCTGCTGCCGTACGACGTCCGGGTCGGCGAGGAGGCGGTCACGGATCTGCCGGCGCCCTGGGACCGCCCGTACCCCTCCCCCGCCACCCGGCGGGTGGCCCTCGCGCGGCACTGCCACGACCTGTTCGGGTTCACCCCGTTGGACGCGATCGAGCTGGACGTGCCGCTGGCCGGGGTGCGGGGCGTGGCGTACGTGCTGCCGTCCGCGGTCAGCCCGGCACAGCGGGTGGGCCACCGGGTGCATCTGAAGGGCATGCTGCTCACGGAGCGGGCCGAACAGCTGCTGCCGGAGTGGGCGTTCTTCGTGCGCTGTGTGCTCGACACGGACAGTCTGCGGCCCACGGCGTCCCGTGAGTCGCTGTACGAGGACGAGACCCTCGCGGCAGTCCGGGAGGCGCTGGGCGAGCGGATCCGCGGGTGGCTGACCGGTCTCGCCGCAGGTGATCCGGAGCGGCTGGCGGCCTTCCTGTCGGTGCACTACCTGGGGGTGAAGTCCCTGGCGCGGCACGACAAGGAGATGCTGCGCACGATGCTGCCGTGGCTGCCCTTCGAGACGACCGACGGGCGGCTGTCCCTGGAGGAGTTCGCGCAGCGGCACCCGGTGGTGCACTTCACGCGGACGGTGGAGGAGTACCGCCAGGTCGCGCCGATCGCCTCCGCGCAGGGCGTCGGGGTGATCAACGGCGGTTACACGTACGACAGCGAGCTGGTCGAGGCGCTGCCGTCGGTGCGCCCGGGCACGATGGTCGCCGAGTTGGACGCCGACACGGTGACCGCTCATCTGGACGCGCCCGACCCGGACGAGGAGCTGGCGCTGGCGGGCTTCCTGTCGGCCGCGCGGGCGAAGCTCGACCCCCTGGGCTGCGATGTCGTGCTGCGGGCGTTCCATCCGCTGTCGGTGCCCGCGCTGCACCTGGACGACCGGTCCTCCCGGCACGAGCAGGCCCGCGCGGAGGCCGAGGAGCAGGCCGACGACCTGTGGGCGGGCATCCTCGGCTCGCTGCGCGGCAGCGCCCCGCGCGCGCGGCTGGTGCTGAACCACCTCAACCCGCTCATCCGGCGGATCGGTGCCCTGCGCGATCCCGAGCTGATCGGGACCGCCACCGAGTCGCTGTACGGGCAGGCCCTGCTGATGGCGCAGCGACCGCTCAGGCCGGCGGACTCGGCGCTCCTGAACCGCGCGTTCATAGGCCTCCTGGAGTGGGCCACGCACAGCGAGACCGGGTCCGGGGAGGGCGGCCGACCGTGAGGGACGTCATGGACTTCGACGAACTGCGCCGGGCCATGGCGGAGAACTACGAGCAGCCGGAGGGCCCCGCACGCAACGCGCGCGCGGAGCGGCTGCTCGCCGAGGCCGAGAAGCTGAACATCCCGCTCGCCGTGATCGAGGCGCTCGGGCACCAGCTGAAGGTCTACAACTACAGCTCCGAGAAGGACAAGATGTTCGTCCCCTTCGCGCGCCTGCTGCGCATGTGGGACGAGCGCCCCGAGGACTTCGACGAGTACGAGGTCCACTCGCTGCACTGGGTGTTCAAGTGGATGTCGGCCGGCATGCTCAACCAGCCGCATGTGCCGCTCGCCTCGATCGAGAAGTGGCTCGGCGAGATGGAGCACCGCTACCGGCTCGCCGGGCACTCGGAACGGGCCGTGCACAGCGCCGAGTTCAGTGTGGCCGCGCACGTCGGTGATCTGGCGCGGGCCGAGCGGGCGTACGAGGCGTGGCTGGCGGCCGACCGGGACAGCATGGCCGACTGCCACGCGTGCGAGCTGCACGGCCAGGGCTGGTGGCAGGCGCGGCAGCGGCGGGACGCCGAGGCGCTGCGGCTGTGGGCGCCGGTCCTGGAGGGCGAGTACACCTGCGCCCACGAACCGCACACCGTTCTGGCGTCCTCCCTGCTGCCGCTGGTGCGGCTGGGCCGCCTGGACGAGGCGCGCGCCCACCATCTGCGCGGTTTCCGGCTGGTGCGGGCCATGGAGAGCATGCGGGGCGCGTACGCGGACCACGTGGAGTTCTGCGCCCTGACCGGCAACGAGGCGCGCGGTCTTGAGCTGCTCGCCGAGCGTCCGGCGTACTTCACGGACTCCGGGGACCCGCGCAGCAAGGTGGACTTCACGGCCGTGGTGGCGCTCCTCATGGACCGCCTGGTCAGCCGTGGTTTCGCCGATCAGACGGTCCCGGGTCCCGCCGGCCGTACCTGGACCGCCGCCGAACTGGCCGCGCACGCGCGCGTGGAGGCACTGTCCCTGGCCGCCCGGTTCGACGAGCGCAACGGCACGGCGTACGTCAGCACCCACGTCCGGGAGCGCATGGACCAGCCGCCGCTCGTGGACCGGCTTCCGCTGGGCGTGCGGGCGACGCGCACGGTGCCGGTCCCGGCGCCCCGGCGGCCCCTGCCCGTGGAGCGCGCCGAGGCGGCACCGGCGCCGGACGACCTGCCCGCGCTCCTCGCCGAGGCACGGCGGCTCTCCGAGTCCCTGCACCCGGACTCCGTGGGCGCGTGGGCCGCGGTGGCGCGGGCCGCCGAGGCGGACGGCGCGGAACTGGACGCCCATGACCGGGCGGAGATCGTCGACCACCGGGCGATCGGCCTCGGGCCCGAGGGACGCACCCTCTTCGAGCACGCGGCCGAACTGTACGAGGAGGCCGGTGACCCGGGCGAGGCGCTCGCCGCACGCGCGCGTGGAGCGACGGTCCACGCCCTGAACGGGCACACCGAGCAAGCGCTGGAGCTGCTCTCCGAGCCGTACGAGAAGGTCCTCGCGCTCCACGCGGGCGGCGCCACCGGGCTTCGGCAGACGGCGTCCGTGCTGGTGGGGCGGGCCCGGATACTCATGCAGCGGCTGGAGGAGGCGGACCCGGACGAGAGCGCGGTGACCGCCGCCGACGCCGCCGTGCGGGAGCTGGCGGAGTTCGTCGAACCGCACCGTGAGCAGGACGTGCGGCTGGCCTCGCGGGCCGCGGAGGCGCGGGCCATGCTCGGGGAGCTGGCCGAGCGCGGCGGGGACGCGGAGACCGCCGCCGCGCTGTTCGAGGAGGCCGCGCAGCGGTATGTGGCGGCCGGGGCGCCCTGGTTCGCGGTGCAGTACGAGGCCCGGCTGGCCGGGCTCGCGCAGCAGCTCGGGGACCTGGAGCGGGCCGAGCGGGCGGCCCGCGCGGCGCTGGAGCACGGCGGTACGGATCTGGAACCGATGGGCCACGCCCAGCTCCACGTCCAGCTGGCCGAGCTCCTCGGCGCCGCCGACCGGGTCGAGCCGGGCGCCGCGCACGCGCTGGAGGCGGCGCACTGGGCCGACGAGGCCGGTGAGAGCCGGACGCTCGGCTCCTGGGCCCGGCATCTGCTCGGCGGGTTCCTGCTGCGGCAGGGGCGGTGGGCGGAGGCCGCGGAGGTGCTGGAGTCGGCCCTGGTGGACCTGACCGCCGAGATCCACGGGGACGGGGCCGTCGCCCAGACCCTGTGGTGGCTCGGCGACTGCCACACCGAGATGGGCGAGCACCGCGAGGCGGCCGACCGGTGGCTGCGGGCCGCCGACATCACCCGGCACTGGCCCGAGCAGCGCGACCACGCCGTGCTCGCGCACCTCGCCGCGGAAGCCCTCGCCCGTGCGGGGCTGCCCGCCGAGGCGGACCGGGCGTACGAGCGCGCGGGCGCCCTGTGGGGAGAGCTCGGCAACGTCCACGGGTATGTGCGGGCGCTGCGGGCTCGGGCCTGGTACGCGGCGCAGGAGGGTGCGGGGCTCGACGCCGCCCGGGAGTTGATGGGTGACGCGGTGGCCGGGTGCGAGGCGGCCCTGTCGGACGTGACCGGCGAGGAGAACCGGCTGCGGATCCACGCGGAACTCGGCGAGACGTACCGGCAGTTCGGCGACCTGCTCGCCCGGTCCGTCGCCGAGGACGCCGAACTCGACGTGTACCGGGCGGTGTTCGAGGAGGCGCTCACGCTCGTCGAGCGGGCGGTGGCGGTGTACGGCTCCCTGGGGGCCGACTTCCTCCACGCGCGGACCGGCGCGGAACTCGCGGCCGGGTGGCTGGAGGCGGACCTTCGGAGGGCGGCCGACGCGGCGGGGCGGGCGCGGAGTGTGTTGGCCGCGTACGGCGACGGTGGTGGCGGAGTCGGTGGCGCCGACGGCGACGGCGGCCGGGAGGACGAGACGGCGGTCTCGCGTCGCGCGGAGGCGGAGCGGATGTTGGGGCTGGTGGAGGGCCTGGGAGACGGGTAGGGCTCAGCGGGATGGGGGCGGGCGCCACGGGTCTCGCCCCCGCCTCCCCTACCC
>NZ_LIRK01000302.1 GCF_001419765.1 Streptomyces torulosus
GACTTTCGAAACACCCCCTAGACACTGCCCGCCGCGGCCCTCGTCGCGGTGGGCTCAACGCCGGGCGTGGCGGGGGGCCAGGAGGCCGGCGTCACGGGCGCCGGCGATCAGGCGGAGCGACTTGCGGCGGCTGTGCCCGGTCGCGCACATCACCGCGAGCACCGGGTCGTAGCCCTCCCGCTGCGCCGTGAGGTACTCCTCCGCCACCAGCCGCCGCCCCTCCGTGCCCCGCGGCCAGGCGGGCCTGGCCCGGCGGGCGGCCGCGTACCGGGTGCCCGGCGCACTGTCCTCGGCCGGGTCGGGCACGGTGCCGCACGCCTCGTAGAGCGGGCCCTCGATCCAGTCGGCCAGCTCCGCCAGGTCGTCCAGGGACAACGGCGGCTGGGCCCGGACGTCCTCCAGGGACAGCCGCCCCCCGACCACCACGGCGAGGACCTCGACCCGGGCCCCGTCCGGGAAGCTCAGCCGGGCGTTGTACCAGGCGGTGGCTCCCCCGCCTTCCCGCACCGCCCACGCGGGCCACACCGAGACCGCGCCGTCCTGCCAATGCCGATCAGGAAGGTTGAGAAAGGAAGCTTCGAGCACACACGCAACGTAAGGGAATGATCACAATCGCTCGCCACACCACGCCGAGCGCCCCCTCCCCCGGCGGCCCCCAGGGTGCGATCCTGGAAGCATCAGCGATCTCCTCGCGTAAGGAGTTCCGCCGTGCTGCATGTCGCCGTCGTGGGTTCGGGGCCGAGCGGGTGCTACACCGCCCAGAGCCTCGTCCAGCGGGATCCCGGGGTCCTGGTCGACGTCCTCGACCGCCTGCCCTGCCCGTACGGACTGGTCCGGTACGGGGTGGCGCCGGACCACGAGAAGATCAAGTCGCTCCAGAACAGCCTGCGCACCGTGCTGGAGGACGAGCGGGTGCGGTTCCTCGGCGGGGTCCAGGTGGGGCCCCGGGGCGTGCCGGTGGCGCGGCTGCGGGAGCTGTACCACGCGGTGGTGTACTGCGTGGGCGCCGCCACCGACCGCCGGCTCGGCATCCCGGGCGAGGAGCTGCTGGGCAGCTGGTCGGCGACCGAGTTCGTGTCCTGGTACAGCGCGCACCCGGACGCCGTGGCCGACGGTTTCGTCCTCGGTGCCCGTACCGCGGTGGTCATCGGCGTCGGGAACGTCGCCGTGGACGTGACCCGCATGCTGGCGCGCGGCGCGGCCGAACTGAGCCCGACCGACATGCCGCAGTCCGCCCTCGCCTCGCTCGCCTCCAGCCAGGTCTCCCGCATCCACATGGTGGGCCGCCGCGGTCCCTCCGTTGCGCGCTTCACCACCAAGGAGCTGCGCGAGCTGGGCACCCTCCCGGACACCCAGGTCACCGTCAACCCGGTCGAGCTGGAGATGGACCCGGACTACGTCGACCCGTCGGCCCTGCCCGCCGCGCAGCGCCGGAACATCGAGGTCCTGCGCGGCTGGGCCACCGCGCCGGCGCCGAGCGGCCGGCACCGCATCCGGCTGCGGTTCTTCCTGCGCCCGGTCGAGCTCCTCGCCGACGGGGACCGTGTCTGCGGCGTCCGACTGGAGCGCACGCGACCGGACGGCCGGGGCGGCCTGGTCGGCACCGGCCGGTACGAGGAGATCGAGGCCCAGCTCGTGCTCCGCTCGGTCGGCTACCGCGGCGTGGCGCTCGACGGGCTCCCCTTCGATCCTCAGCGGGGCACGGTCCCCCATGTGGCGGGCCGGGTCGTGCGGGAGGGGGTGGCCGCTCCGGGCGAGTACGTGGCGGGGTGGATCAAGCGGGGCCCGACCGGAGTGATCGGCACCAACCGCCCCTGTGCCAAGGAGACGGTGACCTCGCTGCTGGAGGACGCCCCCGCACTCCTGCACCGCGCGGTCCCGGCCGACCCGCTGGCGGCCCTGCGGGCGGAGGGCGTCCGCCCCGTGGAGTGGTCGGGCTGGCAGGCGATCGAACGGGCGGAGGCGGAACTGGGGGCGTCCCTGGGCCGCGGCGTGGTGAAACTCCCGGACTGGGAGTCGCTGTTGACGGCCGCTCAGGGCGGGGCGCGGGATTAGGCGCACACGGCAGGGCGGTGGCCCGCCGCTTCGACATGGATCGGCAACACCGCCGACATCAACAAACTGTTCAAGCCTCCTACGGTCTCAAGACGTCCCCCGCCCGGCCCCACCCTGGAGCGCCCATGACCGACGCCGCGCCCGTCCACCCCGTCGACGCGGTTCCTCCCGTACGTCACCTCGCGGCACTCGGCCTTCAGCATGTCCTCGCGATGTACGCCGGCGCCGTCGCCGTCCCCCTGATCGTCGGCGGCGCGATGCAGCTGCCGCCCGCGGACCTGGCGTATCTGATCACCGCCGACCTCCTGGTGTGCGGTGTCGCGACCCTCATCCAGTGTGTGGGCGTCTGGCGTTTCGGCGTGCGGCTGCCGATCATGCAGGGCTGTACGTTCGCAGCCGTGTCCCCGATGGTGCTGATCGGCACGGAGGGCGGCGGGCTCCCCGCCATCTACGGCTCGGTGATCGTGGCCGGCCTGGCGATCATGCTGCTGGCACCGGTGTTCGGCCGGCTCCTCCGCTTCTTCCCGCCGCTCGTCACGGGCACGGTGATCCTGATCATCGGTCTGTCCCTGCTGCCGGTGGCCGGCAACTGGGCGGCCGGCGGCGTCGGCGCGAAGGACTTCGGCGCGCCGAGGAATCTGGCCCTCGCCGCGTTCGTGCTGCTCGTCGTCCTGGGGGTGCAGCGGTTCGCCCCGGTGTTCCTGAGCCGGATCGCGGTACTGATCGGCATCGTGGTCGGCCTCGCCGTGGCCGTGCCCCTCGGGTTCACCGACTTCGGCGGGGTGGCGGACGCCGACTGGCTGGGCGTCAGCACGCCGTTCCACTTCGGGGCGCCCACGTTCGAGGTGTCGGCGATCGTGTCGATGCTCGTGGTGGCCCTGGTCACGATGACCGAGACGACCGGTGACCTGATCGCGGTCGGCGAGATGACAGGGCGGAAGGTGGAGTCGCGCTCCCTCGCCGACGGGCTGCGGGCCGACGGGTTCTCCACGGTCCTCGGCGGGGTCTTCAACACCTTCCCGTACACGGCGTACGCGCAGAACGTGGGTCTCGTCGGCATGACCCGGGTGCGCAGCCGCTGGGTCGTCGCGGCCGCCGGCGGGATCCTCGTACTGCTGGGGCTGCTGCCGAAGCTGGGTGCGGTGGTGGCCGCGATCCCGGCGCCGGTGCTGGGCGGCGCGGGGCTGGTGATGTTCGGTACGGTCGCCGCGAGCGGGCTGCGCACGCTGGCGCGGGTCGGCTTCCAGGACAACCACAACCTGACGGTGGTGGCCGTGTCGGTGGCCGTCGGCCTGCTGCCGGTCGGGGTGCCGACGGTCTACGCGAAGTTCCCCGACTGGTTCCACACGGTGATGAACAGCGGCATCAGCGCGGGCTGCCTCACGGCCATCGCGCTGAACCTGCTCTTCAACCACCTTCCGTCGAGGGCCGGTTCAGCCGTCGCCGAGGTCCCGGACCCGGGCGGCCTGCCGGGCGGCCGCGTCCAGGAGGGCGTCGAGAAGCCCCGGGAAGAGGCCGTCTAGGTCGTCCCGGCGCAGGCCGTTCATCTTGGCGGTGCCCCGGTAGACCTGCCGGATCACCCCGCTCTCGCGCAGCACCCGGAAGTGGTGGGTGGTCGTGGACTTGGTGACCGGAAGGTCGAAGTACGAACAGGAGAGCTCGTCGCCGTCGGCGGCGAGCTCTCGCACGATACGCAGCCGCATGGGGTCGGAGAGCGCGTGCAGCACGGACTCCAGCCGGATCTCCGCGGACTCCGGATGCGGGAGATCGCGACTGCTGACGGCGGGCGAGGTCACGGCGGCTCCCTTGAGTCGGGCCTTCAGGGAGTTCATTGTACGAGGACCATCATAGTTTGACATCCGCCGTACTACGATGACTATCGTACGAGACATCGAGTCGTACCCGACCCGTGTCGGCATCCCTGACGATCGGAGTCCGCCGTGAGCGCGCTGTTCGAGCCCTACCGCCTGCGTGAACTGACCATCCCGAACCGGGTGTGGATGCCCCCGATGTGCCAGTACTCGGCCGCGCCGGAGGGCCCCGGGACGGGCGCCCCGGGCGACTGGCACTTCGCGCACTACGCGGCGCGCGCCACCGGCGGGACGGGCCTGATCATCGTCGAGGCGACCGCCGTGGCCCCCGAGGGCCGGATCTCCCCGTACGACCTCGGCCTCTGGAACGACACGCAGGTGGAGGCGTTCCGCCGGATCACCGGGTTCCTGAGGACGCAGGGGACGGTGCCTGCGGTGCAGCTGGCGCACGCGGGGCGCAAGGCGTCCACCGACCGGCCCTGGCGGGGCGGCGCCCCGGTCGGCCCGGACGCGCACGGCTGGCAGCCGGTCGCGCCCAGCGCGGTGCCGTTCGACGAGAAGCACCCGATGCCGGACGAGTTGACGGTCGACCAGATCCGGGCTGCCGTACGGCAGTTCGCCGAGTCGGCCCGCCGTGCGCTCGCCGCCGGTTTCGAGGTCGTCGAGATCCATGGCGCCCACGGCTACCTGATCAACGAGTTCCTGTCCCCGCACTCCAACCGCCGTACCGACGCCTACGGCGGCTCGTACGAGAACCGGATCCGTTTCGCGCTCGAGGTGGTGGACGCCGTGCGCGAGGTGTGGCCGCAGGACAAGCCGCTGTTCTTCCGGGTCTCCGCGACCGAGTGGCTGGAGGAGGGCGGCTGGACGGCGGACGACACCGTCCGGCTCGCTGCCGAGCTGAAGGCCCACGGCGTGGACCTCCTCGATGTCTCCACCGGCGGCAACGCCTCCGGTGTCCGCATCCCCGTCGGCCCCGGCTACCAGGTGCCGTTCGCCGCCCGCGTCCGGGACGAGGCGGGGATGCCCGTCGCGGCGGTGGGTCTGATCACCGAGGCCGAGCAGGCCGAGAAGATCCTCGCCAACGGAGAGGCCGACGCCGTGCTGCTGGGCCGTGAGCTGCTGCGCACCCCCTCCTGGGCCCGGCGGGCCGCGCGGGAACTGGGGGGCGAGGTGCACGTACCCGAGCAGTACCACCGGTCGGTCTGACCTCCGCGCCCCGGCGGGCGGCGGGGTGGGGCTCAGGCGGGGCTCGGCTCGGCCGAGGCTCGGGTCCGGGGTCGCATCAGCCGCTGGACCGTCCTCTCCAGGTCGGGCAGGGTCCGCTGGCCGGCCACCGCGAGGCCGATCGCCGCGGCGACGCCCGCCCAGGCGAGCGGGCCGAGCGGGGTGCAGCCGAAGAAGTGGCTGGCGCCCGGGATCTGGACGAGGACGACGAGGGCCGCGGCGGAGCCGAGGGCCGTGGTGCGGACCAGTGGGCTGTGCCGGCGGTCGGCGAGGGTCTGGGCCAGCTGGGTGCCGACCACCCCGCACAGGGCCATCGTCGTGGACCGGCGCGCGGTGCCCGGCGTGAAGCGGCCGGCCAGCCAGGCGAGGGTGGCGCCCAGACAGGTGGTCAGGGCGCGGTGGCGGATCTGGCGCATGAGGGGCGCGCCGAGGAGTTCGGTGCCCAGGGGCTCCGTGCCCGGGGTGGCGCCCTCAGCGCCGTCGCCGTCGGCGGCGCCCGGCTCCTCCTTGGGGGTGACCGCCACCGCCATCGCGGGGAACAGGTCCGTGAACAGGTTCACCAGCAGCATCTGGCGGGTGGAGAGCGGGGCCCGTCCGGCGAGCAGCGTGCCGAGGATGCCGAAGCCGATCTCGCCCGCGTTGCCGCCGATCAGGATGGCGATGGCGTCGGTGACGCTGTGCCACAGGGAGCGGCCCTCGGTGACCGCCTCGATCAGCACCGACAGGTCCTCGTCGGTCAGGACCAGGTCGGCCGCGTTCCGGGCGGCGGCGGAGCCGCGGGCCTGGATGCCCACGCCGATGTCGGCGGCGCGGATGGCCGCGGCGTCGTTGGCGCCGTCGCCGACCATCCCGACCACCCGGCCCGCGTCCCGCAGCGCCTCCACGACCTGGAGCTTCTGCTCGGGCGCGACCCGCGCCACGACACCCGCGTCCCGCAGCATCCTCGACCGTACGGACCGGTCGGCGGAGGCCAGTTCGTCGCCCGTGACGACGGTCGTGTCCTCGGGCCAGCCGAGTTCGGCGGCGATCGCCCGGGCGGTCTGCGGGTGGTCGCCGGTCAGCATGACCGGTCGTACGCCCGCCTCGCGCAGCCCGCGCACCAGGTCGGTGGACGTCTCACGCGGGACGTCGGCGAGCGCGAGCAGGCCGGTGAACTCCAGGTCGTCCAGCGGTTCTTCGAGGGCGGCGGACGGTTCCTCGCCCGCGCGCAGCGGGCGTTCGGCGACCGCGAGGACGCGCAGACCGTCGCGGGCGAGCGACTGCGCGGTTCCGGACGCGTGATCGGGGAGGTCGGGGCAGGCGGGCAGGACCGTCTCCGGGGCGCCCTTGACCACCAGGACGGGGGTGTCGTCCGCCGTTGTGCCGACGGCCGCGGCGTAGCCGCGGGCCGCCTCGAAGGGCCGGCCCTCGGTCTGCTCCCACTCCGGGTCGGGGCCTGCCGCGTCCAGCACCGCCTCGTCGGTGGCGTGCACCGGGCGGGTCGAGCCGCCGTTCAGGCGGGGGCAGGCGCGGGCGGCGACACGCAGGGTGCGGGCCGTGTCGTCGTCGGCGGTGTCCTTGAGGGTGCGGACCGTGCCGTCGGCCTCGCCGACCCGGACCAGGTGGAGGCGGTTCTCGGTGAGGGTGCCCGTCTTGTCGAAGCAGACGGTGTCCATGCGGCCCAGCGCCTCCAGGGTGCGCGGGGTGCGCACAAGGACGCCGCGGCGGCTCAGCCTACGGGCCGCCGACAGCTGTGCCACCGTGGCGACCAGCGGCAGCCCCTCCGGGACGGCGGCCACGGCCACCGCGACGCCGCCGCTCACCGCCTCCCTGATGGGGGTGCCGCGCAGCAGCGAAAGACCCGTCACCGCGGCGCCGCCGGCCAGGGTCAACGGCAGCGCCTTGCGGGTGAGTTCATGGATCTTGGCCTGGACGCCGGCGGACGGGGGCGTGCGCGCGGCCAGGGCGACGGCGCGTGCGGCCTCGGTGCGGTCGCCGGTGCCGACGACGACGGCCCTGGCCTGACCCGCCACCACGGTGGTGCCCTCGAAGACCATGCAGCTCCGGTCGGCGACCGGCGCGCGGGGTGTCGGAGCCGTCTGCTTGTCCACCGGCAGGGACTCACCGGTGAGCGCCGACTCGTCCACCTCCAGGCCGTCCTCCCACAGCAGCCGGGCGTCGGCTGGCACGACGTCGTCCGCCTTCAGTTCGATCACGTCGCCGGGGTCGAGCACGGCGGCGTCCACGGTCTCGGCCTCCGCCGACGCGTCGTCGGCGGGCGGGCCCGTCGGCTCCTCCGGGTCCCGGGGCGTGACGCGGGCCTTCTGCTGCTGGTCGGCGAGCAGCCCGGACAGCGCCCGTTCGGCGCGCAGCCGTTGCAGACCGCCGACCAGGGCGTTCAGATCGAGCGCGCCGAACACAAGGAGAGCATCCACGACCGAGCCGAGGATCGCGGAGGCCGCCGAGCCGACCGCCAGCACCGGGGTGAGCGGATCGTCCAGCTCGCCCCGGACGGCCCGGGCCAGCTCCACGGTCCAGCGCACGGGGGCGGCGGCGGGCGTGTGGCCCACCGTGTCGGCCACCTCGTGCAGCCGGTCGGCGGCCTGCTCGACCACCGTGGTGTCCTCCTCCTCGTCGGCCGCGTGGTCGAGCCGGTCGAGGACGTCGTCCGGGGGGAGCGCGTGCCAGGCCGTGCGGGGCTGGGGGTGCGGCGCGCGAGCCAGGGCGACGCCGAGGGCGCCTCGTACGCCGCTGAGCAGGGCCGTCGCGGCGCCGACGTCGACGGGGACGTGGCGCAGTCCGGGCAGGCGAGCGCGTCGGCGCGCCCCGTCGGCCTCGCCGACGGCCACGAGCAGCCCGGACAGGGCGGCGCCGGACCGGGCGAGGGTCTGTGACCGGTGGCCCACCGTACGGGCCGCGGGTACGGCGGTCAGCAGCCGCCACACGTCGGCGAGCCCGTTGAGGGCGAGGACGTCCGCGCCCCAGACGACGGCGGAGTCCCCGTCCGCGAGGGCGACGGCCACGTCCCCGCCGAGCAGACCGTCCAGGACGTCCATGCCTTCCGGCGCGGGGGTCGCGGCGTGCCCGGCGCCGCCGTCCTCGTCCCCTTGGCGGGCGCCGACGCCCCGCGCGCCCGTGCCTTCGTCCGGCACATGGGCGTCGTCGGGCGCGCTCGTGGTGTCGTCGGGCGCGCTCGTGGTGTCGTCCCCTACGTGGGTGTCCTCGACGCCCGCCTCGGGGTCGGTGGAGGGGAAGCGGGCGACCGTCAGGACGGTGGCGCCCTCGTCGCGCAGGCCCCGCACCACTTCGCGCAGGGGGCGGTCGCCGGTCACGACCTGGTCGGCGAGGCTCGTGAAGTCGCGCAGCGCCGGGTCGTCCACCATGACGACGGCGAGCCCGGCCCGGCGGGCCGCGTCGAGCACGGTCTCGGTCCAGGGGTCCGCGCCCGCGCCGGGGCTCCGCAGCGCGCTGGGGTGCAGTACGACGGTGTCGACGGTCTCCAGCCGCCGCAGCCGCTCGGGGTCGCGGACCAGGACGCCGGTCCGGGCGAGGGCCACGCCGAGGACGTAGTGGAAGGCGGCGGGACCGTAGCGGGCGGCCTTGGGCGAGCCTGCGAGGACGGCCTCGGCGGCCTCCTTGCCGTCGTGCTTGACGAGCAGGGTCGCCCAAGGCCGCCCGCTAC
>NZ_LIRK01000303.1 GCF_001419765.1 Streptomyces torulosus
GACGTCGACGCACTTGCCGCTGTGGACGGCGACCAGCTGGTAGTCCTTGGCGTTGCCGAGCGCGGTCACCGCGCGCAGCGTGAACTGCTGGTTGGCGGCACCGTTGCAGGTGTACTGGATGACGGCGGCGCCATCGGCGGTGGAGCCGCTGCTGACGTCCAGGCACTTGCCGCTGTGCTGGTTGACGACGGTGTATGTGTCCGCCTTGCCGGCGACGGGCTTGAAGTCGAGCATCTGCTGGTATCCGCCCTCGCAGGGGTACTGCTGGTACTGCGTGCCGTTGGCGGTGGACAGGTTGGTGTCGTCCAGGCACTGGCCGCTGTGCTGGACCACGGCGACCGTGGAGATCGTGGTGTTCGACGGGGGCAGCAGGGTGACGGTGTAGCCGTCCTTGCTGTCGGTCCACGGGACGTTCACCGAGGCGGAGTTGCCGCTGACGGTGAGGGTCTGGTCGGAGACGGTGACCGGGCCGGTCACGGCGGCGCCGCCGTTGTTGGGGATGCGCTGGACGATCGCCCGGACCTGCCCGTTCTCGACCACGCCGGTGGTGTCGAGGCGGTCGAGGTTCACGGTCACGTTCCCGGTGTTGCCGTTGCTGCCCAGCAGGATCCTGGCGTTCCGCGCGGAGTTGTCCTTGGTCGCCAGGCCGTCGGTGCCGGTGCCGGGGGTGACCTTGACGACGTTACCGGTCTGGGAGCCGTAGTACCGGTAGAGGAACCACTCCCCCAGCGGCAGGTACTGGCCCGCGCTGTTCTTCGTGAGCAGGTTGGCCTCGAAGTCGTGCAGGTTGTTCGCGGAGGCCCAGTTGGCCCGCAGGCCGTCCGCCCCGGCCCGCTCCAGACGGGAGATGTACCAGCCGCCGCGGCCCGGGTTCTGCTCGGTGGTGGAGGCGTACTCGTTGACCTGGTAGGGGCGGCTCGTCGTCATCGACCGTGCGGCGAGCTTCGAGCTGACCGCCGCCGCGTCGACGACCGGGTCACCGGGGAGGTTGTGCCAGCTGTAGATGTCCGGCTCGACGTTGTTGGCCTTGACGTAGTCCAGGTACGTGTTCCACCAGGACGAGCCGTTCGACGCGGGCTTGAAGGCGGTGCTGGGGCCGACGACGACCGCGTTCGGGAAGACCGCGCGGATCCTCTGGTAGGCGCGCTTCCACATCTCCAGGTACTGGGCCTGGGGCCGGTCCCAGAAGGGGGTCCAGTCGGGTTCGTTCCAGATGTCCCACTGGATGTCGCTCATGCCGGCCGCCTGCGCGTCGGCGAGCAGACGGTCGTAGAAGGCGTCGAAGCGGGACCAGTCGCCGTTGTCGCCGGGGAAAGTGGGGTTGGTGGTGCCGTCGGCGCCCCACAGGTCGTGGGGCAGGATGACGAAGGTGCCGCCCAGGGCCTTGGTGCGCTGGTACTGGGCGCGGGTGGAGTTCCACCGCCGGTCGTACTTGCCGGCGACCCAGCCGCCCGGGTTGTCCAGCTGGGCGCCTCCGGCCCGCATGAACTTCCACTTGATGTCCTTGTAGAAGTGCTCCTGCGGCAGGGCACCGTTCTCGGACATGCCGTAGATGGTGCCGGAGGCGCGGTAGGTGGGGGCGCCGCCGGCGGTGGAGAAGTCGACGGTGACCGAGGTGTCGGCCGCGTGCGCCGGGGCGCCGGGGACGACGACGGCGGTGGCGAACGACACGAGCAGCGCGCTCAGCGCGACGGCACCGCGCGGACGGCGGGCTCCGGGGCGGGCCGGTCTGTGCTCGCCGCTGAGCGCGGCGCGTCTACGACTGGTGGTCATGGTGGTTCTCCTGGGGGTTCGGGCGGTACTGCCCGGGCGCGGCTCGGCCCGGGTGGACTGTCAGCCGCCGGCCGCTCGGGCCGGGTCGGCGGGTCGGAGCGCGTGGGCCTCGGCGAGGAGCAGGTAGGCGGCGGCGGTCCAGGTGTAGGCGCGGTCGCGCAGGCCGGTGCCGGTGAGGGCGTCGAAGTTCTCGGCGAAGCCGTGGGTCTCGCACAGGGCGCGGAAGCGGGTGCTGATGTCGTCGGCGAGGCGGTGGTGGCCGGCGCGGCGCAGCCCGTCCTCGACGAGGATGGTGGCGGGGGCCCAGATGGGGCCGCGCCAGTAGCCGTCGGGGAGGTAGTGCGGCGAGTCGGGCTGTTCGGTGGCCAGGCCGTACGGGGTGAGGTGGGTCCCGATCCGGTCGGCGAGGACGGCTCCGACGGTCTGCGGCAGGTGCTCCCCGAGGGCGATGGGCATCAGGTCGAGCAGGCTGGCGCTGGTCCAGGTCTCTCCGGTGTCGGCCGACCGGGCGGCGAACCGGTCGCCCTTCCACAGGTCGCCGAGCATCGCGGCCTGGGTCTCGTCGGCCGTCCGCGTCCAGCGGCGTGCGTCGTCCGGCCGCCCCAACTCGTCGGCCAGCGAGGCGAGTTCGCGCAGTTGCAGGGTGAGGAAGGCGGCCAGATCGGCGGTGACGACGACGCGTGCGGGGTCGAAGGTGGTGGCGTTGTCCCAGCCGCTGTCGTTGCCGTGCTGGTAGTGGGGCAGGGCGGCACCGGGCGCGCGGCGGGCGGTGAGCCAGAAGTCCGTCCAGCGGGTCAACCGGTCGTACGCCTCGGTGAGTTGACCGTGGGTGAGCGGTTCGGGGAGCCGTCGGCGCAGCAGGCCGAGGGTCCAGCCGTGGATGGGGGGCTTGACGAAGTTGTGCAGGACCTCGGAGTGGGTGACCGAGTCGGGCAGGGCGCCGGCCTCGTCCTGGTGGTCGAAGGGCAGGGAGAACTGGTCCCATGCCAGGTCGGGGGCGCCGAGGGCGAGGGCGAGGGCGTTGAAGCAGTGGTCCCAGCTCCACACCTTGTCCATCCAGTGCTTGGACATCAGCACCGCGGGCCGGGTCACGAAGCCCCGTGGGCGGACGGTGGCCGACCACAGGACGTAGGCGGCGAGTTCCGCGGCCGGGGTCGCGGCCGAGCGCCAGGGCGCCACGCGGTCGGCGAACGCGGCGAACGCGGTGCGCGCGGCCGCCACGACCTGGTCGAAGCCGGCGGTCGAGGCGTAGGGGCGGCGCGCGGTCTCGTACTCCTCGACGGCGACCTCCCAGGCCCCGCCGGCCTCGGCGGCGACGGTGACACCGCGGTCCGCGCCTCCCAGCGCCTGCGCGCCGGGCACCTCGGTGACGGTGCCGGACAGGACGGTGATCCGGTAGCGCCGCCCGGTCTCGTACGAGGTGAGGACGTACGCGTCGGTGCCGGGCTCCCGGTAGAAGTAGGTGCCGCTGAACGGGGTGAGGGTCCGGGCGGCCGCCCGGAGCGCGAGGGCGAGGCCGCTGCCCCGCAGCCGTACGGTGTCCGGTGTCTCGTAGGCGAGGTCGACGCGGCCGGTCGGGCCGGTCCAGACGAGCAGGCCGGGGGTCGCCTCGACGCGGGTGTCGGCCTTCTCGCCCGTCGCCGGGTCCAGGGGGACCAGGCGCAGCACGGCGTGCATGCCGTTCTGGTGGGAGACGAGGTGGAGGTCCTCGGCCCGGGTCTTCTCCGCGAGCACGGGAGAGATGCCGAACCAGGACCCGTACGTGCTGAAGGGGATGTCGTGGACGGAGAAGGCCGGGCCGGACGGTGCGGCGGTCATGGGGGTCACTCGTTTCTCGGGCAGGGGGGATCGCGCCGCCACCGGGAGGCGGTGGAGCCGTGAGAGGGAGGAGGGGGAGGTCAGTCCTTGACCGCGCCGGCGGTGACGCCCGCGGCGACGTAGCGCTGCGCGAGGACGAGGATGACCGCGGCCGGCAGGGAGGCCACGACGGCGGTGGCCATGATGGCGTTCCACTCCTGGTTGTTGTTGCCTATGTAGTGGTAGATGCCGAGCGTGATCGGCTCGTGGGCGCCGCCGTTGACGAGGGTCCCGGCGAAGACGAAGTCGGACCACGACCACAGGAACGCGAACAGCGACACCGTGACGACGGCGTTGCGGCTCATCGGCAGGACGATCGACACGAAGGTGCGCAGCGCCCCGGCGCCGTCGGTCTTCGCGGCCTGGAGCAGTTCGCCGGGGATGCCGGACATGAACGCGGTGAAGATGAGCACGCCGAAGGGGACGGCGAGCGTGGAGTCGGCGACGATCAGGCCGGGCACCGACTGGAGCAGGCCGAGCTGGAGGTAGATGGCGTAGAAGCCCATCGCCATGATGATGCCGGGGATCATCTGGGCGGCCAGCAGCAGGAAGCTGAGGATTCCGCCGCCGCGCGGGCGCAGCTTGGCCAGCGCGTACCCGGCGGGCGCGGCCAGGGCCACGGTGAGGACGACGGTGCCCAGGCCGACGACGAGGCTGGTGCCGAGGTACGGCAACTGCTCGTCCAGCACGGTGCGGTAGCCGTCCAGGGTGCCGTGCGCCGGGAACAGGTCCGGTGGGCTCTTGCGCATGTCCTGCTCGGGGGTGAGGGACACGTTGAGCATCCAGTAGACCGGGAACAGCATGACCGCGGTCAGCAGGAGGCCGAGGGTGGTCTTCCACCAGGAGCGTGCGGCGCCTCGGTTCATGACAGTGCCTGCTTTCGCTGGACCTTCAGGTAGATCAGGCCGAACACCAGGGCCGCGACGACGAGCAGGTTGCCGACGGCCGCGCCGGGCCCGAAGGCGGGCAGGAGGTTGCCGAATCCGAGCTGGTAGGACCAGGTGGCGAAGGTCGTCGAGGAGTCGGCGGGGCCGCCCTTGGTCATGATCCAGATGATGTCGAAGACCTTCAGCGTGTAGACCAGCCCCAGCAGCAGCGTGATCGCCGACACGGGTCGCAGCAGCGGGAAGGTGATCCGCCAGAACCGCTGCCAGGCGTTCGCCCCGTCCAGGGCGGCCGCCTCGTACAGGCTCCCGGGGATCGACTGCAGGCCGCTGTAGAGGACGACCAGGTTGAACGGGACACCGATCCAGATGTTCGCGATGATCACCGAGGTCAGCGACCAGTCGGGGGAGGTCAGCCAGTTCACCGGGCCTACGCCGACGGCGTGCAGGGCCGCGTTGACGATGCCGGAGTCGCTGTTGAGCATCCACGACCAGGTCGACGCGGACACGATCAGCGGCAGCAGCCACGGCACCAGGAACAGTGCCCGCAGGGTGGCGGAGAGCCGGAAGTGCTGGTGGAAGAAGACCGCGAGGGCCAGGCCGATCGCGTACTGGAAGATCAGGCACACGGCGGTGAAGACGACGGTGTGCAGCAGGGCGGGCGCGAAGGTCGGGTCGTCGAAGACCTTCGTGTAGTTCGCCAGGCCGGTGAACGGGGCGTCGCCCTGGACGAAGGAGCGGACGGTGTAGTTGCGCAGGCTCAGATCGAGGTTGCGGTAGAGCGGATAGGCGTAGAAGAGGGCGAGGTAGAGGGTGACCGGGGCGAGGAACGCCCAGGCGGCCCACTGCGGGGAGGTCGGGCGGCGCCGTGCTCGCGCGTCGGCCGGTCGCGGGGCGGCGGTGGCCGCCGCCCCCTTACGGACCTGTGCGGGCCGGCGCTCCGGCATCTGTGTCACGTGGTTCATCTGCGGACCGGCCGTTCCCGGTTACTGGGCGGCGGACTGCGCCTTGGCCAGCGCGTCCTTCGGCGACCCGGCACCGCTGAGGGCGGACTGGACGGCCTTCCACAACTGCTCGGAGATCTTCGGGTACTTGGTGCCCAGGTCGTCACTGGTACGGCCCTTGGCCGCCTTCACCGCGTCCACCCAGGGCTTGAGCTGGGCGTTGGCCGCGACCTGCTTGTCCTGTACTTCGGCGGTGGGCGCCACGTAGGACAGGGTGGTGTCGGTGTCGAACAGGTTCTGTGTGCTGGTCAGGCAGGTGGCCAGCTTCCGCGCGGTGGCGTAGCGGCCGGTGTCGCTCTGCATGGGGAGGGTGACGAACTCACCGCCCGTCGGGGCCGCGGCGTTGCCGCCTCCGGAGCCGGGTATGGGCAGGACGCCGTAGTCGAAGCCCGCCTTCTCGGCGTTGGCCAGCTGCCAGGTGCCGTTCTCCGCGAACGCGTAGTCACCGCTCGCGAACTCCTGCCAGCTGGTCGTCTGCGTGTTGTTGATGACCGAGTTCGGAGCGTACCCCTTCTCCAGCCAGCCCTTCCACAGCGACAACGCGGAGACGGCCTGGTCGGAGGCGAGGTCGGTCAGCTGGGCGCCGGAGCCCCAGAACCACGGCAGGAACTGGAAGCTGCCCTCCTCCGTGCCGATCGCCGAGAACGTGATGCCCTTCTTGCCGGCCTGCTTCACCTTCGCCAGCGCCGCCGTCAGCGACTTCCAGTCCTTCACCGAGGCGATGTCCACACCGGCCTTCTTCAGCACGTCCTTGTTGTAGTAGAGGGCGAGGGTGTTGGCGCCGATCGGTGTGCCGTAGGTCTTGCCGCCGGACTGGCCGGCCGCGAGCAGGTTCGGGTCCGCCTTGGAGGTGTCCAGCTTGTTCTCGTCGGTCGTGGTGAGGACGCCCGCCTCGGCCAGCGTCGACACCACCGGGTTGTCGACGATGAGCACGTCGGCGGAGTTGTCCTGCTGGGCCGCCAGCAGCGCCTTGTTCGACAGGTCGCTGGTGTCGAAGGCGGTCCGCTTGACCTTGACCCCGGCCTTGGTGCCGCAGTCGTCGAGCAGCTTCGCCCAGGCCGAGCCCTTGTCGAACTGCGGGTACGGGTCCCAGATCGTGTACGTGCCGCCGTCCGCGTCCTTGGCGGCACCGGTGCTGCCCGAGCCGGAGGAGCAGGCGGTGCCGACGGCGGCGACGACGGTCGTCAGGGCCGTGGCGATGAGACGGCGGCTGGTGGTTCTACGCATGGCGGGTTCCTTGGTTCCAGGCACAGCTGTGCCGTGAGAAGGGCGAAAGAGAGGCATACGGGCACACCGAACGGCCATGTCAGGGGTGTCGGGTCCGGGTGACCGGTGCAGAGAGGGGGGAACGGGAAGGCCCGTGGTCTGCGGTCAGGAGCCGCTGATCAGGGATTGCGGCTCGGGGATAGCGGCTCGAAGGTTGCGGCTCGGGGATAGCGGCTCGGGGATTGGTGCTCCGGGGTTGCGGTTCGGGGATCGGCGGCTCTGGGAATCGCGGTTTCAGGAGGGGCTGACGGGTGTCGGGGGCTCGGCGAAGGAGGGGCCGCCGGCGGGGCCGGTGCTGGCCCGCAGGGAGATCGGCGGGGCGAGGAGATGGTGGCGGGGAGCGGCGCCGGGGTGGTCGAGGCGCTCGATGAGCAGGTCGACGGCGCGCCGGCCCATCTCCTCCGCCGGTACGTCCGCCGCGGTGAGCTGCGGGGTCACCGTCTCCGCCCATCGGGACGCCACCACTCCGGTCACGGAGAAGTCGCGCGGCACATGGCGGCCCGCGTGGGCGAGCCCCCGGTAGAGACCGCCCAGGGCGGCCTCGTTGAGGGTGACCAGAGCCGTCGTGGCCGGGTCGTCGTGCAGGATCTGCTCCAGGCACGCCTGCCCCGAGGCGGGGTCGTCGCCGCAGCGGTACGTGCGCACGGTCAGCCCGCGTTCCGCGGCGGCCTTGGTGAAGCCGTCCAGGCCCCGGTGCGCGGACTCGTAGCCCGCCTGCAGGAGCTGTTCGGGCCGGTTGACGAAGGCGACCCGGCGGTGGCCGAGATCGGCGAGGTGGTGGACGCACGCCGCGGCCAGCGCGGTGTGGTCCAGGCCCACCCACCAGGTGCCCTCGGGCCGGGCGGTGCGACCGATGGTGACGGAGGGGAAGTCCAGTTCGGCCAGGTGATCGACCCGGTCGTCCTGCAACCTGATCTCCATCAGGATCGCCCCGTCGACCCGCCGCTCCCCCAGCAGCCGCTGGAACGAACGGTCGCTGTCCACACCGCTCGGCGACAGCAGCACGTCGTAGTCATGAGCGGCCGCGGCCTCCACGACACTGCCGATGAAGTCGAGCTGCATCCCGGTGTAGTGGTTGCCGGCCGGTGGGAAGACCAGACCGATCGTGCTGGTCCGGCCGTTGGCGAGGGCGCGGGCGCTCGCGTTGGGCCGGTATCCGAGGTCGTCGATGACCCGCTGGATCTTCTCGCGGGTCTCGTCCGACACCGGACGCTTGCCGCTCAGCGCGTACGACACGGTGCTCCGCGAGACACCGGCCCGCTTGGCGATCTCACCGATGTTCACGGCACTCCTTCGTCGAACCGGTTCGAGGGCGAACCGCTCGTCGAACCGGTTCGCGTGAAGGGAAGGTAGGAGCCGCCCCGGACACTGTCAACCCCTCGCGCCGAACTCCGCGCGGCCTGTGCGCGGATCCCTGTCGGGAGTATTGCTGGGGGCATGCGGCGATGCTAGTTTCCGGCGAACCGGTTCGACAGAGCCGCACAACTGTCACTAGATCCTCGACTTCGACCCCCGAGATGCCGGGCTCCCCCACCCCGCATCCCATCGAACCGGTTCGGCCCTGGGCGGATCACCTCACGGAGACCTCAGTGCGACGCAATCGCAGCAGAACCCGAGCCGCGGCAGCCGGTGCCACCGCGGTCACGGCCCTCGCCACCCTGCTCGCCGGACCCGCCGCGGGCACCGCCGGCGCGGCGGAGCCGGAACGGCTCGTCATCGATCTCGGCACCGACACCGGCGCCTTCCACGGCGGCGCCTCCGGCTCCCTGTACGGCGTCTACGGCGACGGTGTACCGAGCCGCAACCTCATCGAGGGGATGGGCCTGCGCACGGTGTCGACGAAGGCGCAGGACGGTCCCCAGCATCCGGGCGCCGACGCGCTGGAGATGCTCCCGCCGTTCGTGGACTCCGGCGGCAAGGACGTCTACATCTACATGACCGACATCTACCGCGGCTTCCCCTACCAGTGGCCGGGTGCCGACGGCCCCGCCCGGCTCGCGGACTTCCAGCAGAAGATCAGGAAGCAGGTCGCCCAGGTCAAGACGATGGGCGCGTACAAGGACCATGTCGTCTACGTCCCCTTCAACGAACCCGAGGGGAACATGTTCGGCACGGGCGAGTGGAGCTACGACAAGGTCTCCTGGCTCGACGACCCGCAGCACTTCTTCGCCGCCTGGAAGGACACCTACCGGCTCATCAAGGGCCTCGACCCCGAGGCGCGGATCGCCGGCCCCAACACCTCCGTCCTCTACGACCAGATCAAGGGCTTCCTCCGGTACGCGAAGGCCAACGACGTCGTGCCGGACGTGATGACCTGGCACGAGCTGTCCTCACCCGCCAAGGTCCGCACGAGCGTGGCAACCTACCGGCGGTGGGAGAAGGAGATCGGCGTCGGCCCGCTGCCGATCAATGTCAACGAGTACGGCCACAACTACCACCTGTCGGTGCCGGGCCAGGTCGTCCAGTGGGTCTCCGCCATCGAGGAGTCCAAGATCGACGCCGACCTGGCGTACTGGAACATCGACGGCAACCTCAACGACTCGGCCGTGGAGGCCAACAAGGGCAACGGCCAGTGGTGGCTGTTCCACGCCTACGCGCAGATGTCCGGGCACACCGTCGAGGTGACCGCCCCGCACCCCAACCAGCAGTACACGCTCCAGGGCGTGGCGACCCTGGACGAGGACAAGAAGCAGTCCCGGGCCCTCTTCGGCGGGCAGAGCGGGGCCGCGGACATCGTGTTCCGGAACATCGACCCCGCGCTGTTCGGGACGACCGTGCGGGCCACGGTCCAGGAGATCCCGTGGACCGGTCAGGTCGGTGACTCGGCGCAGCCGCTGCGGCTCTCGGACCGGGAGGTGACGGTCGACGCCGACGGTTCGGTGACCCTGCCGATGACCGGCATGAACGAGATGTCGGCGTACCAGGTCATCCTCTCCCCCGGCGGCAACGGCGGAGGACGGGCCGCGCCGTCGGTGAGCTGGCGCCGGACCTACGAGGCGGAGAACGCCACCTACACCGGCAAGGGCTACTCCAGGAACGGCCCCGAGGGGACGCCCTCGGACGTGGGCAAGTTCGCGACGTCCGGCGCCTACAACGTGGGCGGGCTGCGCACCGGCTCCGACGGGGTCCTCGCCTTCGACGTCGACGTCCCGCGGGACGGCACCTACGACCTGAGCGTCTTCGCCAACTCCTACAACCTGTACGACCTGGTGAAGGAGCAGGGCCCGACCAATGTCTTCCTGCGGGTCGACGGGAAGGATCCACGGGAGCTGCGGCTGCCGCTCGGCTACAAGTGGGTCGTCTGGGGCCACACCGACACCACGGTCGAACTGACCGCCGGCACGCACCGGATCACGCTCGCCGCGCGGGACCCCGAACTGGGTGTCACCAAGGGCGACGCGATCATCGACAAGATCGACCTCGCCCTGCGCGACGAGAACGTGACCGCCCCCTCGATCTACGAGGCGGAGTACGCCTCCCTCTCCGGGACGCGGCCGGACTACAGCCGGCCCGGCGCCTCGGGTCCCGGCTCGGTGCCGCTGGCGAAGGGCGACTCGGCGACGTTCTGGGTGTACGCGCCCGGCGACGGCGAGGCGACCGTGTCGCTCGACCACCTCGGCGGCGGTCGGGCGGGCCTCTCGCTCAACGGCGAGCGACTCGACGTGCCCGACGTCGGCGGGGCCGGGAAGGGCACGGACCGGGTGCGGGTCTTCCTCTCCGGCGGCATCAACAAGATCACCGTCACCGGCACCGCCCGTGAACTCGCCCTCGACCGGCTCCGGGTCGCCCCGTCCACCGGTTCCCTGAAGACCCGTGTGTACCAGGCGGAGGACGGCACGGTGACGGGGGCCGCCAAGGTGACCGACGCCTACACCTTCGCGACCAACGGCAAGGCGGTCACCGACATCGGCGACGGCAGGGCCAACGCGCTGACGTTCGACGTCGTCGCCGAGCGGCCCGGCCGGCACGCGCTGACCATCCGCTACTCCAACGCGGAGCAGGCGCCCGCCACCCACTACAACCCCGACCCGATCGCCCGCCACGCCGACCTCTCGATCAACGGCGGCGCGACCCGACGGCTCCTGTTCCCGACGACCTTCCACTTCAACAACTTCTGGGACCTGACCGTCCCCGTCACCCTGAAGAAGGGCGCCAACCGGCTCACCCTCACCGCGGAGGAACTGCCCGACTTCGACGGCGACACCTACAACCAGTACGACCAGCGGTCGCCGTACGCCCCGGTCATCGACCGGATCGGTGTGACACCGCTGGCTGGGAGGTAGTCGGGGCCGGTGCGGTGCGGCGCGCGTAAATCGGTGGAACGACGCCGACGCGCGCCGCTACCGTGCTGCCGACCCGAGTCGCCCGATCAAGGACGTGCCGTTGTACACCGTGTGAGACCTCCCGACTGCTGATCTGTCGCGCGTCGCGCCTGTCTGTGCGCCGCGCTGCTTCCTGCTGCGGACTTCTCGCTGAAACCGGTGTACTTCTGTGCTCACCACCTGGGTGGTCATGCCCACCTGCCTGCCGCTCGTCGTGCGTCGCTGCTCCGTGTGCGCGTCGGAGCGCTTCCGGGCGAACGGCAAATTCCGTGTCAACGCGAACCACAAGCTCATCGACGCCTGGCTCCTCGTGCTCTGCACGGGGTGCGGGGACACCGCGAAGCTCACGGTCCTGGAGCGGAGGCAGGTGCGTTCCGTCCGACCGGAGCTCCTGGACCGGATGCACGACAACGATCCCGCCCTGGCGGCCGAGGTGCTGCGGGATCCGGTCGTACGGCGCCGTCATCGCGTCGCCCTCGACTGGGACGGCGCCTGGTGTCTCGACACCGGCGGTGCGGATCTCCCGGACCGCGAGGTGATCGACGTGTCGGTCCGCTTCGCGGCGCCGATCCCCGTGCGACCGGTACGGCTGATCGCCGAGGGCTGCGGTCTCCCGCGGGCCGAGGTCGAGCGGCTGATCGAGGAAGGGAAGCTCGTCTCGGCGGTCCGGCTGAACAGCAGACTCTCCGGCGACTTCACCTTCACGCTCAAGCGCTGAGCGTTCCACGGCTACGGGGCCTGTCCGGCGAATCCGCAGGGCAGGCCCCCTGGTCGGCAGGGGGCTGTGACGGTCGGGGCGGGCGCGCTTAAGGTCCCGGTATGAGCAACGTACGGATCTCGGCGCGCGCCCGGGCGGTCGCCCCGTTCTACGCGATGGAGTTCGGCAAGCACGCCGCCGCCCTGGAGGCCCAGGGGCACCATGTCGTCAAACTGAGCCTCGGGGAACCGGACTTCGGGGCGCCGCCCGCCGTGCTGGACGCGATGCGGGAGGCCATGGACGGGCGCCCCCTGACCTACACGGCCGCCCTCGGGCTGCCCGCGCTGCGGCAGGCCATCGCCCGGTTCTACGCGGACCAGCACGGCGTCGAGGTGGACCCGGCCCGGGTGGTCGTGACCGCGGGTGCCTCGGCGGCGCTCCTGCTGGCCGCCGCCGCGCTCGTCGACCCCGGCGACGAGGTGCTCATCGCGGACCCGGCGTACCCGTGCAACCGGCAGATCGTCGAGAGCTTCGGCGCCCGCGTCACCCTCGTCCCGACCACCGCCGAGGGCCGTTACCAGCTGACCGCCTCCTCGGTGCGGTCCAGTTGGACGGAGCGCACGCGCGGGGTCATGGTCGCCACGCCGTCCAACCCGACGGGCACCTCGGTGCCGGCCGGCGAACTCGCGGCGATCTGCGAGGCGGCCCGCGAACGGGACGCGTGGCGTCTCGTCGACGAGATCTACCTCGACCTCGGCGACCACGACGGGCAGGGACGGCCGCCGCGCAGCGCGCTGTCGTTCGACCCCGGTGCCGTCGTCATCAACAGCTTCTCGAAGTACTTCGGGATGACCGGCTGGCGGCTCGGCTGGTGCGTCGTGCCCGAGCCGCTCGTACCGGCGCTGGAGCGCCTGGCCCAGAACTACTTCCTGTGCGCGTCCGCCCCGGCCCAACTGGCCGCCCTCGCCTGCTTCACCCCGGAGTCCCTGGCGGTCTGCGAGGCCCGCCGGGTCGAGTTCACCGAGCGGCGGGCGCTCGTCCTCGACGGACTGCGCCGCATCGGGCTGCCGGTCCCGGTACCGCCGGACGGCGCGTTCTACGTCTACTTCGACGTCAGCGGCACCGGGCTCACCTCGTGGGAGTTCTGCGAACGGGCCCTGAGGGAGGCCCATGTCGCGCTGACCCCGGGCCGGGACTTCGGCGTGGGCACGGCGGAGAGCCATGTGCGGCTGTCGTACGCGGCGTCGGCCGAGGACCTGCGCGAGGGCATCGCCCGGCTGGGGAAGTTCCTGGCGACCCTGGGGTAGGGCGGTCAGCCGGCCTCGCGCACCGCCGCGTCGAGGAGGGGGCCGAGTTCCCGGGCGACGGTGGTCAGGGCGCGGACGTCGCACTCGGCCCTGGCCATCAGGATCGCCCCCTCCAGTGCGCTGATCATGAGCGTGGCGAGCGCTCCGGCCCGCTCCTCGGGCACCCCCATGTCCGTCAGCGCCGCCGCCACCGGGCCGGTCCAGCCGGCGAACGCGGCGGCCGCCGCGGCCCGGGTGGACGCGGTGGACTCGGCGCAGTCCACCGTCGCGGCGGCGACGGGACAGCCGCCCGCGAACCCGGCGGTCTCGTACTCGTCGGTCCACTGGCGCACCATCTCCGCGAACAGCCCGCCGGGCGTCGGCTCGTCCAGCGCGGCGAGGAAGCGGTCGACCCGCTTGCCGGCGTACCGGCCCGCCCAGTCCACGGCCTCGTTGACCAGTTGCTCCTTGCCGCCGGGGAAGTAGTGCTGCAACGAGCCGCGCGGCGCCCCCGCGTGGGCGGCGACCTCCCGCATCCCGGTCGCCGCGACCCCGTCGCGCCGGATCAGCTGGGCCGCGCTGAAGACCATCCGCTCCCGCGGCCCCCGTACGGACTGCGCCATGCCCCGACCTCCCGCGTCCCGCATGTCTCGGCCTCTGTCCTTCGACCCGACGGCCCGACGGCCCGATGGCCGGCAGTTTTCGGCCCGGCAGCCCGGCAGCTCGCCGGCCCGGTGTTTTCCCCGCCGACCTCACGGCGCCACTCTATGACCGCTGTCATAGCGGGGGCTACTATGACCGCTGTCATAGTCGGGTGCGGGGCGGCGGGGCTCGTGTGCGCGGGCCGGGAAGGCAGTGCGTCGTGGACGTCGGTTTCATCGGCCTCGGGGTCATGGGGCAGCCCATGGCCCTCAATCTGGCCCGTGCCGGAACGCCCCTCGTCGTCTGGAACCGCACCCCGGACCGGTGCGCGCCCCTGCGTGCCGCCGGGGCCGAGGTCGCGGCCGGGCCGGGTGAGGTGTTCGAGCGGGCCGGGACCGTGTTCCTGATGCTGGCCGACGAGACCGCCGTCGACGCGGTCCTGGGCCGCGGCACCCCCGGTTTCGCCGCCCGTGTCGCCGGACGCACGGTCGTCCACATGGGTACGACCTCCGCCGAGTACTCGGCCGGTCTGCGGGACGACATCCGCGCGTCCGGCGGGCAGTACGTCGAGGCGCCGGTCTCCGGCTCCCGTGTTCCGGCCGAGCGGGGCGAGCTGGTGGGGATGCTCGCGGGTGACGAGGGCGCCGTGGCGGCCGTACGGCCCCTGCTCGCTCCCCTGTGCCGGGAGACGTTCGGCTGCGGCGCCGTTCCGGGCGCGCTGCTGATGAAGTTCTCCGTCAACCTGTTCCTGATCACGCTGGTCACCGGGCTCGCCGAGGCGTTCCACTTCGCCGACCGGCACGGTCTCGACCGGGGGCTGCTGCGGGACGTGCTGGACGCGGGGCCGATGGCCAGCGCCGTCTCCCGGATGAAGGGGCCCAAGCTGCTGACCCGTGACTTCGCGGTGCAGGCCGCCGCCGCGGACGTCCTGAAGAACAACCGTCTGATCGCGGAGGCCGCCCGCGAGGCCGACCTGGCCTCCCCGCTCCTCGACGTCTGCCACACCCTCTACGGCGAGACCGTCGAGCAGGGCTTCGGCGGGGAGGACATGGTGGCCGTGGTGCGCGCCCTGGAGGCACGGACGGACGGCGCCCGTGGGAATCACCGTCACCGCACGCCCTGAGCGGTGGGTCGCTCGCCCTGAGCGGCCTGTCGTCCTGGGGGGCCGCGTAGGGGGCCTGGGCGGACACACCCGCGACAGGCTGGGGCCCCGTTGCCTACAGTGAGGCCAGGGACGGCCCGGGCGAGAGGGAACGCGATGCACGATGCTCCCGACCCGGCGACCCCCGCCGCGGCCACGCGCTCGGGCACCAGTCGCAGTACCTCCGCCACCATCGCGCCGAACATCCTGCGGTATCTCGCGCGGGTCGCCGAGGAGGACGGTGTCGATCTGCGGCCCGTGCTCGACGAGGTCGGGCTGGACGCCACGGTGATGCGGTCCGCCGCGCTGCGCGTCTCCTACCGGCAGGGCAGCGACGTCATCCGCCGGGCCCTGGAGCGGACCGGGGACGAACACCTGGGACTCCGGGTCGGCGCGGCGCAGCATCTCACCGCGTGGGGGCCGCTCGGCCTCGCCATGATGGCCGCCGAGACCTTCCAGGAGGCCATCGAGACGGGCTTGCGCTATCAGAACCTCTCGGGGGCGATGCTGGTGTGGTCGGCCCGCTGGGAGGACGACGGCTATGTGCTGCGCGCCGACCTGCCGGACCCGGCGCTGGACCCCGCGGTCGCCGTCTTCCTGATCGAGGAGGCGTACTCCAGCGCCGCCACCCTCACCCGGCTGAACGTGGGCGCCTCGTTCGCCCCCGAGGTCGTCGACTTCGCGTTCCCCGCGCCGCGCGACACACGGCGGTTCGAGGAGCTGTTCCGCTGCCCGCTGCGCTTCGGCGCACCCGGCAACCGCCTGGTGCTCCCCGCCCGCTGGGTGCGGGCGTCGCAGCCGGGCCGGGACCCCATCACCTATGCGTCGACGCTGGAGCTGCTGGACTCGCAGCTGGCGTCACGCCGTGACCAGCAGGACCTCCTCGAAGTGCTGGAGGTGTCCATCGCGCAGAGCCTCCCCGACGTCCCCTCCTTCGTGGAGCAGGCCCGCCGGCACGCGTCCAGCGAACGCACCCTGCGCCGCCGGCTCGCCGAGTGCGGCACCACGTACGAGGCGCTCGTCGACGGAGTGCGCCGGGAAAGGGTCGAACAGCTCCTCCCACGGCCCGAGTCGACACTGCGCGACATCACCCGGCAGGCCGGCTTCGCCGACGTGCGGGCGCTGCGGCGGGCGGTGCGGCGCTGGCACGGTGTGACACCGGTGGAGCTGCGGGCGAGGCTGCTGGAGCGCCGGGGGGCGGTCGGCGGATCGTCCGCTTGACCTCCGCCCACGTCGGTCTCAGCGCCCGCTTGACGTCCGGCTCACGTCGTTCTCAGCGCGTCCGGATCCAGACCGTCTTCTCACGCGTCCACTGGTGGAAGGCGTCGGTCGACTTCTCCGCGCCGCCGAAGCCGGACTGCTTCCAGCCGCCGAAGGGCGTGGTGATGTCGCCCTCGCTGTAGGCGTTGACGGACACCACCCCCGCCTCG
>NZ_LIRK01000304.1 GCF_001419765.1 Streptomyces torulosus
CGGTGGGCGGGGAGGCTTCGCCGAGGGTGCGTGCGGTCTGCGGGCGCAGCGCGTCGGGCCAGTCGCGCCCAGGGTGCACCGCACCGCAGTGCGGGCAGGTCCGCGCGGTGTCGTCGCGGTAGAACGCGTCGAACAGGGGCGGAAGGTCCTCGACGATCGACTGCAGCTGCACCTCGGTACGGTGCACCAGGTGGTGGCACGTCATGCAGTACCACTCGAACGCGTCGCGTACCCCGGCCGGGCGGGCGAACTCCACGACCAGGGCGATACTCCCGGGTTCGGGCCGCTGCGGCGAGTGCCGCATGTGCGCGGGGACGAGGAACACCTCACCCTCGCGGATCGCGATGTCGCGGGGCGGCTTGCCGTCCTCCTCGTGCACGCGCAGCACCATGTCGCCGCGCAGCTGGTAGAAGAACTCCTCGATCGGGTCGTCATGGAAGTCGGTGCGCCGGTTCGGGCCGCCGACCAGGGTGACCATAAGATCGGCGTCCTGCCAGACCTGCACGTTGCCGACAGGCGGCTTGAGAAGGTGCTGGTTGGCGTCGATCCAGGCGTTGAGGTTGAACGGCGTGGTCGGCGAGTTGCCGGACATGTGCGCTCCTCGGTTGATCGTGTGGTCGGTCAGTTCCCGGCTTCGGGCGCAGCCCGGCCGGTGGGGTCCGGACCGGCCGGGAGATGGGCTGTTGCACTGATCTCGATGAGCAGGTGGGGGTGGGGTAGCTGGTGGACGGCGACGGTGGTCCGTGCGGGACCGCCTTCGTCGAAGAAGTCGGCGTATACCTCGTTGTATCCGCCGAAGTCGTTCATGTTGACGAGGTAGGCGGTGATGTTCACCAGGTCGGCCAGTGACCCGCCGGCGGCGGCGAGGATGTCACCGATGTTGGTGATGACCGCGCGGGTCTGAGCGCGGATGTCGAGGTCGGTCACCCCCATGGGGTCCGCGCTCGCGCCGGCGAAGCTGCCGTCGGGGAGCCGGGAGCTGGTGCCGGAGACGAACACCAGGTCGCCGGCGCGGCGCAGGTGCGGGAACCGGCCCCGCGGCGTGGCCTTTCCGGGCACCACAAGCGCTTCGCTCATCGCGCACCCGCCGGGGCCGAGGCGGTGACCTCGACCGTGCCGAGCCCGGTGACGCAGGCACGCACATGCGCGCCGGGCGGCAGCGGGACCGCGGCGGTAGCGGCGCCGGCGAGGATGACCCAGCCGGGCTGCAGTGTCAGACCAGCTGCGGCCGCCAGCCGGGCGGCCGCGGTGAGCGAGCGCAGTGGGTGACCGAGGATCGCCGCGGTCGTCCCGCTCTGCGCGAGCCGCCCGTCCACCTCCAGCAGCACGCCGAGGTTGTCCAGGTCTATGCCGTGCGCCGGCTGCCAGGCGCCGACCGCGAACCCGGCCGAGGACGCATTGTCAGCGATCACCTCGGGGAGCGTGAAGGCGAACCCGGCGTATCGCGAGTCGATGACCTCGAGGGCGGGTGCGACGGCTGCGACGGCCGCGAGCGGGTCTGTGCCTTCGGCGCCGGCGCCCAGCGGCGCTCCGAGGAGGAAGGCGACCTCAGGTTCGATGCGCGGGTGCAGCAACGCCTCGACGTCGACGGTGCCCCCGTCCGCGACCCGCATGCCCTCTGTCAGCCGGCCGTGGATGAGGTCGTGCACGTCCATCTGCCGCATCTTGGCGACCGAGGTGAAGCCGAGCTTGAAGCCCGCGAGGCTCTCACCGCGGTCCAGGCGACGGCGCACCACCTCGCGCTGTACCGCGTAAGCGTCCGCGAGGGACACTTCGGCCAGTTCGGTTGGCCCGGCGACCGCGGTGCGACTGGTGGCCGCGTCGTCCAGGGTGCGCGCCCAGCGCTCTACCAGCCCGTTCATCGGCCCTCCTCCGTCTTCGGTTGCGTCTTCGCGAAGGCGGCGCGGACGCTGCCCAGGCCCTGGATGCGTGCCTCCAGCACGTCGCCCGGTGCGACGGCGACCATGGGGCCGAGCGCGCCGGTCAGGACCGTGTCGCCGGCACGGAGCGGTTCGCCGAGCGCCGCCAGCGCGTCGGCCAGCCACAGGGCGGCGTTCAGCGGGTGACCCAGGCAGGCCGCTCCGGCGCCCGCCGACACCTGTTCGCCGCGGCGTTCCATGACCATCCCGGCGGTACGCAGGTCCACGTCCCGCAAGAGGGTCGGCCGGCCGCCGAGCACGTACAGGCCGGACGAGGCGTTGTCGGCGACCGTGTCCACGATGGTGATGTCCCAGTCGCGGATGCGGCTGCCGACCACCTCGATCGCGGGCAGCGCGTATGCGGTCGCGCCGATGAGGTCCGCGACGGTGTGCCGCTCGAACGCCAGGTCTCGTTCCAGGACGAGCGCGACCTCTGCTTCTGCGCGCGGCTGCAGGACGGCGCCCACGGGGATCTCCGCGCCGTCCGGGACGGCCATGTCGTCGATCAGCACCCCGAAGTCCGGGCTTTCCACACCGAGCTGGGCTTGCACTGCGCCGGAGGTCAGGCCGATCTTGCGGCCCACCACGCGGCGCCCGGCGGCCAACCGGCGCTCGGTCTGGATCCGCTGCACGGCGTAGGCGGCTGCCACGTCGCAAGTGCCTAGCAGGTCACGTACCGGCGGGCAGGGCTCGCCGGTCGCGCGCGCCCGGTCCATCCGGTCTGCGGCTTCGATCAGGGTCGTCGTGCGGTCGTCGGTCACAGCTTCACGCACACATTCGTGGGTTCGGAGAAGAAGTCGAGGGAGTGGGTGCCGCCCTCGCGACCGATGCCGGAGGCCTTCACGCCTCCGAAGGGAGTCCGCAGGTCGCGCAGGTTCCAGCAGTTCACCCAGGCGATGCCCACTTCCAGGCGTGGTGCCACGCGGTGCGCCCGCGATACGTCGGTGGTCCAGAGCGTCGCCGCCAGGCCGTAGGGGCTGTCGTTGGCCAGCCGCACCGCCTCGTCCTCGGTATCGAACGGGGCCAGGTGCACCACCGGTCCGAAGATCTCCTCGCGTACCACCGGATGGGTCTCGGGCAGCCCGGCCAGCACGGTCGGCTCGACGAAGAACCCACCGTCCCGGTCGTCGCCGAACTCCGGCACGCCGCCGCCGGCCAGCACCGCCCCGTCAGCCGCGGCCTGCCCGTAGTAGCCCAGCACCTTGGCGCGGTGCTCGGCGGAAACCAGCGGGCCCAGCCCGGTGCCCTCGTCGCGGGGGCGGCCAATCACGAGCTGCTTGGCACCTGCGGCAAGTGCCGCGGCGAAGTCGTCGAAGACCTCGCGCTGCACGTACACCCGCTCGGTGCACAGGCACACCTGGCCGCTGTTGGTGAACGCGGAAGCGATGGTGCCCTCGACTGCCCGCTCCAGGTCGGCGTCGGCGAACACCAGGCCGGCGTTCTTGCCGCCGAGTTCGAAGGAGACCGGCGTCAGGTTGCGTGCCGCCGCACCCATGATCGCGGTGCCGGTGCGGGTCTCGCCGGTGAACGCGATGGCATCCACCCCCGGGTGCGCCGTGAGGAACGCTCCAGCGCTGTCCGTACCCAGGCCATGCACAAGGTTGAAGACGCCCGCTGGCACGCCGGCCTCATCCATCACCTCGGCCAGCAGGGTGGCGGTCGACGGAGTCAGTTCGGACGGCTTGGCGATGACCGTGTTACCCATCGCGAGTGCAGGGGCGACCTTCCAGG
Source organism: Streptomyces torulosus (assembly GCF_001419765.1). Classification (GTDB taxonomy): domain Bacteria; phylum Actinomycetota; class Actinomycetes; order Streptomycetales; family Streptomycetaceae; genus Streptomyces; species Streptomyces torulosus. Next base: position 3,651 of record NZ_LIRK01000304.1, read on the forward strand.
TGAGCAGGAGCAGCGGCAGGTTCCACGGCGAGACGACCGCGACGACGCCAAGGGGGCGGCGCACTGTGTAATTGAGGGCGCCCAGCCCATCCGGTGTGGTCGTGCGGTGCGCCTCCTCCGCACGACCCAGCGCAAGGTCGGCGTAGCTGCGGAAGTTGGCGATGCCACGCGGGATGTCGACGCTGGAGGCCAGCGCGTACGGCTTGCCGGTGTCGGCGATCTCGGCCGCGACGAACTCCTCAAACCGGGCCTCGATACCGTCCGCGACCCGCCGCAGCACTCCGCACCGGCCCGCGGTGTCCAGGTCCCCCCACGGCCCGGACAACGCGGAGCGCGCCGCGGTGACCGCACGGTCCACGGTGGACTCCAGTGCCTGCGGGGCCATGCCGAACGCACGGCCGGTGACCGGGTCAACCACCTCAAAGCGGTCTCCGTCGCTGCTGGCGTCGAACCGACCGCCGATGTAGTGCTCCCACTTGGTCATGCAAGCATCATGAGGTTCCGCGACATACCAAACAAATACCAATATCGGCGCTTGATATATTGAAACCGATATATGAAGGGGAGTCGCCAATGGCCATCGACCTGCTCGACGGCAGGCTCAAGTTCCGCCACCTCACCCTGGTAGCCGCGATCGCCAAGCACGGCAGCGTCGTGCGCGCCGCCGAGGTCCTGGGCCTAACCCAGCCATCCGCCACCCGCACCCTGCGCGAACTGGAGGAGCTCCTCGGAGCCCGACTCTTCGAACGCGAACCGCGCGGGATGACCGCCACACTCTACGGAGCCGCGCTGGTCGAACACGCGAGAGTGATCCTCGCCGAGGTCCACCGCGCCGGCGACCATCTCGCTGGGCTCCGTGAGGGCCACACCGGAACAGTCACCGTCGGTACCCTGCTCGCAGGGACCACCATGCTGCTGCCGCGCGCGGTGGCCGCTCTAAAACGCAAGCGCCCGCGCATCATCGTCGTCATCCGCGAGGCCACCTACGACGTCCTCTACCAGCAGCTGCTCGCCGGCGAGCTCGACGTGATCGTCGGGCGGATCGGGCCGCCACCCGACCCGGGCAGGATCCGCCAGCACACGCTCTACCACGAGCCGATCCGTCTCATCGCCCGCCGCGACCACCCACTCCACGCCCGCGAAGCCCACCCGACACTCGCCGACACCCACAGCCACCCTTGGATCCTGCCGCTCGAACAGACCACGCTGCGCGGCGAATTGAAAGCACTGTTCGACCGCCACGGACTGTCGCTTCCGGCGGACCGCGTGGAATGCACCTCCATCCTCACGGTCCGCGAGCTGCTGATCGCGACCGACATGATCGCCGCGCTCCCCGAGCTGGTCGTCACCGGCGACGACAAGCTGGCAGCCCTGCCCGTCACCCTGGAGTCGGTACGGCGAACCGTGGGAACCACGGTGGTCGCCGACCGCACCGGCACACCCGCCGTCGTCGAGTTCCTCAGGCATCTCGAAACCGAAGGCGAGGCTCTGCGGGCGACCATCGAACGCTGACCTACGCCCCAGCAACGCAGCCCCCGGCCACGGCTGAGGGAAGAGGATGTTACGCGCTGTGGCAGAAGGGTGGGGTGCGGCCGGGGTGCGGTTGCGTCGGAGTGCGGGGCCGGGGTGCGGTACCGAAGGCCGGGAGGTGCCCCGGCGCTCTGGGCCGCCTTCCGGGGGCCAGCACCGGATGACCCCCGCCGACCTGTTCTCCCGCGCCTGAGTCGCACAGCCGCCAGACTCCTGTCCACGCCCCCACACACACGGGACACGGAAGCTCCTGGTGGACAATGGGTGATCTTGGTCGTGAACCCGTCTACCAGGAGCTTCACTTCGTTGTACAGACCTCCGCGACCAACCCGCCACGCTCAACACAGGTTGGAAAAGGCTCAGTGAGGCTGCGCCAAGCTCGTTTCTGCAGTTCAGTGGGGCTGGTGTGATGGGCCGGTGAGGTCCTCACGCTGGTAGGCGGCGTGATCGTCGGGGCGAGATCGTCCGCCCGTCTCGTCATCGCTGTACTTCGCTGTTCGCGAGGACGAGCAGGGCTCGCAGGAGCGTGGTGGCCTGCCGGGTGTCGGTGCGGAGCTTGGTCAGGGTCCGCCATGCCTTGAGGTTCGCGAAGCCGTGTTCGTTGGCGGCGCGTTCGCGGCTGACCAGGCGGTTCGTCTCCTTCTCGGCAGCGGTGAGCTGGTGGGGTTGCGGGTGGCCTTGCGGCCGGTGATGATCACCGGGTCGTCGTCGGGTTTGTCGTCGAGGCCGACGAAGCCGAGGTCGGCCAGGGCGCCGAGGCCGGCTTCGCGCAGGTGTCCGGTGATCTTGTTGTGGCGGGCGGTGGTGATCTCGCTGGACCGGCCGGGCTTGGCCGCGGAGATCCAGATCAGGTTGCCCTTCTCGTCGGTCAGCGCGAGAAACAGCAGGCCATGGGTCTTGTGCTTGCCTGAGTAGTTCTTCCGGTCGTCCTTCCCGGTGCGGCGGTGGGTGCGGATCAGGGTGCCGTCGAGGAGGACCACGACCCCGCCGCTGCGGGCAATCTTCTTCAACGCCCGGTCCAGGCGCGGGGACCGGGCGGCCAGCAGCTTGACGACTTCCTTCACCCATCGGCGGACGGTGGACTCCCCGACACCGTTGGCGCCGGCCATGTCGGCCAGACGCTGGTCGTGGCGCAGGACGGCGAGCACGATGACGGCCTGCCGGCCGGGTTCGGCCTTGCGCCAGGGCGAGCGCATCTGGTTCCGGCGCCGGCGTATCAGGTCGGCGACGAGGGCTGATGGTCCGCTTCGACAGCGGGAGGCGGACCTGGTAGACAACTTCCTGAGTGTCCTCGGCGGGCTGGTTTTTGCTCACACATCTACCAACTCCCGCCGGGGGCCCTCGCGTTACGGCGGGAATCGGACCGTCCGGCCGTCGACACCGCTGGTCAGCGTGGTCGGTAGCGGCCCGATGCGGGGTGCCGGTAAGAACTCTGTCAGTGCGCCACGAGGCGCTGTTGTTTCGGACGGAGGTGGAAGACCACCGTCGCTTCGCCGTCGTAGCGGCGAGGTGAAGCTGGAGGCAGCCTGAACCGGGGATCGCCGGGGAGGGCGAGAGCAGCCTCGACAAAGTCGGGCCGGTCCAGCACTGCCGGATGGGTCGGGCCCGGTGAGCGAGACGGGAAGGTATACGCGAGGAACCGGTGTTGTACGCCTCTTGAGTTCTTGCCAGCTCCAATCCGGTGGATATGGGCTGGTCAGCGGTGCGCAACCGCCCGGAAGGGCGGTGAACTCCCGGGCCGGTATTGGCAGCTTGGGCCGGGAGGCCACGACGAAGGTCTACGGCGTAGTCGTGGCGAGGCCGCAGGGGCAGAGCCGGGTGCCTACTGAGGTTGAACTCGTGGAGTCGTAGGGGCTGACGGCTCGTCGCTCGTGCGGTATCACCGGGGCATGCGGTATCCACAAGGGGGGCGGGCTGACCGCCGAACGGCAGCAGTTCCGCGAGGGGTTACGGCTCAAGGCGGCCGAGCGGTTCGCCCAGGGTGAGGCGAGCTCGGTGATCGCGAAGGACCTGCGGGTCAGTGTCCGGTCGGTGCAGCGGTGGCGGCGGATGTGGGACGAGGGCGGTCCGCGGGCTCTGCGGTCGCAGGGGCCGGCGTCGCTTCCGAGGCTGAGTCAGAAGCAGTTCGCCCAGCTGGAGGCGGAGCTGGCCAAGGGGTCGGCCGCGCATGGCTGGGAAGACCAGCGTTGGACGCTGGCGCGGGTCAAGACGGTGATCGGCCGGCGCTTCCACCTGACCTACACGGTCCAGGGTGTGCGCAAGCTCCTGGTGCGCAACGGCTGGTCCTGCCAGGTCCCGGCCCGACGCGCGATCGAGCGGGACGACGACGCGGTGGCCGGGTGGGTCAAGGAGGTGTGGCCGTGCGCGGAAGGCTCGCGGCGGCCCGTGGAGCCTGGCTCGTCTTCGAGGACGAAGCCGGTTTCTCCATGACGCCGCCACAGGCGAAGACCTGGTCACAGCGCGGCCGGACCCCGGTGGTGCGGGTCCGGGGCCGTTCCCGCAGACGAGTGTCGATCGCCGCGCTGACCTGCTACAAACCCGGCCACCGGTCCCGGCTGATCTACCGGCCGCGCCGGGACGACGGCCGGCGCGACGGCCGTAAGAGCTTCTCCTGGCGCGACTACCGCGACCTGCTGATCGCCGCACATCAGCAGCTCGGCGGCCCCATCGTGCTCGTCTGGGGCAACCTCAACGTCCACAAAGCCGCTGATCTGCGGGAATGGGCGGAAGTCCGGGACTGGCTGACCATCTACTACCTGCCGCCCTACGCACCTGACCTCAACCCCGTCGAAGGGATCTGGTCTCTCCTGCGACGCGGCTGGCTCTCCAACGTTGCCTTCAGTACTCCCGAACACCTCATCCAGCGGGTCCGACGCGGCCTACGGCACATCCAGTACCGCACCCATCTCATAGACGGCTGCCTCGCGGAGACCGGCCTGGCCATCAGACCCGCCTGACCAACAGCACGACATCACGAGTTCAACCTCAGTAAGGAGTCATGGGCAGGCGAGCGGACAACGTCCCGGTCCGCACCGGCCCGTGAGGTGTTCCTCCGTTGGAGACGTGCCCCGGCGGCCCGCTCGGTGGCGGGTCGCCGGGGCACGCGGTCAGGAGATGGTCCAGGTTTCGCTGTTGACGTTCGCGCTGCCGCCGAGCTCCTGGATGACGGCGGCTCCCTGGGTGGTGGAGCCCGTGACGCCGATGTGCAGGCCGCTGCCTATGCCGACCAGCATGTAGTTGCTGCCGGTGTAGCTGCCGGTCAGGTCGAGGGCCCACTGCTGGTTCGTGCCGCCGTTGCAGGTCCACTGGTGCAACTGGACGCCGGCGGTGGTCGACTTGCTCGGGACGTCCAGGCACAGGCCGCTCTTGACGCTTTTGAGCGTGAAGATGTTGTCCGCCACCCGGGTGAGGGTCCACTGCTGGTTGGTACCGCCGGCGGACGGCCACTGGATGATCTTGGCGCCGGTCGCGGTGGAGCCGCTGGAGACGTCCATCAGCATGGAGCTGCTGAGGTTCTTCAGGGTGTGGACCCCCTCCGACGGGATCCCGCTGCCGGCCGTCCACGTGCCCGCGTTCACGTCGAGGGACCAGGTCGGGTACTGACCGAGGTTCACCGTCGTGCCCCGGATGGTCAGTGGCAGCCAGATCAGCTTCGACTCGCCCAGGTTGGAGGTGTCCCAGCGGTCACCGGCGTAGATGTAGGTGGTGCCGGAGGTGCCCTGGACGGTGATGACGTTCGCCGTCTGGCTGCCGTAGGTGCGGGTGCCGGGAGCGGCGAAGTTCCGGAACGCCGACCACGGGCCGCTCAGTGACGTGGCGGTGGCGTAGACGTTGTCGTTCAGGCTCCAGCCCGTCAGGTGGGAGCCGAAGACGTAGTACATCCCGTCGATCTTCACCATGGCGGGCGACTCGACGCTGCCACTGCCGCTGCTGCCCAGCACGGCCACCGCGCTGACGACGGAGAGGTAGTCGGCGGAGAGCTTGTAGATGCGCAGGCCGTTGTTGCGGTCCTCGCTCAGCAGGTAGCCGGTGCCGTCGGTGTCCTGGAACAGGCCGATGTCCCGGCTGAGGTTGCCCATCGGCCGGAAGCTGCCCCGGTAGGTGTACGGGCCGCACGGCGTGCTGCTGGTGGCCACACCGACTCTGGCCTCGGCGTAGTTGGTGCTGTCGATGTGCATGTACATCACGTACGTGCTGGTCGACTTGTTGTAGATGACCTTCGGCCGCTCCACGATGCGGCTGGGGCCCAGGTCACCGCTGGCCTGCCGGCTCAGGGCCTGACGCTGGTAGGTCCAGTTGCCGAGGTCGGTAGAGGTGTAGCAGGTGATGTTTTCGAACGAGGTGTTCCCCGACGCCTTGCCGGTCTTGTCCTCGCCGAAGCCGTACCAGGTGTCGCCGGCCTTGACGATGCCGAGCCCGTGCAACTGCAGGGTGTTGCCGTTCTGGTCGGTTCGTGTGGCGCCCGTCGTGAAGGTCACCGTGTCCGCGTGTGCCTGCGTGGCGGGCACGAGCAGGGCGGCGAGG
>NZ_LIRK01000305.1 GCF_001419765.1 Streptomyces torulosus
GGTGGGTGGGGGTTGGTCGCGCACTTCCCCTCGGCTTGAGTCCGCGAGGCCGTCCGTCAGCGGCTTCAGCTCACGGCGACGACCAGGACGGCGCTGCCGTCCGGTTCCAGGGCAGGCTCGCCGACCAGAAGGTGCACGGCCGAGATGACGGCGGTGACAGCTCGCCAATCGTCGGGGACCACGGCGGCGACCCGCACCCGCGCTTGGCGGGGATCCAGGCCGCCGACGTCGAACGGAACCGCCGGGAGTCGGGTCTGCTGGGCCTGCTCATCTGGGGGTCCGCTGATCTGCAGTACCAGAGTGCGGCAGATCATCCCCTCCTCGGTGATCTGATCACGCATGGGACCGGCATACGCGAACGCGTCGGTCAGCGTCTCATTCACCGCGTCCACCGGCCCGAAGCCACGGCCGACGATCGAGATCAGCGCGGTGCCCGCGCGGAGCGTGTCCGTCATGGCGAGAGTCTCGCATCCGCCTCGGACAACGCAGCGGGGAGCACCGGACGGAGACCGAACACCCGCCACCCACCACCCAGTCGCAGGGCGAACGTTGCCTGATGCGGCACTAGGTGCCGTAGGTGCGGCCGGGTTGTTGGGCTTCTGCCAGGAGTTTCAGGGTGGTTTCGCCTGCTTCACCGGGGGTCCAGCGGGAAGGGCGGGTGGCTGTGGGGCCGGGGTGCCAGCCCTCCATGACCGTGATGCGGCCGCCCTCCGTCTCGAAGACGCGGCCGGTGACTCCGGTGCACGCGGCGGAGCCCAGCCAGACCACCAAGGGGGAGACGTTCTCCGGGGCCATCGTGTCGAAGCCGGTGCCGGGCGCGGCCATCGTCTCGGCGAAGACCCGCTCGGTCATCCTCGTGCGGGCCGCGGGGGCGATCGCGTTGACGAGGACGCCGTAGCGGCCCAGTTCCGCCGCCGCGACCAGCGTGAGGCCGATGATGCCCGCCTTGGCCGCGCTGTAGTTGCCCTGGCCGAGCGAGCCCAGGAGGCCGGCGCCGCTGCTCGTGTTGATGACGCGCGCCTCGGTGCGGCGGCCCTCCTTCGCCTCGGCGCGCCAGTGCAGGGCGGCGTGCTTCAGCGGGAGGAAATGGCCCTTGAGGTGGACGCGGAGAACGGCGTCCCAGTCGTCCTCGTCGAGGTTGACGAGCATGCGGTCGCGCAGGAAACCGGCGTTGTTGACCAGGGTGTCCAGGCGTCCGTACGTGTCGAGCGCGCTGCGGACGAGGGACGCGGCCCCGTCGGTCGTGGCGACGTCGCCGCCGTGGGCGATCGCCTCCCCTCCGGCGGCGCGGATCTCGTCGACGACCCGGGCGGCGGGGCTGTCGGGGTCCGGGGTGCCGTCCAGTCCCACGCCGAGGTCGTTGACGACGACACGGGCGCCCTCAGCGGCGTACGCGATGGCGTGTGCGCGCCCCAGTCCGCGCCCCGCGCCGGTCACGATCACCACGCGCCCCTCGCAGAGTCGTTGTCCGCTCATCGTCCGCCTCCTCGGGTTCCGTCACTGTCGTCGGGCATCGCCGCCCGGAGCGGGTCGCGCGCCGCGTCCCGACCGGTGTCGTCAGGCGTGCCTCGGTGGGGGGTGCGCGTAGAGCCCCGGACGGTGTCGCCGCCGGTCCTCCCCTCGACGCCCCGGCCGGTGCCGCCCTCGGCCTCCCGGCCAGCATCGCCCCCGACCGCCCCGCCGGTATCACCCCGAGCGCGCCGGTCAGCATCGCCCCCGGCCGCCCGACCGGTATCACCCCCAGCACCCCGGTCAGCATCGCCACCGGCGGGCTGGCCGGTGTCGGCGCTGGTGGCCCGGCCGAAATCACCCCCAGCGCCCCGAACAGCCTCAGCCCCGCCGTCCCGGTCCGGTGTAGCCGCCGCCAGGAACGCCGGGCGCTCACCGCCGCCATGGACCAGTAGGGACGCCCCGGTGATGTACGCCGCCGCGTCGGACGCGAGGAAGACCGCCGCCCCGCCGACGTCGGAGGGGTCGGCGAGGCGGCCGAGGGGGACCGTGCGGGCGACGGCCGCGACGCCGTGCTCGTCGCCGTAGTGGAGGTGGGACAGCTCCGTGCGGACCATGCCGAGGACGAGGGTGTTGACCCGGATGTCGGGGGCCCACTCCACGGCCATGGAGCGGGCGAGGTGTTCCAGGCCGGCCTTGGCGGCGCCGTACGCCGCGGAGCCGGGCGAGGGGCGGCTGCCGCTGACGCTGCCGATCATCACGATCGAGCCCCGCGACCGCCTCAGGTGCGCGTGGGCGGCGAGGGACACCGTCAGGGGCGCGGTGAGGTTGAGGTCGATGACGCGGGCGTGGCGGCGGGCGTCGACGGCGGTTTCGGTGCCGGGCTCGGTGCCGGTACCGGTGAGTGGTCGGTAGGGCGTGCCGCCCGCGTTGTTGACGAGGACGTCGACGCGGGGCAGGCCGTCGAAGAGGGCCTGGACGGCGTCCGGGTCACGGACGTCCACCGGTAGGAACTCGGCGCCCTTGAGCGGTGTGTCGGGTGGGCGGCGGGCGCAGATCACGACGTCGGCGCCCGCCCCGGCGAAGGCGTGGGCGATGCCGGCGCCGACGCCGCGTGTGCCGCCGGTGACGACGGCGAGCTTCCCGTTGAGCTCCATCCGCTGCTACCTTCCACCAAACAAACGTTAGGTGGAAGGTAGCTGATGCTCCCATGGGTGTCTCCACCTCGTCCCCGGAAAAGGGGACGGTTCTCGTCACGGTCGATTTCCCTCCGGTGAACGCCCTGCCGGTGCGGGGGTGGCTCGAGCTGGCCGACGCGGTGCGCGCGGCGGGGCGTGATCCGGCGGTCGGGTGTGTGGTGCTCGCGGCGGAGGGACGCGGGTTCAACGCGGGCGTCGACATCGTGGAGATCCAGGCGGCGGGGCAGCGCGCGCTGATCGGCGCCAACCAGGGCTGCGCGGAGGCCTTCGCGGCGGTGTACGAGTGCGAGGTGCCCGTGGTGGCGGCGGTGCAGGGGTTCTGCCTGGGCGGCGGGATCGGTCTGGCCGGGAACGCGGACGCGATCGTGGCGAGCGAGGACGCGACGTTCGGCCTGCCCGAGCTGGACCGGGGGGCGCTCGGGGCGGCGACGCATCTGGCGCGGCTGGTGCCGCAGCACCTGATGCGGGCGCTGTACTACACCTCGCGCACGGCGACCGCGGCCGAACTGCGCGCGCACGGCTCGGTGTGGCGGGTGGTGCCGCGGGACGAACTGCGCGCGGCCGCGTTGGAGTTGGCGGCGGAGATCGCCGCGAAGGACCGGCGGCTGATCCGGCTGGCCAAGGCCGCCATCAACGGCATCGACCCCGTCGACGTACGGCGCAGCTACCGCTTCGAGCAGGGCTTCACCTTCGAGGCGAACCTCAGCGGGGTCGCCGACGAGGTTCGCGGCACATTCGGCAGGGAGGGCAGGGAGGAGGGCGCGGATGAGTGACAAGACCATGACCGCCGAGGAGGCCGTGGCGCGGCTGGAGAGCGGGATGACCCTGGGCATCGGCGGCTGGGGGTCCCGGCGCAAGCCGATGGCCCTGGTGAGAGCGCTGCTCCGTACGGAGATCACTGATCTCACCGTCGTCTCGTACGGCGGCCCGGACGTGGGGATGCTCGCCGCCGCCGGACGGGTCCGGAAACTGGTCGCCGCGTTCGCCACGCTCGACTCGATCCCCCTGGAGCCGCATTTCCGCGCGGCCCGGGAACGCGGGGCGTTCGAGCTGATGGAGGTCGACGAGGCGATGTTCATGTGGGGCCTGCACGCCGCCGCGAACCGGCTGCCCTTCCTGCCGGTGCGGGCGGGCATCGGCTCGGACGTGATGCGGGTCAATCCCTCCCTGCGGACCGTCACCTCGCCCTACGACGACGGGGAGACCTTCGTCGCGATGCCCGCCCTGCGCATGGACGCCGCGTTCGTGCACGTCAACCGGGCCGACCGGCTCGGCAACGGCCAGTACCTCGGTCCGGACCCCTACTTCGACGACCTGTTCTGCGAGGCGGCCGACACCGCGTACGTCTCCTGCGAGCGGATCGTGGACACGGCCGAGCTGACCAAGGAGGCGCCGCCGCAGTCGCTGCTGATCAAGCGGCATGTGGTGACGGGCGTGGTGGAGGCGCCGAACGGGGCGCACTTCACGTCCTGCGCGCCGGACTACGCACGGGACGAGCCCTTCCAGAAGCGGTACGCGGGCACGGCGTGGCCGGAGTTCGCCGAACGGTTCCTCACCGGCGACGAACACGCCTACCAGGAGGCCGTGCGCGCCTGGCGCGAGGAGGAGGCATGAGCGGAGCGACCCGCGCCGAGTACTGCGTGATCGCGTGCGCCGAGGCATGGCGCGGGGCCGGGGAGATCCTCGCCAGCCCCATGGGGCTCGTCCCGTCGCTGGGCGCACGCCTCGCCCGGCGGACGTTCGCCCCGGACCTGCTGCTCACCGACGGCGAGGCGCTGCTCGTCGGCCCGGACGGCACCGTCGAGGGGTGGCTGCCCTACCGGCAGCACCTGGCCCTGGTCACCGGCGGCCGACGGCACGTGATGATGGGCGCGAGCCAGATCGACCGGTACGGCAACCAGAACATCTCCTGCGTCGGCGACTGGGCCCGCCCCCGGCGCCAGCTCCTCGGGGTGCGGGGCGCCCCGGTCAACACGCTGAACAACGCGACGAGTTACTGGGTGCCCCGGCATTCCCGGCGGGTGTTCGTGGAGAAGGTCGACATGGTGTGCGGGGTGGGGTACGACCGGGCCGCCGCGCATCACGCGGCGGCTCGCTTCCACCGGCTCCCCCGCGTCGTGTCCGACCTCGGGGTGTTCGACTTCGCCACCCCGGACCGCTCGATGCGGTTGGCCTCGCTGCACCCGGGGGTCACCGTCGAGCAGGTCGAGGAGGCCACCGGGTTCGCGCTCGCCGTACCGGAGGAGGTGCCGTACACACGGGAGCCGTCGGCCGAGGAGCTGCGGTTGATCCGTGAGGTGCTCGATCCGGAGAACGCCCGAGCACGGGAGGTCCGGGGGTGATGGACACCGCCCTCACCCGGCTCGTGGGCGTCCGCCATCCGATCGTGCAGACCGGGATGGGCTGGGTCGCCGGCCCCCGCCTGGTGTCCGCCACGGCCGAGGCGGGCGCCCTCGGCATCCTGGCGTCCGCGACGATGAGCCCGCAGCGGCTGCGAGACGCCGTACGGGAGGTGCGGTCCCGCACGGACGCGCCGTTCGGGGTGAATCTGCGGGCCGACGCCGGGGACGCCCGGGAACGGGTGCGGATCATCGTTGAGGAGGGCGTCCGGGTGGCGTCGTTCGCGCTCGCGCCGTCCAGGGAGCTGATCGCCGAGCTGAAGGACGCGGGGGTGGTCGTCATCCCGTCCGTGGGGGCCCGGCGGCATGCGGAGAAGGTGGCGGCGTGGGGCGCGGACGCGGTGGTCGTGCAGGGCGGGGAGGGCGGCGGGCACACCGGGGACGTGGCGACGACCGTGCTCCTGCCGCAGGTCGTGGACGCGGTGGGCATTCCCGTCGTCGCCGCGGGCGGCTTCCACGACGGGCGGGGGCTGGTCGCCGCACTCGCGTACGGGGCGGCCGGCGTCGCGATGGGCACACGGTTCCTGCTGACGTCGGACTCGACGGTGCCCGACGCGGTCAAGGCCCGCTATCTCGCGGCGACCGTCAAGGACGTCACCGTCACCAGGGCCGTGGACGGGCTGCCGCACCGCATGCTCCGCACGGAGTTCGTGGACGCCCTGGAGAGGTCCGGCCGTGCCCGCGCCCTGCTGCACGCGGTACGCCACGCGGCCGGCTTCCGCCGGATCTCGGGGCTCACCTGGCGCGGCATGATCCGGGACGGGCTCGCGATGAAGCACGGCAAGGACCTCACGTGGAGCCAGGTCCTGCTCGCCGCCAACACCCCGATGCTGCTGAGGTCCGCGATGGTGGACGGCCGGACGGACCTCGGAGTCATGGCCTCCGGCCAGGTCACCGGAGTCATCGACGACCTGCCGTCCTGCGAGGAGCTGGTGAACCGGATCATGAAGGAGGCGGAGGAGACACTGACGAGGCTGACGGCACCGGGGCGGCTCGGCCCCGAGGGCTGACGACGCCCCGGAGCCACCCGGCCACCCCCCGGTGCCAGGCGGCTGGGAGCCGCCCGCCCCTCGGCCGCCGACCACCGACCACCGGCACACCCACACCTCGACTCCACCGGGCTACCGGCACACCCACGCCTCGCCTCCACCGGGCCACCGGGCCACCGGGCCACCGGGCCACCGGGCCACCGGGCCACCGGGCCACCGGGCCACCGGGCCACCGGGCCACCGGGCCACCGGGATACGGTCCGCCCCGGCCCACCGCCCGGTTCGCTCGCAGCGGCGTCACCGTCGGCCCGGGGCGTGCCTCACACCCGCTCGATGATCGTCACGTTCGCCTGGCCGCCGCCCTCGCACATGGTCTGGAGGCCGAAGCGGCCGCCCGTGCGTTCCAGTTCGTGCAGGAGGGTCGTCATGAGCTTGGCGCCCGTCGCGCCCAGGGGGTGTCCGAGGGCGATGGCGCCGCCGTTGACGTTGACCTTCTCCGGGTCGGCGCCCGTCTCCTTCAGCCAGGCGAGGACGACAGGTGCGAAGGCCTCGTTGATCTCGACGAGGTCGATGGCGTCGAGGGAGAGGCCGGCCTTCTTCAGGGCGTACGCGGTCGCCGGTATCGGCGCGGTCAGCATCCGGATGGGGTCCTCTCCGCGCACGGAGAGGTGGTGGACGCGGGCGCGCGGGGTGAGCCCGTGCTCCTCGACGGCCCGCTCGGAGGCGAGCAGCAGCGCGGCGGCGCCGTCGGAGACCTGCGAGGAGCAGGCGGCGGTGACGGTGCCGCCGTCGATGACGGGCTTCAGCGCGGCCATCTTCTCCAGGGACGTGTCCCGGCGCGGCCCCTCGTCGACGGTCACGTCCCCGTACGGGACGGTCTCCCGCTCGAAGCGGCCCTCGTCGACGGCCCGCACCGCCCGCCGGTGGGAGCGCAGCGCGTACTCCTCCTGGTCGCGGCGGCTGATCCCCCACTTCGCGGCGATCATCTCGGCGCCGGCGAACTGGTTGACGGGCCGGTCCCCGTACCGGGCGCGCCAGCCCTCGCTGCCGGCGAACGGGCCCTCGGTGAGCCCGAGGGGCACGGCGGCCTGGCGGGAGGCGAAGGCGATGGGGACCATCGTCATGTTCTGGACGCCGCCGGCGACGACGAGGTCCTGGGTGCCGGACAGGACGGCCTGGGCGGCGAAGTGCACGGCCTGCTGGGAGGAGCCGCACTGCCGGTCGACGGTGGTGCCCGGCACCTCCTCGGGCAGTCCGGCGGCCAGCCAGCTGGTGCGGGCGATGTCACCGGCCTGCGGTCCCACGGTGTCCAGGCAGCCGAAGACGACGTCCTCCACGGCGGCGGGGTCCACACCCGCGCGCGCGACGAGCGCCTTCAGCACATGTGCGCCGAGGTCGGCGGGGTGCACCCCGCCGAGCCCTCCTCCGCGCCGCCCGACGGGCGTGCGGACCGCTTCGACGATGTAGGCCTCGGCCATGGCGACTCCCCGGACTCTTCGCTGAGTTGGTGGTCAGGTACGTACGGCGATCCCGTCCAGCACCATCGACAGGTACTGCCGGGCGATCTGCTCCGGGCTGTACTGCCCGCCGGGCCGGTACCAGGAGGCGGCGACCCACACGGTGTCGCGCACGAACCGGTAGGTGACCTTCGTGTCGAGGTCGGCCCGGAACTCCCCCTCGGCGACCCCGCGTTCCAGCGTGGACAGCCAGGTCTGTTCGAACTTGCGCTGCGACACCTCCAGGAACCCGAACCGGCGTTCCTGCGCGATCAGTTGCTTCGCCTCGTTCTGGTAGATCTCGACGGCCGCGCGGTGCCGGTCGATGGCCAGGAACGACTCGGTGACCAGGGACCGGAAGGTCTCGCTGGGCCCCAGTCCGGCGGCAAGGACGGTGTCGTACTGCTCCCAGAGCTCGTCGAGGAAGGTCCGCAGGATCTCCTCGAGCATCGCGTCCTTGGAGTCGAAGTAGTAGTAGAGGCTGCCCGCGAGCATGCCCGCGTCGTCCGCGATCCTGCGGACGGTGGTGGCGTTGTACCCCTGCTCGGCGAAGACCTCGGCCGCCCTGTCGAGGAGTTCACGACGGCGGGCGGGGGCGGCGGTCACCTGGGGCTTCTTCTTGGTCGGCACGCTGTTCATTGTCCTCAAGGGTGCTGGTTGCTGACGGACACGACCTCGCCCGTCAGGTACGAGGAGTAGCCGGACGCGAGGAACACGATCACGTTGGCCACCTCCCAGGGTTCGGCGTACCGCCCGAGGGCCTCGCGTTCGGTGAGTTCCGCCAGCAGTTCGGGGGTGGTCACCTTCGCGAGGTGCGGGTGCATGGCGAGGCTGGGCGACACGGCGTTGACGCGCACCCCGTACCCGGCCGCCTCGACGGCCGCGCAGCGGGTCAGCGCCATCACGCCCGCCTTCGCCGCCGCGTAGTGCGCCTGCCCGGCCTGGGCGCGCCAGCCGACGACGGAGGCGTTGTTGACGATCACGCCGCCGCCGGTCTCCCGCATGTGCCGCAGGGCGGCCCGGGTGCAGCGGAACGTGCCGTTGAGGGTCACGTCCAGCACCTTCGACCACTGCTCGTCGGTCATGTCGACGAGGTCCGAGGTGCCGCCGAGGCCCGCGTTGTTGACGACGACGTCGAGCCGTCCGTGCAGCCGGACGGCCGTGTCGAACAGGGCCCGTACCTGGTCCTCGTCGGTCACGTCGCACGCCGTCGCCGTGACCGCGTCCGCGCCGAACTCCCCGGCCAGCCGGGCCTCGTGCTCCTTGAGGCGGCGGGTGTGCGCGTCGCTGATCAGGACGCGGGCGCCCTCCTCCAGGAAGCGTCGCGCGGTCGCCCCGCCGATGCCCGCGCCGGCCGCCGCGGTGATGACGGCGGTACGGCCGCGGAGGAGGCCGTGGGCGGGGACGTAGGTCGGAGGCTCGACGTTCGTCATGAGGGCACGCTAACCTACCAAACACTTGTTAGGGAAGGTTGGGTGCTTGGCCGGAAAGAGGTGACCCCGTGGACCTCGCCCATTCCCCCGCCGACGAGGCGTTCCGCGCCGAGGCCCGCGCCTGGCTGCGCGAGCGTGTGCCGTCCGTGCCGCTGCCCTCCCTGGAGACCGAGGAGGGCTTCGCGGCCCACCGCGCCTGGGAGGCCGAACTGGCGGCCGACCGCTGGTCGGTGGTGAACTGGCCGGCCGCGTACGGGGGCCGGGACGCGGGTCTGATCCGCTGGCTGATCTTCGAGGAGGAGTACTACGCGGCGGGCGCCCCCGGCCGGGTCGGTCAGAACGGCGTCAACCTGCTCGCTCCCACCCTGTTCGACCATGGCACGCAGGAGCAGCGGGCGCGGGTGCTGCCGCCGATGGCCTCGGGTGAGGTGGTGTGGGCGCAGGCGTGGTCGGAGCCGGAGGCCGGTTCGGATCTGGCCTCGCTGACCTCGCGGGCGGTGCGTACCGACGGCGGCTGGCTGCTCAGGGGCCAGAAGACGTGGTCGTCGCGCGCGGCTTTCGCGGACCACGCGTTCGGGCTGTTCCGCAGCGAGCCGGGCACCCCGAAGCCGCATCAGGGGCTGACGTACCTCATGTTCGACCTGCGCGCGCCCGGTGTGACGGTCCGCCCGATCGGCCGCCTCGACGGAAAGCCGGCCTTCGCGGAGCTGTTCCTGGACGACGTGTTCGTGCCGGACGAGGACGTCATCGGCGAGCCGGGGCAGGGCTGGCGGATCGCGATGTCGACGGCCGGCAACGAACGCGGGCTGACGCTCCGCTCCCCCGGCCGCTTCCTCGCCTCCGCCGACCGGCTGCGCGACCTGTGGGAGGCCCGGGGCCGCCCGGCGACCGCCCGCGACGGGGTGGCCGACGCCCTGATCGGCGCCCGCGCCTACGAGCTGTTCACCTGGGCGAGCGCCTCCCGCTTCCTCGACGGCGAGTCCCTGGGCCCCGAGTCCAGCCTCAACAAGGTGTTCTGGTCGGAGTACGACATCGCCCTGCACGAGACCGCACTGGAACTCCTGGGCGAGGAGGGCGAGTTCACGGACACCGACTGGTCCGAGGGCTACCTCTTCTCCCTCGCCGGCCCGATCTACGCCGGCACCAACGAGATCCAGCGGGACATCGTCGCCGAACGCCTGCTGGGCCTGCCGAGGGGGCGTCGCGGGTGAACGCCGGCACGGGGAACGCGCGAGCGCCGCGTATGAACGCCGACGCGCGGACCGCACGAGCGCCGCACGCGGTCGTCGTCGCCGCCCCGACCGGCGGACAGCCCCTCCCGCCTCCACCACGCCCTCTCCCGAACCCGCTCCCCCTCCCTCTCCCGCTCCCCGTCCCGAAGGAGTCCCGCTGATGCGTTTCCTCCTCGACGCCGAGCAGCGGGCGTTCGCCGCGTCGCTGGACGCGATGCTGACGGCCGCGGACACCCCGGCGGTCGTGCGGGCCTGGGCCCGTGGGGAGCGCGCTGCGGGGCGGGCGCTGTGGGCGCGGGTCGCGCGGGCCGGCGTGTTCGCGCTGGCGGCGCCGGAGGCGTACGAGGGGGTGGGCCCCCTGCCCGTCGAACTCACGGTGGCCTTCGTGGAGTTGGGGCGGCACGCCGCACCGGGCCCGTTCGTGGAGACGGTGGCGGCCACGGTGCTCCTCGCCGGACTGGACGACCCGGGCCCGGCGAAGCGGCTGCTCCCGGCGCTGGTGTCGGGGGAGGCGATGGCCACGGTCACGCCACCGGGGTCGTCGTACGCGCTGGACGGGGACGCGGCGACCACCCGTCTGTCCCTGAGCGGGCCCGAACTGCGGCTGTCCCCCGGCCATGGCCCGGTCCGCCCGTCGCTGGACCCGGCCCGCCGCCCGACGCCTCTCTCCCTGGGCGGTGAACTCCTCGCCACCGATCCGCCCGTCGCCCGAGCGGTCCTGTGGGCGCGGCTCGCGGTCGCCGCGCAGGCCCTCGGCGTCGGTCTCGCCCTCCTGGACAGGACGGTGGCGTACGTCGGGCAGCGCACCCAGTTCGGGGTGCCCGTCGGCTCGTTCCAGGCGGTGAAGCACCGGCTGGCCGACGCGAAGGTGGCCCTGGAGTTCGCGCGCCCGCTGGTGTTCGGCGCGGCGGTCACCCTGGACCCGGCGGACGTGGCCGCCGCCAAGGTCATGGCCTGCGAGGCGGCGTACCGGGCCGCCCGCACGGCGCTCCAGTCGCACGGCGCGATCGGCTACACCGCGGAGTACGACCTGTCCCTGTGGTTGACGAAGGCCCGGGCGCTGCGCTCGGCGTGGGGGTCGCCGGACGACTGCCGGGCGACGGTGCTCAGTGGTGATCGCCGCCGGTGAGCCGCCGGTACTCCTCCGGGGTCGGTTTCGGGACGCGGGTGCCGGGGCCGAACATGGCGTGGGCGAGGCGGGCGCGCAGCCGGTCCACCGGTCGGACGCGGCGCCGGACGCCGTTCGCGTCGACGAGCGGCCCGGTCTCGTAGGGCGGGGGCTGTTCGTGCTGGGTGAGCGTGAACAGCTGCGCCGGGGTGAGCGGTTCGTGGACCTCGACGTACTCGCCGTGCGGGAGCCGTTTGATGATGCCGGTCTCACGGCCGTGGAGCACCTTGTCGCGGTCCCGGCGTTGCAGTCCCATGCAGACGCGCCGGGTGACGACGAACGCGACGACGGGCACCACGAAGAAGCCGATGCGCACCGCCCAGGTGATCGCGTTGATGGACAGGTGCAGATGGGTGGCGACGATGTCGTTGCCGCCGCCGATGAGGAGGACGCCGTAGAGGCTGAGCCAGGCGACGCCGAGGCCGGTGCGCACGGGGACGTTGCGGGGCCGGTCGAGGAGGTGCTGTTCGCGCTTGTCGCCGGTGATCCAGGCCTCGACGAAGGGGTAGAGGCCGATGGCCAGCATGATCAGCGGGAAGAGGGAGAAGGGGATGAAGACGCCGAGGTTGAGGGTGTGTCCGAAGGCGTTGATCTCCCAGCCCGGCATCACCCTGATCAGACCCTCGGAGAAGCCCAGGTACCAGTCGGGCTGGGCGCCGGTGGTGACCAGGTCGGCCCGGTAGGGGCCGAAGGCCCACACGGGGTTGATGGTGGCTATGGCGCCCATGAAGGTGAGCACCCCGAAGACGAGGAAGAAGAAGCCGCCGGCCTTGGCCAGGTAGACGGGCAGGAAGGGCATGCCGACCACGGACTTCTGGTCCCGGCCGGGCCCCGGGTACTGGGTGTGCTTGTGGTGGAAGACCAGGATCAGATGGGCGACGACCAGCGCCAGCATGATCCCGGGCAGCAGCAGCACATGGATCGGGAAGAGCCGGGAGATGATGTCGTGCCCGGGGAACTCCCCGCCGAACAGGAAGAACGACAGGTACGTCCCCACGACCGGGACGGACAGGATGGCGCCCTGCGCGAAGCGGAGGCCGGTGCCGGAGAGCAGGTCGTCCGGGAGTGAGTAGCCCGTCAGGCCGGTGATGATGCCGAGGAACAGCAGGGTCCAGCCGAACAGCCAGTTCATCTCGCGGGGCTTGCGGAACGCGCCCGTGAAGAAGACCCGCATCATGTGCACGAGCATCCCGGCGACGAAGACGAGCGCCGCCCAGTGGTGGATCTGCCGGATGAGCAGGCCGCCGCGCACATCGAAGCTGATCTCCAGCGTGGACTCGTAGGCGCGGGTCATCAGGACGCCGTTGAGCCGCTCGTAGGTGCCGTTGTACTCGACCTCGACGCCGCTCGGCTCGAAGAACAGGGTGAGCCAGACACCGGTGAGGATGAGGACGAGGAAGCTGTAGAGGCAGATCTCGCCGAGCATGAAGGACCAGTGGTCCGGGAACACCTTGCGCAGATTGGCCCTGGCGAGCCCGTACAGCCCGAGCCGCCCGTCGGCCCAGTCGGCGACCCGCTCCCCCGTGCCGCCGCCCGCCCTTGTCGCTCCTGTCGCTCGCGCGCCGTCCATGCGTCGCCCTCCCCTTGGCTCGTCCAAGAGTGGCAGCCGGGCCCGCGGTTGTAAATGGGGAGCACTCCCCACTTTGCCTGTGGCTGCCACTTCCCCTGCGACGAGCCGGGGCCGGCCGATGTGACATCCCGGCCGGACTCGGCCCTGGTCTCCCTCCCCGGCCGGGACACGGCCCAGGCCTCTCCCCTACCAGGCCGGTTACGCGACGATCCCCTGTGCCCGCGCCTCCACCAGCCACTTCGGGAACTCGCCCAGCAGCCGGTCGTACAGTTCCCCGTCGGACAAGGCACCGGGATCCGAACCGGCGTGGAAGAAACCGGCGTTGTCGACGACCCGCTTGCCGGGCACGGACAGCTCGTCGAGCCTGCGCAGGAAGTCGAACTGCCGGCTGTCCGGGTCCCCGAAACCGATGAACTGCCAGAACAGCGGCAGCCGCGCGGCCTTGCACACATACCGCTCGGCTGCGAGCTTGCTGGTGGGGCCGCCGTCCGTCTGGAAGACCACGAGGGCGGGGTCCTCGGCACCGCGGTCGAGGTAGTGGTCGATGACCGCGTCCATGGCCAGGTGGTAGTCGGTCTTCCCCATGTGTCCGAGCCCGGCGACGATCCGCTCGATCCGGCCGTGGTGGTCGGCGAGCCCGATCTCCGTGACCGCGTCGACGCCGGTGGAGAAGAAGACGACCGGCACGATCCCGTCGTCGTCGAGCTGCGCGGACAGCCCGAGCACCCGGTCGGCGAGGGCCTGCACGCTGCCGTCCTTGTAGTACGGCCGCATGGAGCCGCTGTGGTCGACGACGAGATACACGGCGGCGCGCTGCCCGCGCAGCCCGTGCTTGTCGAGGGAGACCCCTGCGGCCTTGTAGAGGTCCACGAGCGCGGGGGCCGTCTCCCGCACCTTGCTGAGACTGATAGCGGGCATAAGGGCCCTCCTGGCGTACGGGGTCGACGGGCCCCCGAGGCTACGGCGTCCGGGGGGCGCCGGGGACGGGATCACCTCCGGCGTCCTCCCACACCTCCGCCCGCACCCCCATACGCCTCCCCGTCACCCTTCACCCCCGATGGTTCGCTATTTTGTTCGCCGCCGTCCTCACCGGCTCGTCATCAGTCCGCACCCTCAAGGAGCCGGCCGTGGAACCCCAGTCGCCGTCGTCGTCCGAGCCCGCCGTCACCACCTGCTATCGGCACCCCAAGGTGGAGGCGTATGTCCGCTGCACGCGCTGCGACCGCTTCATCTGCCCGGACTGCATGCGTGAGGCGGCCGTGGGCCACCAGTGCCCCGAGTGTGTGAAGGAGGGCGCCCGGACCGTCCGTCAGGCCCGCACCGCCTTCGGCGGCCGGATCTCCGCGGTGCCCCTGGTGACGTACGTCCTCATCGGCCTCAACGTCCTCGCCTACGTGGCCGAACTGGTCCGCCCCTCCGTCGTGGACGACTTCGCGGTACTGGGCCGGGGCCTCACCGGCCCGGACGGCCTGCACTACGTCTGGCAGGCCGTCTATCCGTCCGACTTCCACCCCGAGGGCGTCATCGACGGCGAGTGGTACCGCCTCCTCACCGGGGCGTTCCTCCATCTCCCGCCCACCGAGGGCACGTTCGGCGTCCTCCACATCGTGATGAACATGGTCACGCTGTGGAACGTCGGCCGGATCGTCGAGGCCCAGCTGGGCCGCGCCCGCTACCTGGCCCTCTACCTCCTGTCCGCCCTCGGCGGTTCGGTGCTCGTCCTCCTCCTCGCCCCGGACGCCCGCACGGTCGGCGCCTCCGGCGCCCTCTTCGGCGTCTGCACGGCGTACTACGTCCTCGCCCGCCGCCTCGGCGCCGACCCCAGGGGCATCAACCGCTTCATGGCGGGCCTGCTGATCTGGCTGGTGCTCTCGGCGGTCGTCACCTCCTGGCAGGGCCACCTCGGCGGCCTCCTCACCGGCGGCCTCATCGCCCTCGCCTACGCCTACGCCCCGCGCGACCGGCGCCGCGTCCTCGTCCAGGCGAGCGCCTGCGCGGTGGTCCTCGCCCTCCTGCTGGTGCTGGCGGTGGCGAAGGTCGCGGCGATGACGAGCTGAGCGCGAGGGGGCGCCGCCCGGCCGCCCCACCGCGTCTCCACATGCGACAGCGCCTGCCCAGTCGTCCGGTCGGGGACTGGCGGGCAGGCGCCATCTGTGTTCCGTACGCCGTTGTACGGGACGTATGGGGGGTGACCCGGAGGTCACCCGGTGGTGCGGTCGGTGCGGTCGTCAGACCATCAGCGAGCGGTCCGTGGGCCTGATCGGTGCCGGCAGGTCGCTCGCGCCCGTCAGGAAGCGGTCGCAGCCGCGGGCGGCCGAGCGGCCCTCCGCGATCGCCCACACGATGAGCGACTGGCCGCGGCCGGCGTCACCGGCGACGAACACACCCGGCACGTTCGTCTGGAAGTCGGCGTCGCGGGCGATGTTGCCGCGCTCGTCGAGCTCCAGGCCGAACTGCTCGACCAGGCCGTTCTCCCGGTCGGTGCCGGTGAAGCCCATCGCGAGGGTGACCAGCTGGGCGGGGATCTTGCGCTCCGTGCCCGGCTTCTGCGTCAGCTTGCCGTCGACGAACTCGACCTCGACGAGGTGCAGCCACTGGACGTTGCCGTCCTCGTCGCCCTCGAAGTGGGTGGTGGAGACGGAGTAGACCCGCTCGCCGCCCTCCTCGTGCGCCGAGGTGACCTTGTAGAGCATCGGGAAGGTCGGCCACGGCTGGTTGGGGGCCCGGTCCTCGCCCGGCTTCGGCATGATCTCCAGCTGGGTGACGGAGGCCGCGCCCTGGCGGTGGGCGGTGCCCACGCAGTCCGCGCCGGTGTCGCCGCCGCCGATGACCACGACGTGCTTGCCCTCGGCCGTGATGGGGGGCGCCACGAAGTCGCCCTCCTGCACCTTGTTGGCCAGCGGCAGGTACTCCATGGCCTGGTGGATGCCGTTCAGCTCACGGCCGGGGACCGGCAGGTCACGCGCGGTCGTGGCTCCGGCGGCGATCACGACGGCGTCGTACCGCTTCTTCAGGTCGGTCGCCTTGAGGTCGCGGCCGATCTCGATGCCGGTACGGAAGCGGGTGCCCTCCGCGCGCATCTGCTCGATGCGGCGGTTGATGTGCCGCTTCTCCATCTTGAACTCGGGGATGCCGTAGCGGAGCAGACCGCCGACGCGGTCGGCGCGCTCGTACACCGCGACCGTGTGACCGGCCCGCGTCAGCTGCTGCGCCGCCGCGAGGCCCGCCGGGCCGGAGCCGATGACCGCGACCGTCTTGCCGGACAGGCGCTCCGGGGCCTGGGGCGCGACGTCGCCGCTGTCCCACGCCTTGTCGATGATCGAGACCTCGACGTTCTTGATGGTGACGGCCGGCTGGTTGATGCCGAGCACACACGCCGACTCGCACGGGGCCGGGCACAGGCGGCCCGTGAACTCCGGGAAGTTGTTGGTGGCGTGCAGGCGCTCGGAGGCGGCCGCCCAGTCCTCGCGGTAGGCGTAGTCGTTCCACTCGGGGATGAGGTTCCCGAGCGGACAGCCGTTGTGGCAGAACGGGATGCCGCAGTCCATGCAGCGGGACGCCTGCTTCGAGATGATCGGGAGCAGCGAACCCGGGACGTAGACCTCGTTCCAGTCCTTCAGCCGGACGTCGACGGGGCGGGACTTGGCGACCTCGCGGCCGTGGTTGAGAAAGCCCTTGGGATCAGCCATTGGTCGCCGCCTCCATCATCTTCTCGGTGATCTCGGTCTCGGAGAGACCGGCTCGCTCGGCGGCGTCCTTGGCGGCGAGCACTGCCTTGTACGTGCTGGGGATGATCTTGCTGAAGCGGGTCACGGCCTCGTCCCACTCCGCGAGCAGCTTCTCGGCGACCGTGGAGCCGGTCTCCTCGGCGTGGCGGCGCACCACGTCGTGCAGCCACTGCTTGTCGGTGTCGTCGAGCGCCTCGACGGCGTTCACGTTGCCGACGTTGACGTTGTCGCGGTCGAGGTCGATGACGTACGCGACGCCGCCGGACATACCGGCCGCGAAGTTGCGGCCCGTCTCGCCGAGGACGACCGCGTGACCGCCGGTCATGTACTCGCAGCCGTGGTCGCCCACGCCCTCGGAGACGACCAGCGCACCGGAGTTGCGGACGCAGAACCGCTCGCCCGTGCGGCCGCGCAGGAACAGCTCACCGCCGGTCGCGCCGTAGGCGATCGTGTTGCCCGCGATGGTCGAGTACTCGGCGAGGTGGTCGGCGCCCCGGTCCGGGCGGACGATGACCCGGCCGCCGGAGAGGCCCTTGCCGACGTAGTCGTTGGCGTCGCCCTCCAGGCGCAGCGTGACACCGCGCGGGAGGAAGGCGCCGAAGGACTGGCCCGCGGAGCCGGTGAAGGTGATGTCGATGGTGTCGTCGGGCAGGCCCGCGCCACCGAACTTCTTCGTCACCTCGTGGCCGAGCATGGTGCCGACCGTGCGGTTGATGTTGCGGACCTTGACCTGGGCGCGCACGGGCTGGGCCTCGGTCGCGTCGGAGGCGGCCAGGGCGTCCGCCGCGAGCTTGATCAGCTCGTTGTCGAGCGCCTTCTCCAGGCCGTGGTCCTGCTCGATGAGCCGGTGGCGCACCGCGCCCTCGGGCAGCTCGGGCACGTGGAACAGCGGCTCCAGGTCCAGGCCCTGCGCCTTCCAGTGGTCGACGGCGCGTTCCACGTCGAGGACCTCGGCGTGGCCGACGGCCTCCTCGATGGAGCGGAAGCCCAGCTCGGCCAGCAGCTCGCGGACCTCCTCGGCGATGAACCGGAAGAAGTTCACGACGTACTCGGCCTTGCCGGAGAACCGGTCGCGCAGGGTCGGGTTCTGCGTGGCGATGCCGACGGGGCAGGTGTCGAGGTGGCAGACGCGCATCATGACGCAGCCGGACACGACGAGCGGCGCGGTCGCGAAGCCGAACTCCTCCGCGCCGAGCAGCGCGGCGATGACCACGTCACGGCCGGTCTTCAGCTGGCCGTCGGTCTGGACGACGATGCGGTCGCGCAGGCCGTTGAGCAGCAGGGTCTGCTGGGTCTCGGCGAGACCGAGCTCCCAGGGGCCGCCGGCGTGCTTCAGCGAGGTCAGCGGGGAGGCACCGGTGCCGCCGTCGTGACCCGAGATGAGGACGACGTCCGCGTGGGCCTTGGACACACCGGCCGCGACCGTGCCGACGCCGACCTCGGAGACCAGCTTCACGTGGATGCGGGCCTGCGGGTTGGCGTTCTTGAGGTCGTGGATCAGCTGCGCCAGGTCCTCGATGGAGTAGATGTCGTGGTGCGGCGGCGGGGAGATCAGGCCCACGCCCGGCGTCGAGTGACGCGTCTTCGCGACCCACGGGTACACCTTGTGGCCGGGCAGCTGGCCGCCCTCACCGGGCTTGGCGCCCTGGGCCATCTTGATCTGGATGTCGTCCGCGTTGACCAGGTACTCGGAGGTCACACCGAAGCGGCCGGAGGCGACCTGCTTGATGGACGACCGGCGCGCCGGGTCGTACAGGCGCTCGGGGTCCTCGCCGCCCTCACCGGTGTTGGACTTGCCGCCCAACTGGTTCATGGCGATGGCGAGGGTCTCGTGCGCCTCCTTGGAGATGGAGCCGTACGACATGGCGCCGGTCGAGAACCGCTTGACGATCTCGGAGACCGGCTCGACCTCGTCGACGGGGATCGGCTGCCGGTCCGACTGGAAGCCGAACAGGCCGCGCAGCGTCATCAGCCGCTCGGACTGCTCGTTCACCCGCTCGGTGTACTTCTTGAAGATGTCGTAGCGGGCCGCGCGCGTGGAGTGCTGGAGGCGGAAGACCGTCTCCGGGTCGAACAGGTGCGGTTCGCCCTCGCGGCGCCACTGGTACTCGCCGCCTATGTCCAGGGCGCGGTGCGCCGGGGCGATGCCGGAGGCGGGGTACGCCTTGGCGTGGCGGGCGGCGACCTCCTTGGCGATGACGTCGATGCCGACGCCGCCGATCTTGGTGGCCGTGCCGTTGAAGTACTTCTCGACGAAGTCGTCCGCGAGGCCGACGGCCTCGAAGACCTGGGCGCCGCGGTAGGAGGCCACGGTGGAGATGCCCATCTTCGACATGACCTTCAGGACGCCCTTGCCGAGGGCGTAGATCAGGTTGCGGATGGCCTGCTCGGCCTCGATGTCGGAAAGGAACGTTCCGGCGCGGACGAGGTCCTCGACGGACTCCATCGCCAGGTACGGGTTGACGGCGGCGGCGCCGTAGCCGATGAGCAGGGCGACGTGGTGGACCTCGCGGACGTCACCGGCCTCGACCAGCAGGCCCACCTGGGTGCGCTGCTTGGTGCGGATGAGGTGGTGGTGGACGGCAGCGGTGAGCAGCAGCGACGGGATCGGCGCGTGCTCGGCGTCCGAGTGGCGGTCCGACAGGACGATCAGCCGGGCGCCGTTCTCGATGGCGGCGTCGGCCTCGGCGTAGATCTCCTCGATGCGCGCGGCGAGGGCGTCACCGCCGCCGGAGACCCGGTACAGGCCGGAGAGGGTCGCGGCCTTCATGCCGGGCATGTCGCCGTCGGCGTTGATGTGGATGAGCTTGGCCAGCTCGTCGTTGTCGATCACCGGGAAGGGCAGGGTGACGCTGCGGCACGACGCGGCGCTCGGCTCCAGGATGTTGCCCTCGGGGCCCAGCGAGGAGCGCAGCGAGGTGACCAGCTCCTCGCGGATCGCGTCCAGCGGCGGGTTGGTGACCTGCGCGAACAGCTGGGTGAAGTAGTCGAACAGGAGCCGGGGGCGGGAGGACAGCGCGGCGATCGGCGAGTCGGTGCCCATGGAGCCGATCGGCTCGGCGCCGGCCTTGGCCATCGGCGCGAGGATGACGCGCAGCTCCTCCTCGGTGTACCCGAAGGTCTGCTGGCGGCGGGTGACCGAGGCGTGGGTGTGCACGATGTGCTCGCGCTCGGGCAGGTCGGACAGCTCGATCTCGCCGGCCTCCAGCCACTCCGCGTACGGGTGCTCGGCGGCGAGGCCGGCCTTGATCTCGTCGTCCTCGATGATGCGGTGCTCGACGGTGTCGACGAGGAACATACGGCCGGGCTGCAGGCGGCCCTTGCGGACGACCTTCGCGGGGTCGATGTCGAGGACGCCGACCTCGGAGCCGAGGACGACGAGGCCGTCGTCGGTGACCCAGTAGCGGCCGGGACGCAGTCCGTTGCGGTCGAGGACCGCTCCGACCTGACGGCCGTCGGTGAAGGTGACACAGGCCGGGCCGTCCCAGGGCTCCATCATCGTGGAGTGGAACTGGTAGAAGGCGCGGCGGGCCGGGTCCATGGAGTCGTGGTTCTCCCACGCCTCCGGGATCATCATCAGCACGGAGTGCGGGAGCGAACGGCCGCCGAGGTGGAGCAGTTCGAGCACCTCGTCGAAGGACGCCGAGTCGGAGGCGTCCGGCGTGCAGATCGGGAAGATCCGCTCCAGCTTCTCCTGCGGGCCGAACAGGTCGGAGACGAGCTGGGACTCGCGGGCGACCATCCAGTTGCGGTTGCCCTTGACCGTGTTGATCTCGCCGTTGTGTGCGACGAAGCGGTACGGGTGGGCGAGCGGCCACGACGGGAACGTGTTGGTGGAGAACCGGGAGTGCACGAGCGCGATCGCGGAGGCGAAGCGGCGGTCGGACAGGTCCGGGAAGAAGGGCTCCAGCTGGCCGGTGGTCAGCATGCCCTTGTAGACGATGGTCCGCGCGGACAGCGAGGGGAAGTAGACGTCGACCTCGCGCTCGGCGCGCTTGCGCAGCACGAACGTCTTGCGGTCGAGGTCGATGTCCGTGGCGGGCACCGCGGCGCCGTCGGCGACGAAGATCTGGCGGAAGGCGGGCATCGTCGAGCGGGCCGTGGCGCCGAGCAGCTCGGGCGCGACGGGCACCTCGCGCCAGCCGAGGACGGTCAGGCCCTCCTCGGCGGCGATGGCGTCGATGCGGGCGGCCGCGTCGTCGGCGCCGTCCTCGGGCAGGAAGGCGATGCCGACCGCGTACGCACCGGCCTCGGGCAGCTGGAATCCGGCCACCTCACGGAAGAAGCCGTCAGGCACCTGGGAGAGGATGCCGGCGCCGTCGCCGGAGTCCGGCTCGGAGCCGGTGGCACCGCGGTGTTCCAGGTTGCGCAGAACGGTGAGCGCCTGCTCGACCAGCGCATGGCTCGCCTCGCCGGTGAGGGTGGCCACGAAGCCGACGCCACAGGCGTCGCGCTCGTTGCGGGGGTCGTACATACCCTGCGCAGCAGGGCGAGCATCCATGAACGACCACTTCTGGCCATTCGTGGAGTGCTGGGACGGCTGGCGCGGCGTACGCATCGGCTCTCCCGTCGTCGTCATCTGGCATATGCAATTGCCGAGGGACGACGTTGGCCCTCTGCGCGGAGTGCAAAATTTCGTGCAGGTTACATGATGGAGCGATTCTCGGGAACCGGGATAGTTCGTTCCAACATGCGGACGCCGCGGCGCTGAGCGGGTGCGGCGCACAGCGGCGGGAGCAAGGGGAGTCAGCCGGACAGATCCATGTCCTTCGACTCGATGTGCGGGGGGCGTCGTCGCTCCCTGCGGCAGGGTGCGGTGCAGGCGTCATTGCCGGCGGCGCTTACGGCTCATGCCCAGCGGTTAAGCATTCGAAACCGCGTAGTAACGACTACTTATACGGCCCCTCGCATACGTAGCCATCCGATTCATCATACGGCCGCACCGAACAGCGTGCCCAGGGCGTACGTCACACCGGCCGCGGCACCTCCGAGGGCCAGCTGACGCAGCCCGCTGAACCACCAGCTTCTGGCCGTCACCTTCGCCACCAGGGCACCACAGGCGAAGAGTCCCAGCAATGCCACCAGAACGGCGGGCCACAGTGTGCTCGCGCCGAGCAGATACGGCAGCACGGGCAGCAGGGCACCGAGCGCGAAGGCCCCGAAGCTCGACACGGCGGCGACCGTGGGCGAGGGGAGGTCGCCCGGGTCGATGCCCAGCTCCTCACGGGCATGGATCTCCAGGGCCTGCTCGGGATCGTGCGAGAGCTGTCTCGCGACCTCGCGGGCGAGCTCCGGCTCGACACCGCGGGCCTCGTAGAGGGCGGCCAGCTCCTTCTCCTCGTCCTTGGGGTGCTTGCGCAACTCGCGCCGCTCGACATCCAGTTCCGCCTCGACGAGTTCGCGCTGCGAGGCCACGGAGGTGTACTCGCCGGCCGCCATCGAGAAGGCCCCGGCGGCCAGCCCCGCGAGCCCGGCGATGACGACCGCCTCCCGGCCGGCCGTCCCGCCGGCGACACCGGTCATCAGCGCCAGGTTGGACACGAGCCCGTCCATCGCCCCGAACACGGCGGGCCGCAGCCAGCCGCCGTTCACGTCCCGGTGGGTGTGGTTGTCGCGGTGCGCCACGTGGAGCGCTGCTTCGGTGTCAATGATCGCCATACGTCGAACGTACGCTCGGAAAATCGCTTCTGCCAGCAAGGAAGGCCGTACTTACCTGCGGCTGAGCGGGAGTTCGGCGGCGTCCGGACGGGCTTCGCGGCTGTTCGAGGAATCGGCGCCGCTCATTCGTACAGGACCCCGCACAGATGTCGACCGGGTGATACCGGACCGTTCCGGGGCCCGGTCGGGCACGCGATGTGGCAGAGATCTTCACAGAGAAATCTTCAGAACGGATCAACTGCCCATGGTGCCGCGCGGGACCCACCGGTCGGAGCACGCACGGGGCACCGAGGAGCACCACCGGGTCGCCGCGGGCACCGCACCCGACACCACAGGGACCACCGGCACACCGGTCCGTCCGGGCACCCCCCGGGTGCCGCACCGCCCGGCGACGCACCGGCCACAGCGGCCCACACACCGCCGCCCCACCCACACCACCCAGCAG
>NZ_LIRK01000306.1 GCF_001419765.1 Streptomyces torulosus
CCCCTCTCCGCCTCCGCTCCCCCCGCTCACCCCACGCAAAAGCCCCGGTCGGCACCCCCAGGTCTCCCTGGAGGCCCCGCCCGGGGCTTCCATCGCGCTTCTACTTCTACTTCAGTGGCGCGCGCCGAACCTCACGCATACACGTGCGGCTGTCACGCCGCCACGACATCCACCGCTTCGGTGGGCGCCTTGATCGTGACCCGCTCCGGTGGCACACCGGCCACCGACACGGAGTTGAGCATGGGTCGACGCACTGGTGCTGGCACCGGCTCGGTGGCCGCTGCGGACTGGGCCAGCTCGGCAAGGGCGAGCTCGTCACTCACTTCCCGCATGAGCTCGGACATCCGTACGTCCAGCGCGTCGCAAATGGCGGAGAGCAGCTCGGAGGAAGCCTCCTTCTGCCCCCGCTCCACCTCGGAGAGATAGCCGAGTGAGACTCGGGCGGACGAGGAGACTTCGCGCAGAGTACGGCCCTGGCGCTGGCGCTGCCGACGCAGCACGTCACCAAGCAGGCGACGGAGCAGAATCATCGGTGGCTCCCTCCTCGGACCGTGTAGCCGCATCCTTCACGCCCCACCGTACCGCCTCGCGCTGCGGCCGTGCGGGGAGCGCTGTTGTGTTCACTCAGGGCTGCAAACATCAAGTCCCCCCGTTCTGTTCCGTATCCTGTGCCCGCTCATTCCCGGTCTGTTCGCCCACGAGCTCCTGGAGGAGGAGTCCGAGCACGCTCCGTACACTCTCCATACGAATTTCCGCCCGGCCGCCGTTCAACCTCAACGACGCCACTTTCCCGCCATCGAATGCGCCGGAATCCGCGCCGAGAGGGCCGGCGACAGCGACATGGACCGTGCCGACGGGCTGCCCGTCCTGTGGGTCGGGGCCCGCGACCCCGGTGGTCGAAATTCCCCAGTCGGCGCCGAGCGCCTTGCGGACACCGTCCGCCATCTGGGCCGCGACCTGCGGATCCACCGCTCCGCGCTGGTCCAGGAGGGTGGCGTCGACACCCAGCAACTGGTGCTTCACCTCGGTCGCGTACGCGGTGACCGAGCCTCGGAAGGCCTGGGAGGCGCCGGGGACATCCGTGATCGCGGCCGCGACCAGACCGCCGGTGAGCGACTCGGCGACGGCGAGCGTCTCGCCCCTCACCCTCAGTAGTCGCAGCACGTCAGCGGCTGTGGACGTCACCGTTCCGCTCCCTCCGCCGCGGCCTGGCGCTCGGCGATTCCGCGTCGGCGCAACACAATGGCCTGTCTCACATAGTCGAGTCCGGTGACGACGGTGAGAATGACCGCCACGGCCATCACCCAGAACCTCAGGGTGGCCAGGGGGCCCTCCAGTACCAGGACGTACATCCCGACGGCGGTGCCCTGGGCGAGGGTCTTCAGCTTGCCGCCGCGGCTCGCCGGGATCACCCCGTACCGGATGACGACGAAACGCAGCAGGGTGATGCCGAGTTCCCGGCCGAGGATGACGGCCGTCACCCACCAGGGCAGATCACCGAGGTACGACAGGCAGATCAGCGCCGAGCCCATGATCGCCTTGTCGGCGATGGGGTCGGCGATCTTCCCGAAGTCGGTGACGAGGTTGTAGGTCCGGGCCAGATGGCCGTCGAAGATATCGGTGATCATGGCGACGGCGAAGGCGGCCCAGGCCCAGGCACGCCACACCGGGTCGTATCCGCCGTCCATGAGCATCAGCACGACGAAGCCCGGTACGAGGACCAGGCGGACCATGGTCAGGATGTTCGCGATGTTCCAGAGGCTGGCCTGGTTGACGGCGGCAGCGCCGAGCTTCCCGCCACGCACGGGCCTGGCGTCTCCGGGAGCGCTCGGGGCGCCAGGAGCGCCGGGGGCACTCGTGGCGCTCTTGGCGCCGGGGGAGCCGCCCGCCGCGGATGCCGGGACACCCGTCATCTGGCCGCCTCCTCAGTACACGCGAGAGAGCCCGGAAGCGCCTCGGCCACCAGGTCGACGCCTTCGGTGCCGACCACCTTCGCGTCGACCATAAGGCCGACCGTCAGGTTCTCGCCGTTCGTGAACAGCACCTGGCCGTCCGTCTCGGGCGCCTGGTGGGCGGCGCGGCCGTAGGCGCCCTCGTCGCCGTCGACCGACTCGACCAGGACGCGGACCGTCTGCCCGACGCGTTCCTCGGCGCGCTGCGAGACCAGTTCCTCGGCCAGCCGGGAGACGCGCGCGAGGCGCTCGGCGACCACGTCCTCGTCGAGCTTGTTGTCGTAGGTGGCCGCTTCGGTGCCCTCCTCGTCGGAGTAACCGAAGACACCGATGGCGTCCAGCCGCGCGCCGTTCAGGAAGCGCTCCAGCTCCGCGAGGTCGGCCTCGGTCTCGCCGGGGAAGCCGACGATGAAGTTGGACCGGACACCGGCCTCGGGGGCCTTGCCGCGGATGGTGTCGAGCAGCTCCAGGAAGCGGTCGGTGTCGCCGAAGCGGCGCATCGAGCGCAGCACGGCGGGCGCGGAGTGCTGGAAGGAGAGGTCGAAGTAGGGCACGACCTTGGGGGTGGAGGTGAGCACGTCGATGAGGCCGGGCCGCATCTCGGCGGGCTGGAGGTAGCTGACGCGCACCCGCTCGATGCCGTCGACCTCGGCGAGCTCGGGCAGCAGCGACTCCAGCAGCCGGATGTCGCCGAGGTCCTTGCCGTACGAGGTGTTGTTCTCGGAGACCAGCATGATCTCCTTGACGCCCTGCTCGGCGAGCCAGCGGGTCTCGTTCAGCACGTCCGAGGGGCGGCGGGAGATGAAGGAGCCGCGGAAGGACGGGATGGCGCAGAAGGAGCAGCGGCGGTCGCAGCCGGAGGCGAGCTTCACGGAGGCGACGGGCGAGCCGTCGAGCCGGCGGCGCAGCGGTGCGCGCGGGCCGGAGGCCGGAGCGAGTCCGTCCGGAAGATCGGCGGGGGCGTGCCCGGGGAGCGCGACCTCGGCCGCCGAGTCCTGGCGCTCGGCCGGGCTGATCGGCAGCAGCTTGCGGCGGTCGCGCGGGGTGTGCGAGGCGTGGACGCCGCCGCTCAGGATGGTCTGGAGGCGGTCGGAGATGTCCGCGTAGTCGTCGAAGCCGAGCACGCCGTCGGCCTCGGGCAGGGCCTCCGCCAGCTCCTTGCCGTACCGCTCGGCCATGCAGCCCACGGCCACGACGGCCTGGGTTCTGCCGTGGCCCTTGAGGTCGTTGGCCTCCAGGAGGGCGTCGACGGAGTCCTTCTTGGCGGCCTCGACGAAGCCACAGGTGTTGACGACCGCGACGTCCGCGTCCTCGGCGTCCTCGACGAGCTCCCAGCCGTCCGCCTCCAAACGGCCTGCGAGCTCCTCCGAGTCCACCTCGTTGCGGGCGCAGCCAAGAGTGACGAGTGCGACGGTACGGCGTTCAGGCATGGGCTCAAGACTACTTCGTCCCACTGACAGCCCACGTCGACGGGGTTGGCCGATCTTGGCCAACCCCGTGCGTACGTTTCCCTGTGCGTCTTCTGTGCGGATCGCCCGCCCCTGGCCGGGGGCCTCACGCCCCCCGCGCGGCAGGCCTCCCGGTCAGCCGACCTCCGGGTCGCCCTTCGTGTATGTCAGGCGTTCGACCTGGCCGGGACGGAACTCGTCCTTGATCTTCTTGCCGTTGACGTAGAGCTGGACGGCCCCGGCGTCGCCGAGGACGAGGTCGATCTTGGAGCTGTCCTGGAAGGTCTTGGACTGGCCCTGCTGGAGGAGGCCGTCCCACAGCAGCTGGCCGCTGTGGTCCTTGGCGGAGATCCAGCTGCGGCCGTTGGACGCGGTGACCCGGACGGTGACCTTGTCACGGGGCGCGGCCGCGATGGCGCTGTCGGACGGCTCCGGCTTGGGGTCGGCCTCGGGCTTGTCGGCCTTGGGCGTGGGTGAGGGGGACTTGCCGGCGGTCGGCGTGGAGCCCTCGACGGCCTGGCTGGAGGCGTCGTCGTCCTGTCCGCCGTCGAACGCGGTGAAGCCGACGAAGCCGATCACCGCGACGATCGCGGCGACCATGGCGGCGGTCCAGTTGGGTCCGCGGCGCTCGGGGCGGATGCGTTCCGCCTCGAACAGGGGGGCCGCCGGGGTCGGTGCGGGACGCCCGCCGTGCGCCTCGTCGTACTGGGCGAGCAGCGGGGCGGGGTCGATGCGCACCGCGCGCGCGACGGAGCGGATGTGACCGCGCGCGTAGACGTCGCCGCCGCAAGGGGCGAAGTCGTCCCGCTCGATCGCGTGCACGATGGCGATGCGCACCCGGGTGGCGTTACTGACGTCGTCGACGGTCAGCCCGGCGTCGATGCGCGCCTGCCGGAGGGCATGGCCGATCGAGGGGCGTTCCGCCGCGCGTTCGTCTCGGTCGTCTTCGAACGGACGCTCGTCTTCGGGGAAGTTGCCGTCAGGGGAGTTGCCGATGGACACGGGGGCGCCTTTCGAGCGTGTAGCCACCTGTGCTGGAGGTTCAGTCTAGGGGGGGTACGAAAGGGTGGGGCAACCGGGCGGTGGGTCTTTGTACGCCATCAGAATGGCCGGTCACCCTGCTGGTGGTGAGGGTGTGGCACGTGGCTTTCCCTTCCTCCAACTTGACGTACGCCGAAGGGAAACGGTTGCTCACCATTTCCTTACGGCTGGGTCACGTTCGAATACCCGGATGCCGTAGGTCCACCCGTGCTCCCGACGTGTTCCACCCGCCCGGAGGCCCTCCCGCGCGGCCCCCTACTCCCCAGTTTCCCCCCTGATCACCGCCAGCACTCCGTCCAGCTCGTCGGGTTTCACGAGAACGTCACGCGCCTTGGAGCCCTCGCTCGGTCCCACGACGCCCCGCGACTCCATGAGGTCCATCAGCCGCCCGGCCTTGGCGAAGCCGACGCGCAGCTTGCGCTGGAGCATGGAGGTCGAGCCGAACTGCGTGGAGACGACGAGTTCGGCCGCCTGGCACAGCAGGTCGAGGTCGTCGCCGATCTCCTCGTCGATCTCCTTCTTCTGCTTGGTGCCCACGGTGACGTCGTCGCGGAAGACGGGCGCCATCTGGTCCTTGCAGTGCTGGACGACCGCCGCGACCTCGTCCTCGGTCACGAACGCGCCCTGCATTCGGGTGGGTTTGTTCGCACCCATCGGGAGGAACAGCCCGTCACCCTTGCCGATGAGTTTCTCGGCGCCCGGCTGGTCGAGGATGACGCGCGAGTCGGCGAGCGACGAGGTGGCGAAGGCGAGCCGTGACGGCACGTTGGCCTTGATGAGACCGGTGACGACGTCGACCGACGGCCGCTGCGTGGCGAGCACCAGATGGATGCCGGCCGCACGGGCGAGCTGTGTGATGCGGACGATCGCGTCCTCGACGTCCCTCGGCGCGACCATCATCAGGTCGGCCAGCTCGTCCACGATGACCAGCAGATACGGGTACGGCTGGAGCTCGCGCTCACTGCCCTCGGGCAGCTTGACCTTGCCGTTCCTGATGGCCTCGTTGAAGTCGTCGATGTGCCGGTAGCCGAACGCCGCGAGGTCGTCGTAGCGCAGGTCCATCTCGCGCACGACCCACTGGAGCGCCTCGGCGGCCCGCTTGGGGTTGGTGATGATCGGCGTGATGAGGTGCGGGATGCCCTCGTACGCGGTCAGCTCGACGCGCTTGGGGTCGACGAGGACCATGCGCACGTCCTCGGGGGTCGCGCGGACCATGATCGACGTGATGAGGCAGTTGATGCACGACGACTTGCCCGAGCCGGTCGCGCCCGCGACGAGCACATGCGGCATCTTCGCCAGGTTGGCCATCACATAGCCGCCCTCGACGTCCTTGCCGAGCGCCACCAGCATGGGATGGTCGTCCTCGGCCGCGTCCGCGAGGCGCAGGACGTCGCCGAGGTTGACCATCTCGCGGTCGGTGTTGGGGATCTCGATGCCGACCGCCGACTTGCCGGGGATCGGGCTGATGATGCGTACGTCCGGGCTGGCGACGGCGTACGCGATGTTCTTGGTCAGTGCGGTGATCCGCTCGACCTTCACGGCGGGGCCCAGCTCGACCTCGTAGCGCGTGACCGTCGGCCCGCGCGTGAAGCCGGTGACGGAGGCGTCGACCTTGAACTCGGTGAAGACGTTGGTGAGCGAGGCGACGACGGCGTCGTTGGCGGCGCTGCGGGTCTTGCCGGGGCCGCCCCGCTCCAACAGGTCGAGCGAGGGCAGCGCGTAGGTGATGTCGCCGGAGAGCTGGAGCTGCTCGGCGCGCGCCGGCAGGTCACGCGGCTCGTCGGGGGCCTTCTTGGTGAGG
The DNA here is from genome assembly GCF_001419765.1 of Streptomyces torulosus. Classification (GTDB taxonomy): domain Bacteria; phylum Actinomycetota; class Actinomycetes; order Streptomycetales; family Streptomycetaceae; genus Streptomyces; species Streptomyces torulosus. The sequence goes on from NZ_LIRK01000306.1 coordinate 6,243, forward strand.
TCCGGCACCAGGGCTTCCTGCTGCGGCGCCTTGGCCGTCCTGCCGGCCGGGGCGTCCTGCTTGGGCGTTCTGGTGCGCGCGGCGGGTACGGGCGTGGTGTCCTCGCGGTCCCCGGCGCTCACGCCATGGGTGAGGTCGGCGACCACCGGCGAGGGCGGCATCCCGTGGAGCACGGCCCCGTCGAGCGCGGCGGCGGCCGCGGCGGCGACGTCCACGGCGTCCATCGGCCGGTCCGGGTCGGGCTGACGCACGGCGGAACGCCGGGGGCGGCGCCTGGAGAGGGCCTCCTGCTCGGCGCCGTCGGGGTTGTACTCCTGGGGGGCGGATCCGCCGCGGCGGGGGCGCGCGGGGAGCGCTTCACGCCACTGTTCGTCGTAGCGCGCGTCGTCGTCGTACGCCTCGTCCACGTCGGCCGCGACGATGCCCAGCTTCTGCCCGAGGAGCCGCAGCCGCTGCGGGATCGCGTTGACCGGGGTCGCGGTGACGACGAGGAGCCCGAAGACGGTGAGCAGCACGAGCATGGCCACGGCGAGCGCCTCGCCCATGGTGTACGTCAGCGGGGTGGCCGTGCCCCAGCCGATGAGCCCGCCGGCGTCCCTTATGGGCTGCATCCCGGCACTGCGGGCGGGCGACCCGCAGGCGATGTGGACCTGTCCGAGCACACCGATGACGAGCGCGGACAGACCGATGACGATGCGGCCGTTGGCCTCGGGCTTCTCGGGATGCCGGATGAACCGTACGGCGATGATCGCGAGCAGTATCGGCACGAGCAGGTCGAGCCGGCCGAAGGCGCCGGTCACGAGCATCTCGACGAGGTCGCCGACGGGGCCGCGCAGATGGGACCAGGTGCCGGCGGCGACGATCAGGGCGAGGGCGAGCAGCAGCAGCGCGACGCCGTCCTTGCGGTGCGCCGGGTCGAGGTTCTTCGCGCCCTGCCCTATGCCGCGGAAGACGGCGCCGACGGCGTGCGCGGCACCGAGCCAGACGGCGCGTACGAGTTTGTACACGCCCCCGGTCGGATTGGGCGCCGGCTTCGGAGGGGCCGTCTTCTTCGCCGCCGCCTTCTTGGCGGGTGCCTTCTTGGCGGCGGCTTTCTTCGCGGGGGCCTTCTTCGCCGGAGCCTTCGTCGGAGCGGCCGCCTTCTTCGCGGGCGACTTCTTCGCAGCGGACTGACGTGAGGCCATGAGTGTGAGGTTACCGGTGGAGGCCACAGCCGACACGTGTGCCTACTGCTTCACCCGTTCGTGTCGCGTGTCCGTCACCCCAAAGCTGACGGCCTCTGACGGCCACTCAGTGCCGGCGCCGTGAGGCACAGCTACCGAGGCTCGGGCACAGCTACCGCTGCCGTCAGAGCATGGCTGCCGCTGCCGTCAGGCACGGCCCTCGCGCCGTCAGGGCACAACTGCGGCCGGGTCCCGGCCACTTCCGCGGCATGGACCCGTGCACTTCCCCCGACCGGGCTCCGCTCAGTTCTGCGAGGGCACCGAGGCGGGTCCGCCCGTGCCCGGCTCCAGCGCGTCCAGCGCCCTGCGCAGCCCGGTGAGTTTGCGTTCGAGATGGGCGGCGGTGGCCACCGCCGCCGCGTCCGCCGAGTCGTCGTCGAGCTGTTTGGAGAGGGCCTCCGCCTGCTCCTCAACGGCCGCGAGGCGCGCGGAGAGTTCGGCGAGGATGCCACCGGAGGGCTCCTTCGAGCCGCCCGCCGCGCCCTTGCCGCCGCCCTCCAACTGGATTCGCAGCAGCGCCGCCTGCTCCCTGAGCTGGCAGTTCTTCATGTACAGCTCGACGAAGACGGAGACCTTCGCCCGCAGCACCCACGGGTCGAACGGCTTGGAGATGTAGTCGACCGCGCCCGCCGCGTACCCCCGGAAGGTGTGGTGCGGGCCGTGGTTGATGGCAGTGAGGAAGATGATCGGGATGTCCCGTGTCCGCTCACGCCGCTTGATGTGCGCGGCCGTCTCGAATCCGTCCATGCCCGGCATCTGGACGTCCAGCAGAATGACCGCGAAGTCGTCCGTCAGCAGCGCCTTGAGCGCTTCCTCCCCGGACGATGCCCGCACCAGCGTCTGATCGAGCGCGGAGAGGATGGCCTCCAGCGCCAGCAGATTCTCCGGCCGGTCATCGACCAGGAGGATCTTGGCCTTCTGCACCATGGCCCGCCCTCCTCGCCCCGGCTTGGGGCCTCCCCTGTCCTCAGGATCCGAGGTGACACCGCCGGGTGTCACCCCAGGGGACGACTCCCTTGCGCCGCCCGTCCTTGTGCCGGTCATCGTAGCCGCACCCCGCCCGTCGCCACACCCTGTCACCGTGATGTCACTGTGCTCGTAGCAGAAACGCGGCGGGGGACCAGAAGGTTCCCCGAATCCCGCGTTTCTACACGGCCTCGGCCACACTCAGTCAGCAACTGCGCTTCCCGCTCACCCGGTTGTGACCGCGCGTCTCCCGTCCCGTCACTCACTCCGCATCCATTGCTCCATCACCGCCAGCAGATGATCCGGATCGACCGGCTTGGTCACATAGTCGGATGCGCCCGAGTCGATCGCCTTCTCCCGGTCGCCCTTCATCGCCTTGGCCGTCAGCGCGATGATCGGCAGCCCGGCGAATTGAGGCATCCGGCGGATCGCCGTGGTGGTCGCGTACCCGTCCATCTCGGGCATCATGATGTCCATCAGGACGACTGTCACATCGTCGTGCTGCTCCAGGACCTCGATGCCCTCACGGCCGTTCTCCGCGTACAGCACCGACAGGCCGTGCTGCTCCAGGACGCTGGTGAGCGCGAAGACGTTGCGGATGTCGTCGTCGACGATCAGCACCTTCTCGCCGTCGAACCGGGCCGCACGGTGCGCCTGCGGCGCCTCCTGCGCCCAGTGCTCCGGTGCCTGCCCGTTGCCCTGGCCGGGCATCCCGGACGACCTACCGGCCGGCACGGCCCTGCGGCGGCGCCTGAACAGTGCGGCGGCCCCGTTCTGCGTCTCCTGGTACGACTTCACCTCGGCCGGTGTCTCCGCGGGCTCGCTCAGCTCGGCCTCGGAGGCCAGCAGCTCCCCGGCCTCCAGCGAGGACGGGGTGTTGCTCGCGTAGCCCTGCGGAGGCAGTTCGCTCGGGTGCAGCGGCAGGTAGAGGGTGAAGGTGGAGCCGCGTCCGGGCTCGCTCTGGGCGTGGATCTCGCCGCCCAGCAGCCGGGCGATCTCCCGCGAGATCGACAGCCCCAGACCCGTACCGCCGTACTTGCGGCTCGTGGTGCCGTCGGCCTGCTTGAACGCCTCGAAGATCACCCGCATCTTGCTGGCCGCGATACCGATCCCGGTGTCGGTCACCGAGAACGCGATCATGTCGGCGTCCGGGTCGCTCAGCGAGCCCGCCTCCAGCAACTGCTCCCTGATGGCCACCGGCACATCCGCGCCGGCCGGCCGGATGACCAGCTCCACGGCCCCGGAGTCGGTGAACTTCACCGCGTTCGACAAGAGGTTCCGCAGCACCTGCAGCAGCCGCTGTTCGTCCGTGTGCAGCGTGGCCGGCAGCTCCGGCGAGACGCGCACGGAGAAGTCCAGGCCCTTCTCGGCGGTCAGCGGCCGGAAGGTGGCCTCCACGTAGTCGACGAGCTGGACGAGCGCGATCCGGGTCGGCGAGACGTCCATCTTGCCCGCCTCGACCTTCGACAGGTCCAGGATGTCGTTGATCAGCTGGAGCAGGTCGGAGCCCGCCCCGTGGATCGTCTCGGCGAACTCGACCTGCTTGGGCGTCAGGTTCGACTCGGCGTTGTCGGCGAGCAGCTTGGCTAGGATCAACAGCGAGTTGAGCGGCGTACGCAGCTCGTGCGACATGTTCGCCAGGAACTCGCTCTTGTAGCGCATCGAGACGGCGAGCTGCTCGGCCCGCTCCTCCAGGACCTGCCGCGCCTCCTCGATCTCGGTGTTCTTGACCTCGATGTCGCGGTTCTGCCGGGCCAGCAGCTCGGCCTTTTCCTCCAGTTCGGCGTTGGACGCCTGGAGGGCCTTCTGCCGGTTCTCCAACTCGTCCGACCGCTCCCGCAGTTGCTCGGTCAGCTCCTGCGACTGCTTCAGCAGCACCTCCGTCTTGGTGTTGACGGAGATGGTGTTGACGCTTGTCGCGATCATCTCGGCGATCTGGTTGAGGAAGTCCTTCTGGATCTGCGTGAACGGCGTGAACGACGCCAGCTCGATCACACCGAGCACGGTCCCCTCGAAGAGCACCGGAAGCACGATGACCTGCGCCGGGGGCGCCTCACCGAGCCCGGAGGAGATCTTCAGGTAACCGCTCGGCGCGTTCTCCACCAGGATGGTGCGCTTCTCCTGCGCGGCCGTGCCGACCAGCGCCTCCCCCGGCCCGAACGACGTCGGCATGGAGCCCATCGAGTAGCCGTACGAGCCGAGCATCCGCAGCTCGTACTGGTCCTCGTTGTCCGGGCCCAGGTCCTTGCCGTCGACCAACGGCATCGCCAGGAAGAACGCCCCGTGCTGCGCGGAGACCACCGGGGTCAGCTCGCTCATGATCAGCGACGCCACGTCGTCCAGGTCCCGGCGGCCCTGCATCAGGGCCGAGATGCGGGCCAGGTTGCCCTTGAGCCAGTCCTGCTCCTGGTTGGCGATCGTGGTGTCGCGCAGGTTGGCGATCATCTTGTTGATGTAGTCCTGCAGCTCCTTGATCTCGCCCGACGCGTCCACGTCGATCTTGAGATTCAGGTCGCCTCGGGTCACCGCGGTGGCCACGCGCGCGATGGCGCGCACCTGCCGGGTGAGGTTCCCGGCCATCTCGTTCACCGACTCGGTGAGGTCCCGCCAGGTGCCGTCGACGTCCCGCACCCGCGCCAGACCGCCCAGCTGCCCCTCGGTGCCCACCTCGCGCGCCACCCGGGTGACCTCCTCGGCGAAGGACGACAGCTGGTCGACCATCGTGTTGATGGTGGTCTTCAGCTCCAGGATCTCGCCGCGCGCATCGATGTCGATCTTCTTGGTGAGATCGCCCTTGGCGATGGCGGTCGTGACCATCGCGATGTTGCGGACCTGTCCGGTCAGGTTGGACGCCATCGAGTTCACGGACTCGGTCAGGTCCTTCCATGTGCCCGCCACGCCCGGCACGTGCGCCTGGCCGCCCAGGATGCCGTCCGTGCCCACCTCGCGGGCCACCTTGGTGACCTGGTCCGCGAAGGAGCTCAGCGTCTTGACCATGCTGTTGAAGGTGTCGGCGAGCTGCGCGACCTCGCCGCGCGCCTCGATCGTCACCGTACGGGTGAGGTCGCCGTTGGCGACGGCCGCGGCCACCTGGGAGATGTTCCGCACCTGCATGGTCAGGTTCTTGGCCATCAGGTTCACATTGCCGCTGAGGTCCTTCCAGATGCCGGTGACGCCCGGCACGTGCGCCTGGCCGCCGAGGATGCCCTCGGTGCCCACCTCGCGGGCCACCCGGGTCACCTGCTCGGCGAAGGACGACAGCTGGTCGACCATCGTGTTCACCGTGGTGACGAGTTCGAGGATCTCGCCCTTGGCGTCCACGGTGATCTTCTTCGACAGGTCGCCCTTGGCGACCGCGGTCGTGACCTCGGCGATCTGGCGCACCTGGATGGTCAGGTTGTTCGCCATGAAGTTCACCGACTGCGTGAGGTCCTTCCATGTGCCGGAGACGCCCTGCACCTCGGCCTGACCGCCGAGCTGGCCCTCCGTGCCCACCTCACGGGCGACCCTGGTGACCTCCTCCGCGAACGACGACAGCTGGTCCACCATCGTGTTCAGCGTGTTCTTCAGCTCCAGGATCTCACCGCGCGCGTCCACGGTGATCTTCTGAGAGAGGTCACCGCGGGCGACCGCCGTGGCGACCTGCGCGATGTTGCGGACCTGTCCGGTCAGGTTGCCGGCCATGCCGTTCACGGACTCGGTGAGGTCGCGCCACACACCGGCGACGCCCGGCACGTGCGCCTGCCCGCCGAGGCGACCCTCGGTGCCCACGTCACGGGCGACCCGGGTCACCTGGTCGGCGAAGGACGACAGCTGATCGACCATCGTGTTGATGGTGTTCTTCAGCTCCAGGATCTCGCCGCGCGCGTCGACGTCGATCTTCTGCGAGAGGTCACCGCGGGCGACCGCCGTCGTCACCTGGGCGATGTTGCGCACCTGGGAGGTGAGGTTGCCGGCCATCGAGTTGACGGAGTCGGTGAGCTCCTTCCATGTGCCCGACACACCGTCCACGCGGGCCTGACCGCCGAGGCGGCCCTCCGTGCCCACGTCACGGGCCATACGGGTCACCTGGTCGGCGAACGACGACAGCTGGTCCACCATCGTGTTCACGGTGTTCTTCAGTTCGAGCATCTCGCCCGCGACATCGACGGTGACCTTCTGCGAGAGGTCGCCGTTGGCCACGGCCGTGGTGACCGCCGCGATGTTCCTCACCTGTCCGGTGAGATTCCGGAACGCCGTGTTGACGGAGTCCGTGAGGTCCTTCCACGTACCGGCCGCGCCCGGCACCTTCGCCTGACCACCGAGACGGCCCTCGGCCCCCACCTCGTTGGCCACGCGGGTGACCTCGGCACCGAAGTAGGACAGCTGGTCGACCATCCCGTTGACGGTGTTCTTCAGCTCCAGCATCTCGCCGGCCACGTCGACGGTGACCTTCTGCGAGAGGTCACCGTTGGCCACGGCGGTCGTCACGGCCGCGATGTCCCGCACCTGGATCGTCAGGTTCCGGAAGACCGTGTTCACCGAATCGGTGAGGTCCTTCCACGTACCCGCCGCACCCGGCACCTGCGCCTGGCCGCCGAGACGCCCCTCGGCGCCCACCTCGTTCGCCACACGGGTGACCTCGTCGGCGAAGATCCGCAGCGTCTCGGTCATCTGGTTGATCGTCTCGGCGAGCTTGGCGACCTCACCGCGTGCCGGGACGGTCACCTTCTGCGACAGGTCACCGTTGGCGACGGCGGTGGTGACCTGGGCGATCCCCCGCACCTGCGCCGTCAGGTTGCCGGCCATGGTGTTCACCGAATCAGTGAGTTCTTTCCACACTCCGGCCACACCCGGCACCTCGGCCTGACCGCCGAGCTGGCCCTCCGTACCCACCTCACGGGCGACTCGCGTCACCTCGGAGGAGAACGCGGACAGCTGGTCGACCATCGTGTTGACGGTCTCCTTCAGCTCCAGCATCTCGCCGGCGACGTGAACCGTGACCTTCCGGGACAGATCACCCTTGGCGACCGCGGTCGTCACCAGCGCGATGTCCCTCACCTGCGCGGTGAGCCGGTACGCCATGGTGTTGACGGACTCGGTCAGGTCCTTCCACGAACCGGACATCCCGCGCACCCGGGCCTGCCCGCCCAGCTTGCCCTCGGTGCCCACCTCGCTGGCCACACGGGTGACCTCGTCGGTGAACGTCGACAGCTGGTCGACCAGGTTGTTGACGGTCCGCCCGACCTTCAGGAACTCCCCGCGCAGCGGATGCCCGCTCCCGTCCGGGGCGTGCGTCCGCAGCTCCATCCGCGGTGACAGATCACCCTCGGCGACGGCCGACAACACCCGGCTGACCTCGGAGACCGGCCGTACGAGATCGTCGACCAGGGCGTTCGACGCGTCGATCGCAGCCGCCCAGGAACCCTCGGTCGCGCCCGTCTCCAGCCGCTCGGTGAGCTTCCCCTCACGGCCGACCATCCGCCGCACCCTCGACAACTCGCCGGTCAGATGCAGATTGCGGTCCGCCACCTCGTTGAACACGGCGGCGATCTCGGCCATGACACCGTCACCCGAGACGGTGAGCCGCTTGCGGAAGTTGCCGTCCCGCATGGCCTCCAGCGCCGTCAACAGCCGATCCAGGGCAGCCGTGTCCACGGTGGTGGTCCCGCCTCGCGGTTTGCGCTGCCTGTTCAGGGACTGTCCGCCTTTCGCGCGCGCCTTAGTGCCTCGCGTCGCTGCGCCAGACTCCACTGTGTCCCTCCCGCAAGGGTCGACCGTTCCTGCTGGACGTACTGCGCCCCACTGGGCCGCATCGCACTGCTCGTACCACTCGTACTACTTCGTACGCGGGTACGTCTGCTCGGTGAGCCGGACACCACTCCCCGGTACACCTGGCAGAACGCGGTCCGACCCGGCCTTCTCCTGGAATCCTGCCCAGTGTTTCACCATGGCTGAACCAGGCCATAACAGTTCGGCAGCTTCGCACACGGTCCGCACACCTCCGGACGGAAACACAGACGACCGGCATCCGCATGGACGGCGAAGGTAAGTAACCTTGCATGCGGCTGTCCAGCCATGCCGGTCCCGTCCGGCCTGGGCGGTGGCGCACGAGCACGAGCGGGCAGGCATCGGAGGGGCGGCCGCACCATGACCACCGGACTGCATCCTGGGGAAGCCCCCCAGGAACCCAGGCCGACGGATGATCAGCCTCTGCCTCGGCAGGAGGTCGGTCGTGGGTCCTCGCACGACGAGAACCGGACAAGGAGTTCTGTGATCACCGCGCGCGCGGCCGCCAGTTTCGACCCCGTCTCGCGATCCGTCGCGACGGCCCGCTCGTTCGTCCGCGACACCCTCCAGGGCTGGGGTTTCGCCGACATCGTCGACGACGCCGTGGTCCTCACCAGCGAACTGGTCACCAACGCGGTCGTCCACGCGGGCACCTCCGCCGACGTGCTGTGCCTGCGCTCGGAGGACGGGGTACGCATCGAGGTCGCCGACAGATACCCCGAGCGTGAGATCCCCCTCCAGTCCAGCCCCGTCAACATGGGCAGCCCCGACCGCGAGGGAGGCCGCGGCCTCC
>NZ_LIRK01000307.1:0-8184 GCF_001419765.1 Streptomyces torulosus
CCGGGCCGCAGGCCCAAGCCTTCAGGGGCGTGGGGAACTGCGCGAGAAACCACGAACCACCCGCACCCGCCGAACAAACAGCGCGCCCCCACCCCACTGGGCGCCCCTAGTCCTCGTCCTCCCGCTCCGCCACCGTCGCCGTCTCCTGCAACCTCTCCAGCACAGCCCGCGGCTTCGCGTTCGACGACACCGCCGTCCCTATCTCCCGCTTCACCGCCGCACTGACCTCCGCCCACGACGTCTTCCCGGCGGGATACAGCTCGGCCGAGGGGAGTTCCGTCAGGAACGGCGTGAGGTCGGCGGTGTCCTTGTCCCCCGCCATCGCCTGCGACGCCGACGACGTCACCGGCAGCAGGTCGTACTCGCGGGAGAACGCGAGGACGTTCTTGTCGGCGTAGACGTAGTCGAGGAAGTCGCCGATCTCCTCCTGGTGCCCGTTCTGCTTGAACGCCATCATCCAGTCGGTGACCCCGAGGGCCGACCGCGACCGCCCCTCACGCCCCGGCAGCGCGGCGGTGCCGAACTCGACGCCCTTGTCCTCGGCCATCTTCATCAGGCTGGGGTGCCCGTTGAGCATCCCGACCTCGCCGCGCGTGAAAGCGTCGAACGCGTCGGCCCGGTTCAGCTTGGCCGGGGCGGTCGGCCCGGTGAGGCCCTTGTCGACCAGTTCCTTCTTCAGCCAGGTGAAGGTCCGCACGTTGTCGTCGGAGTTGAGCTGGTACGTGCCGACGTTGTCCACGTATCCGGCGCCGCCGCTGAGCAGCCACTGCATGGTCTCGGCCTGGGCCTCCTCGGGCCCGAGCGGCAGCGCGTACGGGGTCTTGGTGCCGGCCGCGCGGAGCGCCTCCGCGTCGGCGGCCAGTTCGTCCCAGGTGCGCGGGGCGTCGCCGATCCCGGCCTTGGCGAACAGTTTCTTGTTGTAGAAGAGCACGCGGGTGGACGCGGCGAAGGGCATCCCGTACGAGGCCCGCCGTACCTTGCCCGCGTTGGCGAGCTGGCCGAGGAAGTTGCCCTGGACGGGTATGGAGAGCAGGTCGTCCACCTCGTAGAGCTTCCCGGCGGCGGCGTAGTCGGCGAACGTGCCGATCTGCGCCATGTCGGGGGCCTCGTCGGCGTCGACCATCTCCTTGACCTCGCGGTCGATGTCGTTCCAGGAGTGCACGGTGACGTCGATCTCGACGTCGGGGTGGTCCTTCTCGTACGCCGCGACGAGGTCGTCCCAGTACTTCTGGGAGCTGTTGGCCTTCGAGTCGCCGTAGTCGGCGGCCACCAGTTTGAGGGTGACCTTCTGCCCGTCCGTCTCCCCGGCGCCGCAGCCCGCAAGCGTGGACATCAGCCCCAGCGCGGACAGTGCCGCGAGTGTCGAGGTGGTCCTGATGTGGGTCTTCGTCCGCCGCTGTCGCACTCGTACTGCCCCAAACCTGTCGCGCTTATCGAACGGGCTTCGAACAAAACAGCCTGGATCACAGACTTGCGTTCAAGCCCGTTAATCCTTCAACTTCTCGAACTTCCTCATAAGGTCTACACCACGTGAGTGGACTAGACCTCTTGAGGGTACACGGGCCACACTGTCCCCCGTGAGACATGTCATCGCCCTCGATGTGGGCGGCACCGGGATGAAGGCCGCGCTGGTCGGTGCGGGCGGCGAGCTGCTGCACCAGGCGCGCCTCGCCACCGGCCGCGACCGCGGGCCGGACGCCGTCGTGGCGTCGATCCTCGACTTCGCCGCCGAGCTGCGCGCCCACGGCGAGCGGCACTTCGGCGAGCCCGCGTCCGCCGCCGGTGTCGCCGTGCCCGGCATCGTCGACGCCGAGCGGGGCGTCGCCGTCTACGCGGCCAACCTCGGCTGGCACGACGTACCGCTGCGCGCGCTCCTCGCCGAGCGGCTCGGCGGCATACCGGTCGCCCTCGGCCACGACGTGCGCACCGGCGGTCTCGCCGAGGGCCGGGTCGGCGCGGGCCTCGGCGCCGACCGCTACCTCTTCGTGGCGCTCGGCACCGGTATCGCCGGCGCGATCGGCGTCGAGGGCCGGGTCGAGGCGGGCGCGCACGGCTTCGCCGGCGAGATCGGCCACATCGTCGTACGCCCCGGGGGAACCCCGTGCCCCTGCGGTCAGCGCGGCTGTCTGGAGCGCTTCGCCTCCGCGGCGGCGGTCAGCCAGGCCTGGGCCGCGGCCACCGGTGACCCCGGCGCGGACGCGGCGGACTGCGCGCGGGCCGTGGAGTACGGCGACCCCCGGGCCCGCGGCGTCTGGCAGGAGGCGGTCGACGCCCTCGCCGACGGCCTCGTCACCGCCATCACCCTGCTGGACCCCCGCACCCTGATCATCGGCGGCGGCCTCGCCGAGGCCGGGGAGACCCTGTTCACCCCGCTGCGGGCCGCCATCGAACACCGGGTGACCTTCCAGAAGGTCCCCGCGCTCGTCCCGGCTTCCCTCGGCGACACGGCGGGCTGCCTCGGCGCAGGCCTCCTGGCCTGGGACCTCCTCACGGACACGACCCCCACGACCCCCACGGACGCTTCGGAGGCAACCCCCTGATGCCAGCCCAGCAGGACTTTTCCGCTTCCGGTCCGAGCAGCCTGCCTGAAGGGGCGCGGGGAACCGCGCGACAAGCCCCCGCGCACCCGCGGCCCCCGTCGACAGCGCGGCCCTACGTGCTGGAAGGCGTCCACGTCGTCCTCCCCACCGGCATCGTCGAGAACGGCCGGGTCGTGGTCGACGGCACCCGGATCGCCGAGCACGCCCCCGCCGACGCCCCCGTCCTTCCGGCCCACGGCCTGTGGGCCGTCCCCGGTTTCGTGGACCTCCACAACCACGGCGGCGGCGGTGCCTCCTTCACCTCGGGCACGGTCGAGGACGTCCTGCGGGGCATCCACACCCACCGTCTGCACGGCACCACCACCCTCGTCGCCTCCACCGTCACCGGTGACATGGACGGCCTCGCCCACCGCGCCGGGCTCCTCTCCGAACTCGCCGAGCAGGGCGACATCGCGGGCATCCACTTCGAGGGCCCGTTCATCTCCCCGTGCCGCAAGGGCGCCCACTCCGAGGCGCTGCTGCGCGACCCGGACCCGGCGGAGGTCCGCAAGCTGGTCGACGCGGCACGCGGCAGGGCGAGCATGGTCACCCTGGCCACCGAACTCCCCGGCGGCCTGGACTCCGTACGGCTCCTCGCCGAGCACGGCGTCATCGCGGCGATCGGGCACACGGACGCCACGTACGAGCAGACGGTGCGGGCCATCGAGGCGGGCGCGACCGTGGCCACGCACCTGTTCAACGCGATGCCCCCGCTGGGCCACCGCGACCCCGGCCCGATCGCGGCGCTCCTGGAGGACGAGCGGATCACCGTCGAGCTGATCAACGACGGCACGCATCTGCATCCGGCCGTCCTCCAGCTGGCGTTCCGTCACGCGGGCGCCGAGCGGGTGGCGTTCATCACCGACGCGATGGACGCGGCCGGCTTCGGCGACGGCCGCTACATGCTCGGCCCGCTGGAGGTGGAGGTCGCCGACGGTGTGGCCCGCCTGGTGGAGGGCGGCTCCATCGCCGGCTCGACCCTCACCCAGGACCGCGCCTTCAGGCGGGCGGTCACCCTCGACCGCCTTCCCGTCGAGTCCGTCGTCGCCGCGCTCTCCGCCAACCCGGCCAGGCTCCTCGGCCTGGACGACCGGATCGGCTCCCTGGAGCCGGGCAAGGACGCCGACATCGTCCTCCTCGACGCGGACTTCGCGGTGAAGGGCGTCCTGCGCAAGGGCACCTGGGTGGTGGACCCCTTCACGAACTGAGCCGACGGCCGCCGACGGACGGTGGACGGTGGACGGCAGCGCCGGTGGGGTCGACCGCTCCCCAACCAAACCGATCCGCCCCTTTGTTGGCGGGTGGCGCGGAGTGCGGCGGTTGGCCCCGGGGACTGGGCCGACCGCCGCTCTTTTGGCATGATCGAGCCTCCGCAACAGCAGTCGCCGAGCGCATTCTGATGTCAACGAAGACCGAACGCGTCGCGCCGTCGAATTCGAGGGGGTAGCCCCGGGTGATCCTCACGGTCACGCTGAACACCGCTCTCGACATCACCCACCGCGTACGGGCCCTCAGGCCCCACGCCACGCACCGGGTGACCGAGGTGATCCAACGCCCCGGCGGCAAGGGCCTGAACGTGGCCCGCGTGCTCGCCGCCCTCGGCCACGAGGTGACGGTCACCGGCTTCGTCGGCGGCGGCACCGGACGCGCCGTCCAGGAAGGGCTCACCCGGACCCCGGGCGTCGTGGACGCGCTGGTCCCGGTGGCGGGCGCGACGCGCCGGACGATCGCGGTCGTCGACGCCACCGGTGACACGACTCAGCTCAACGAGCCCGGCCCGCTCATCACCCCGGCCGAGTGGTCCGCGTTCCAGGAGGCGTACGAGGTCCTGCTGCGCTCCGCCTCGGCGGTGGCCCTGTGCGGCAGCCTGCCGCCGGGGGTGCCGGTGGGCGCGTACGCGGGCCTGATCCGCACGGCACGCACCCTCGCCGTGCCGGTGCTGCTGGACACGAGCGGTGAGCCGCTGCGGCGCGGGGTGGCGGCACGCCCCGACGTGGTGAAGCCGAACGCCGAGGAACTGGCCGAACTCACCGGCTCCCACGAACCGTCCCGCGCGACACGTGACGCGCGCCGCAGGGGCGCCCAGGCGGTCGTCGCCTCGCTCGGCCCCGACGGTCTCCTCGCCCACACACCCGAGGGCCACTGGCGGGCGACCCCGCCCCGCCGCTTCCGCGGCAACCCCACCGGCGCCGGCGACTCGGTGGTCGCGGGCCTCCTGTCGGGCCTGGTCGAACACCTCCCCTGGCCCGACCGCCTCACCCGGGCGACAGCCCTGTCGGCGGCGACCGTACTGGCCCCGGCGGCGGGCGAGTTCGACCAACGGGCATACGACGAACTACGGACGCAGGTGGCGGTGACGGGGGACGTCAGCGCGGCCTGACGCCTTGGTGCCTGACTGGGAAGCGATCTGCGATGACCGGGGGTGACTGCATGGTCATCTCCTGGCCGGAAATCGCAATTGCCTTTGGCAAGCGACGGCGAGGGTGAGAAGCTGCCCGTCGATCGCACGCACGTTCGAGAACGAGGGGGAAACATTCCCATGAAGTTGCGCCTGTTCGCACTCGCCGGTGCCGCGTTGATCGCGACCCTGCCCGTCACCACCGCCCAGTCGGCATCCGCCGTCACCAGGTGTTCGAGCGGCTATGTCTGCACTTGGTCGAGTGCAAACTTCGAAGGAACGAAGCACAGCTACAACAATGCGCACGGATGTTACCCGCGCAGCGGCCGCTCGGTGTCCAACCAGACCGGCAAACTGATCACTGTGTACAGGGAGGCGTCCTGCTACGGGGATAAGTTCGACATCCGGTCGGGCCACTACTCGGAGAACACTCCGTGGCGGGTGAAGAGCATGGCCGTCTGGGGCTGACGTCTACGACCCTGGTTCGCACCCACGGTAAGACCTTGATCACAGCCTCGTGCCACGCCATCGATTCGCGTGGCACGAGGCTGTGCCACTTGCGCAGGGCCTTCGGGCCATCGACTCAGGGACTCACAAGGTAGACCTGATCAAGGTTTGCGTCGCACTTATTGCCCTCACCACACACGATCTCAATCTGATTCGTCCCCTGGTTCAGGGTGACGGGGGCCCAAGTGGTCTGCCATCCCTTCTCCAAGTCGCCCTTGGGCGAGTTGATGAAGTTCTTCATCCCGAGCGGCTGAGTGTTGGCCTTGCCGTTCACCACGACCGTCGCGTCGGCATCTACACCAGGGATGCCATAGCGCACGTACAGACGGTAGGCACCGGCCTTCTTGATGCCGCTAAAGCTCCATGTGACCTTGGCACCGACCTGATTGAAGCCCGTGACGTAGAAGCCGCCCTCCGACTTGGCGCCGGGGATGTCGGAGGCGACCTTGGCGTTGCCGCCGAGTTGGAGGGTCTTGGCCTCCGCCTTCGGGAGGTCGCCGGGCTCCTTCTCCGCCTGCTTGCTGGTGGTCGGGCTGGGCTCGGTGTTCTGGTCGGCCGTCGGCGCGGTCGAGGGGCCGCCGCCGGCGTTGTCGTCCGCCTTGTCGTCCCCGCCGATCATGGCGACGCCGATGCCGATCACCACGGCGGCCACGACGGCGATCGCGCCGATCAGCAGGCCCTTGGTGTTGGGGCCGCGCCCGCGTCCGCCGCCACCACCGCCGTGCGTCACCTGACGGGTCGTGGACGCGCCGCCGGGGAAGGCTTCCGGTGCCTGGTAGTGCGCGTTCGGCTGGCCGTAACCGTTCTGCTGGGGGACCTGGCCGTACGCCGCGGTGGGGGCCTGCTGGGCGGGGGACGGCTGCTGGGTCTGCTGCCCGTACTGGCGTTCACCGACCGGCCGCACCCGGTTGACGGCGTTGGGGTAGCCGTAGCTCCCCGTGGGCGGCTGGGCGCCACGGGCCTGGCCGTCGGCGTAGAGGTAGCCGAACGGGTCGTCGTCCTCGGGCGTGCTCGCGCCGTTGTTGCCGGGCGTCATCCCTAGGTCTCCTCAGCGGTGCGGTACATGCGGCGTACGGGTGGCGGTTCTTGCAACAGGGGTGTAGGAGAGCGAGCCTACCCGCTCACGCTGAGCCAAACGGGTGACTCAGCCCTCGTGGCCTGAGTCACCATCGCGCCGGGAGGCCCCTCATCGGGGGCCTCACCAGCGCTTTTCCCGGCTTGGCGGGCTACTGCCCGGCTCTGGTCATCCGGCCCGCCGATGCTGTTTGGGACGAGATCGTTTCTCGACGTACATCCGCTCGTCAGCCGATTTCAACACCTCGTCCGCCGTCATCCCGCAGTGTGCCCATCCGATGCCGAAACTGGCGCCGACGCGCATCGCGCGGCCGTCGACCCGGATCGGCTGGATGATCTCGTTGCGCAGGCGTACGGCGAGGTCCTGGGCGTCGGCGCGGCCGAGCCCGTCGGCGAGGACGACGAACTCGTCACCGCCGAGCCGGGCGACGGTGTCGCCGTCGCGGACGCCCCGGCTGAGCCGGCGGGCCACCTCGATGAGGACGGCGTCGCCCGCGTTGTGCCCGAACCGGTCGTTGATCGACTTGAACCCGTCGAGGTCGCAGAAGAGCACCGCGAGCCCCTTGGTGCCGTCGTCCCGCTCGCCCTCGGGCGCGACGGTGTGCACATGGTGGTCGAAGGCGTCGTACGGCCCGGTGGCCGCGTGGAAGCCGAAGGCGTGCGCGCCGTTCCCGCCGGCCTCGTACGCGTCGAACGACGGGTGCGGCGGAGGGACGGCCGGGTGCTGGGCGGACGGGTGCTGGGCGATCCCGAAGTCGCCGTACTGCCCGAAGCCGTCTCCGGCGCCGTCCCCGAAGTTCTCCCCGAAGGTGGCGTCCATGGAGTCGGCCGCCGCGCCGGCCGGGAGCGCCTGGGGGCGCTGGCAGATGCGGGCGGAGAGCCGGGAGCGCAGCTCCGCGGAGTTCGGCAGGCCGGTCAGCGCGTCGTGGGAGGCGCGGTGGGCGAGCTGGAGCTCGCGGCGCTTGCGCTCCTCGATGTCCTCGACGTGGGTGAGCAGGAAGCGGGGTCCGTCAGCGGCGTCGGCCACGACGGAGTTGCGCAGGCTGACCCAGACGTATGTGCCGTCGCGGCGCCCGAGCCGCAGCTCGGCCCGGCCGCCCTCGGCGGAGGTGCGCAGGAGCGTGCCGATGTCCTCGGGGTGGACGAGGTCGGAGAAGGAGTACCGGCGCATGGCGGACGCGGGCCGACCGAGCAGCCGGCACAGCGCGTCGTTGGTCCGCAGGATCCGGCCGTGCTGGTCCCCGCCCATCTCGGCGATGGCCATCCCGCTCGGGGCGTACTCGAACGCCTGGCGGAAGGATTCCTCACTGGCCCGCAGGGCCTGCTGCTCCCGTTCGAGCCTGACCAGTGCGCGCTGCATATTCGCACGTAGACGCGCGTTGCTGATCGCGATGGCGGCCTGGAAGGCGTACATCTGGAGCGCCTCGCGCCCCCAGGCGCCGGGCCGCCGGCCGTTGCGCGGCCGGTCGACGGAGATGACCCCGAGCAGCTCACCGCAGGAGGCGCCGCCGGCGCCGGGGGTGTACATCGGCGCGAAGAGGCGGTCGGAGGGGTGCCACTCGTCCTCGAAGCGGGGTGCGGGCCCGTCGGTGTACCACTGCGGTACGTCGTCCTCGTCGAGGACCC
>NZ_LIRK01000307.1:8223-8832 GCF_001419765.1 Streptomyces torulosus
TCGGCGGCGGAGTTCCCGGAGAGGGCGGCGACGACGAGGTCTCCGTCGGGGCGGACGAGATTGACGCACGCCAGCTCGTACCCCAGGCCGTTGACCACACCGTCGGCGACGGTCTGCAGCGTGTCGGCCAGGCTGCGTGCGGTGTTCATGTCCGCCATCACCTGGTGCAGCTGCCGCAGCGTCGTCAGACGGACGTAAGGCTCCGACTCGGTTTCCATTCGCCCTCCCCCCGAGATCTTGTGGCAGCTCCAGGCTCCAGGGTTGCTATCCGGCGTAACTCATGGGCTTACTACCGCTTACAGTTCCTGCTTACAGCTTGCAGCGTCCCCGCCACTGAATCACAGCGCGAAGCCCACTCGGTACACAGGGNNNGGACTCTGTGTAGGCCCTGTGAGCGGTGATGACCGAGTGCGATGACGGGGTAGACGGACTCTTTTGAGCCAACGCCGAGCACGCGGGCGAGCACCGCGCCGACGGGTGCGACCTAGGTCGCGGGACCGGCCGGAAGGTGGATCTCCGGCCGGATGTGGCGGCCGGGGGACACGGACTAGCGTGCGGACGTGTCGAAGCCCTCAGTCACCCCAGCCTCCCCCGCACCGCCCCTGTCCG
>NZ_LIRK01000308.1:0-147 GCF_001419765.1 Streptomyces torulosus
GGTGCACCACCGCGTCGCACAGCTCGACCAGGGCCTCCTTGGCTCCGCACTGCGGCAGGGGTGCGAGCACCGCCCGCGCCTCCTCCGCGTACCGGACGGTGTCCCGGCGGGCCTGTTCGAGCGCGGGGTGCACCCGGAGGCGGGCCA
>NZ_LIRK01000308.1:176-6144 GCF_001419765.1 Streptomyces torulosus
GGCGAGGTCGTCGGGCTCGCCGAGCCGGCCCGCCCGCTCGCGGAGCCGCAGCACCGGCATGGTGGGCACGCCCTCGCGGAGATCCGTACCGGGGGTCTTGCCGGACTCGTGCGAGTCGGAGGCGATGTCGAGGACATCGTCGGCGAGCTGGAAGGCGACCCCGAGGCGCTCCCCGTACTGGGTGAGGATGTCGACCACGGTCTCGTCGGCGCCGGCCATCAGCGCGCCGAGCCGTCCGGCGACGGCGACCAGCGAGCCGGTCTTGCCGCCGAGCACGTCGAGGTAGTGGTCGATGGGGTCGCGGCCGTCGCGGGGGCCCGCGGTCTCCAGGATCTGTCCGGTGACCAGCCGCTCGAAGGCCTCGGCCTGGATGCGGACGGCGTCGGGGCCGAGGTCGGCGAGGACGTGGGAGGCGCGGGCGAAGAGGAAGTCGCCGGTCAGGACGGCCAGGGAGTTGCCCCACCGCGCGTTGGCGCTGGGCACTCCCCGGCGGACCTCGGCCTCGTCCATGACGTCGTCGTGGTACAGCGTGGCGAGATGCGTCAGCTCGACCACCACGGCCGAGGGGACCACCCCGGGCGCGTACGGGTCGCCGAACTGGGCCGCGAGCATCACGAGCAGCGGGCGGAACCGCTTCCCACCCGCGCGCAGCAGATGCTGGGCGGCCTCCTG
The DNA here is from genome assembly GCF_001419765.1 of Streptomyces torulosus. Classification (GTDB taxonomy): domain Bacteria; phylum Actinomycetota; class Actinomycetes; order Streptomycetales; family Streptomycetaceae; genus Streptomyces; species Streptomyces torulosus. The sequence goes on from NZ_LIRK01000308.1 coordinate 849, forward strand.
GATGAAGGGGACCTCGCTCTTGGTGGCCTCGAGCAGACCCTCCTCGACGGCAGCCAGTCCGGCCTGGACATCGGCTTCGAGAGCCTGGTCCCGCGCGCTCAGCCCGAACGGCTCGACGACGGTCACGAGGGTTCTCCTGTCTGCTGACGTCTGCTGACGATCACACGGTCGGTCTAGGTCGGTCTCACGGTCGATGACACAGTTTGTCGATCTGTCGCTGCCATCACCCGAGTCAGCGTATCCGGTCACCTTTCGATCACCACGAGCGCCCACGGGTTCGACTTGGACAACACGGATGGACGCCCGAAATATTCCTGATCAGGAGATATGTCCACATATCCAGCGACGCCCGCGATCGCACTGTCCGTGATGACCGAAATCCGCCCCTGTGCACCACTCTCGACCCACCCCCACATCACCCCAAACCGGCCTTTCAGGCAACCCGAGTTGACCGTTTTGCGCGTTACCCGCACTTCACCCCACTTCTCCCGTGAGTTGGGTCACGCGCGTCGAGTGCCGCACCTCACCACACCCGCCCCGCTTCCCCTTTGCAGTAGGCAAGTTGAGGTGCGCAAAGCGCGCGAACCCGACGCCCATTTCGGGCAAACTCAAGGTCAACTACGCCCATATCCGGATTCGGGGCTTGTTCCCTTCGTGTGCTCTCGCATACGTTCACACCCCGTCCGGACGGACCGCCGAATCCTGCCGCCGCCCGGACTCCCCACCCGACCACTCGACCACGCACGGCAGGAGCGGGGGAACCAGGTAAGCCGCCGGTCCGGCCTTCCCCACCGGACCGGCTCGGGGTGAAGCCACACACGGACCACCGACGCGCGCCGCACGCACGGCGCACGCCGGGCGGCCGAGTGCGGCCGGGCGCCTCCCGCCCGAACCCGACAGCTCACCTCGCAGGCGCCGGAGAGGAATCCGCCATGCCCGGACGAGGCAAGCACCGCCGTCCCAGAACCAACCCCTTCACTCGTGGCATCGTCGCCGCCGGCACGGGCGGCGCCGCCCTCGTGCTGCCGCTCACCGCGGTCGGCACCGCGAGCGCCGCCCAGCCGACCCAGGCCGCCGCCTCCGTGCAGTCGGCCGCGCGGACCGCGCCGGCCGTCGTCCAGCCGAAGTCCGTCACCTACACCGTCGCCTCCGGGGACACGCTGTCCTCGATCGCGCGGAAGCACGGTGTCAGCGGTGGCTGGCAGCGGCTCTACAAGGACAACCGCAAGACCGTCGGCGACAACCCGCGGCTGATCCACCCGGGCCTGAAGCTGAAGCTCATGGCGACGAAGACGGCGGCGACGAAGAAGAAGCCGGCGGTCACGAGCAAGCCGGCCGGCACGGTGGCCCAGGCCACCCCGGCGGCCGCCACGACGTACCCGAACAACCTCGACGGCTGGATCCGGGAGTCGCTGGACGTCATGGCGCGGAACGGGATCCCCGGCTCGTACGACGGCATCTACCGCAACATCATGCGGGAGTCCTCGGGCAACCCCCAGGCCATCAACAACTGGGACTCCAACGCCGCCGCGGGCACCCCGTCGAAGGGCCTGCTCCAGGTCATCGACCCGACCTTCGCCGCGTACCACGTGCCCGGCACCGCCTTCGACCCGTTCGACCCGGTCGCGAACATCACGGCGGCGTGCAACTACGCCGCCGCGAGGTACGGCTCGATCGACAACGTCTTCGGCGCGTACTGATCCCGCCCGGCCCTCGGGCCGGTCCGCTCCCCCCGGGTCACCGCCCCGGGGGGAGCGGGCGTTCAGGCGAACAGCCTCTCCAGCACCACCGCGATCCCGTCGTCCTCGTTCGACAGGGTCACCTCGTCGGCGACGGCCTTGAGTTCGGGGTGGGCGTTGGCCATGGCGACCCCGTGCGCGGCCCAGTCGAACATCGGGATGTCGTTGGGCATGTCCCCGAAGGCGATGGTCTGGCCCGGGGTGAGGCCGAGGTGCTCGGCGGCCAGGGCGAGACCGGTGGCCTTGGTGATGCCGCACGGCTGGAGTTCGACGGTGCCGGGGCCCGACATGGTGACCGTCGCCAGCGAACCGACCGCCATGCGCGCCGCCGAGGCCAACTCGTCGTCCGAGAGATAGGGGTGGCGCAGCAGCACCTTGCTGATGGGCTCGCACCACAGGTCGTCCCGGCGCGGTACGCGCAGGGCGGGCAGCGTGGGGTGCGGCATGAGGTAGCCGGGCTCGATCAGGGTGAGGCCGTCGACGCCGTCCTGGTCGACGGCCGCGTACACCTGGCCGACCTCCGCCTCGATCTTGCCGAGCGCGGTCTCGGCGAGTTCCCGGTCGAGGGTGACCGACCAGAGCAGCCGGTCCGCGCCGGGGTCGTACAACTGCGCGCCCTGCCCGCACACCGCGAGCCCCCTGCTGCCGAGGTCGTCGAAGAGGGGGCGCACTCTCGGCGCCGGCCGTCCTGTCACCACGAGGTGCTGAGCACCGGCCTCCGTGGCCTGCGCCAAGGCGGCGAGGGACCGGTCGGAGAGCGTGTCGTCACTGCGCAGGAGCGTTCCGTCCAGGTCAGTGGCGATGAGTGAATATGCGGTGGGTGCGGCCATGATCAGAGAATACGGATGCCGACCCCCATCGGTTCGCCCGGAAGCAGCCGACGTCAACTCCCTTTGCCCGAACCCACGTTCATCGCCGGGACTCCACGTGCCCCGAGGCCCCCCTAGCCGTGTGCGCCCGCGAGGTGCCGGGCCAGCCGGGGTGAGGCGAACTCCGTGCCGCACACGAACCGCATCACCGGCCCGTACGAGGCCGCCGCGGGCAGCCCCGTGAAGTACAGCCCGGGGATCGACGACCGGAAGCCCGCCCCCAGCACCGGCGTCCCCCGGCTCACCTCCAGCTCCGTCCGCAGCTCGTGGCCGAGGAAGCCCATCGCCCCGAGGTCCACCCGGTACCCGGTCGCCGCGATGACATGGTCGGCCGCCATCTCCTCCGTACGCCCGTCGTGCCCCCGCACCACGAGCCGTGGCCCCCCGTCGATGATGCCGCCGCGCACCACCCGGTCGACCTCCCGTACCTCGACGTGCCCCTCGAAGCGCTCGCGCAGCCACCACGCCCCGAGCGGCCCGAGCACCCGGCGGACCAGGTGGTGCCGGGCCTCGGCGGGCAGATACCGGTAGGGGTGCGGGTAGTAGCTGAGCGCCCACAGCGACCAGGCCCGCCCGAACGGTGACACCGGCCGCAGCCGCGGCTGCTTCCACGGCGGCGCCCCGAACGCCACCGCGCCCCGGCCGCGCGCGACCACCCGTACCCGGGCTCCCGCCTCGGCGGCCAGGACGGCCGTCTCCAGCGCGGACTGCCCCGCCCCGACGACGATCAGTTCCTTGCCGGCGAACCGTCCGAGGTCGTGGTGCTGGGAGCTGTGGGAGACCGGCCCGCTCGGTGCGGGCCCGTCGCCGGCCGCCCCCGCCAGCTCGGGCGGCATATGCGCGAGCCCGAACAGTCCGCTGGCCACGACGACGGCCCGCGCGGTGAACGACTCCCCCGAGTCCAGCTTCAGTTCGAAGCAGCCGCCCCTGCCGCGGTCCACGGAGACGACGCGCACCCGCTCCAGCTCGGGCACGAGCCGCTGCTGGAACCACTCGCCGTAGGCGATGAAGGTCTCCACGGGGATGATGTCCTCGTCCGTCACCAGCCGGCGGATGCCCGCCGCGTCGCAGTAGTCGCCCAGGGTGTTGCCGCGCTGCGGGGCGTCGATGCTGGACGCGGCCGGTGTCGACTTCAGGAGCATCCCGGCGGGCATGCTGTCCCGCCAGCTGACCATGGGTTCGCCGAAGACGCGGACCGGAATGCCGTGCGCCCGCAGATGGGCGGCGGTGGACAGACCGAACGGTCCGGCGCCGATGACTGCTACCGGTTGAATCACGAAGTCCCTCCCCAGGACGCGATGTGCCTACTTCGTGTGCTGCCTAGCCGTGGAGCCCGAAGCGGTCGCCCCGCCCGATCCGCCCGCCCCGGCCTCCTTGGCGCGACCGGCGGGACCGTTTCGACCGGCCGGGAGCGCCCGTCCGGCCGGACCGGGTGGCCCGCCACAGTTGATAGAGGTGCTTGGCGCCCGGTCGCACGAAGCGCGCGAGCATCGTGAGGAACGGCAGCGGGTCGTCACCCGCGAGCCACGCCAGCTCCGTACCGTTCGCGCGGGCGGGCGCGTGCGGTGTGGTGTACCCGCTGCGCCGGTAGGCGAGCAGGGCCGGCAGGTCGATGTTCTCCACGATGTACCGCCGCCCGGCGAGCTGTTCCCCCTCCGGCACCGGGCGTCCGGTCAGATCCAGGTGCATGGCGCGCACGACGTCGATGCCCGCCTCGTTCTCGAAGATCCGGAACTGCGCGCCCATCCGCGGATTGAAGTCGAGCAGCTTGTACTGCCCGTCCCGCCGGTCGAAGCGCAGATCCAGGTCGATGACGCCGCTGAAGCCGATCTGCTTGATGAACCGGGCCGCGATGTCCGCCAGTTCCGGGTTGTCGACGATGTACGCGTTCGCCGTCATCCCCGCGTGCGGCGGCCACGAGCGCACCTTCACCCCGGTGAACAGGGCGAGCGGCGTGGACTCCGCGTCGAAGTAGGCGTGCACGATCCAGTCCTCGGCGTCCTCCCGGGGCAGGTACTCCTGGAGGATCACCCCGGGCCGCTCCCCCCATCCGCGGGCGAGCCGCAGCAGCGCCTCCGGGCTCTCGATCCGGGTCGTCCCGTTGACGGCGGGCTGCCGGCGCCGCTCGAACGCCTCCCGGTTCTTGGCCACCACCGGGAAGCGGGCCCGTCCCGCGAACCGCTCGACCTCGTCGTACGACTGCGGAAAGGCGGCGGTGGGGCTGGCGACGCCGTGCTCGACGCACAGCTCGTGCAGCCCCTGCTTGCTGGCGAGGCGGCGCGGCAGCTTGGCGTCGACGCGCGGGAAGAGGAACACCGCGCCCAGCGCGTCCTGATGCTCGGCGATGAGCACCGCGGCCTCCTCGTCGGTCGGCACGAGCACACTCGGCCGCCCGATCTCCCGCCCGATCCTGAGCAGCCCCTCCACCAGCAGCTCGGGCTCCTCGGTCCCGGTGGTGGGCCATACGAACGCCCGCCGCAGGTACCGCGAGAGGGCGGCCGGCGTGTAACGGTCCTCGGTGATCGCGTACATGGGCACGCCGAGCCGTCCCAGGCTGCGGATCGCCCCGACGCCGCCGTGGTGCAGCGGATAGTCACCGAACTTGACGATGAGCCCGGGAACATCCCGATCCACCGGGATCGGCGCATGCCCGGCGCCCCTGGCCACGGGTCCCCCCACGTGTCCCCC
>NZ_LIRK01000309.1 GCF_001419765.1 Streptomyces torulosus
GTCGGAGACCTCGCAGATGAGGGCGTCGGCGCGGATCAGCCGTAGGTAAATGGGGGCGTTGCCGTAGCGCATGGCGTTGGTGACCAGCTCGCTGACGATCAGCTCGGTGGCGAAGTCGAGGTCGGCCAGTCCCCATGCGTCGAGTTGCTCGGCCGCCATCCGGCGGGCCCCGCCGACGGCCGCGGGGTCCAGGGGCAGCTCCCAGGTGCTGACCCGGTCGGCGCCGAGCGTGGCGGTCCTGGCCAGGAGCAGGACGATGTCGTCGGCAGGGGGGTCGGGCCGCACCTTGCGGAGCACCTCGTCGCAGATCTCCTCCAGATCGGCGGCGGGATGGCGCAGCGCCTCGGTCAGCAGGTCGAGTCCGACGTCGACGTCACGGCCGGGGGCCTCGATCAGGCCGTCGGTGTAGAGGGCGAGCGTGCTGCCCTCGGCCATGTCGATCCGGGCGGCCTCGAACGGCAGTCCGCCCAGGCCTAGCGGTGGTCCGGGGGGCAGCTCCAGCACCTCCACGGTGCCGTCGGGCCGCATCAGGACGGGCGGCGGGTGCCCGGCCCGGGCCAGGTCGCAGCAACCGGCCACGGGGTCGTAGACGGCGTAGAGGCAGGTGGCCCCGACCTCTCCCGAGGCGCCCTCCGCCGCGCTCCGTGCGTCCGGGCCCTCCTCCCGGTCGAGGCGGATGACCAGGTCGTCCAGCCGGGTGAGCAGTTCATCGGGTGTGAAGTCGGCGTCGGCGAGGGTCCGTACGGCGGAGCGGAGCCGGCCCATCGTGGCGGAGGCGTGCACGCCGTGGCCGACCACGTCGCCCACCACCAGTGCCACGCGCCCCCCGGACAGGGAGATGACGTCGAACCAGTCCCCGCCGATCTCGTCCCCTGGGCCCGCGGGCAGGTACCGGTAGGCGAGGTCCGCGGACTCCACCTCGGGGAGCCGCTCGGGCAGGAGGCTGCGCTGGAGGGTGATCGCGGTGTGCCGCTCGCGGGTGTAGCGGCGGGCGTTGTCGATGCTCACCGCCGCCCTGGCGGCGATCTCCTCGGCGAGCACCAGGTCGTCCTCGCGGAAGGCGTCCTCGGTGCGGTGGCGCAGCAGGAGCATCACGCCGAGGGTGATGCCCCGGGCGCGGAGCGGCACCATCAGCACCGAATGGATCTTGAAGCGCCGCATGTTGTCGATGCGGCCCGGGGAGGCGGCCAGCCACTCCCGTAGCAGGGGGTCGCCCGCGCTGTGGTAGCTGCCGCGGCCGGTGGTCAGCGCCTCGGCCGCCGGGGAGCCGGGCGGGTGGATGTCGATGTCGCCCGTGGCGACCACGGATTCCGGGGCTCCCTTGAGCACCGATCGCTGTGCGGTGCGGCGGCAGACGACCGGCGCGTCCGGGGGCACGGGCTGCGGCTCGTGGCCCTGGACGACCGACTCCAGCAGGTCGACGGTGGCGAAGTCGGCGAACCCCGTCACCGCCACCTCGGCCAGTTCCTCGGCGGTCCGGGTCACGTCGAGGGTGCTGCCGATGCGCACGCTGGCGTCGTTCAGCACGGCCAGGCGCCGGCGGGCCCAGTACTGCTCGGTGATGTCGATGACCAGGGCCGACAGTCCGAGTACGGCGCCCGCCCTGTCCTTCAGCGGGGACAGGAACAGCGACCACGCGTGGTCGCGGACCTCACCGGAGGCCCGGAAGGGCTGTTCCTCGCGGTAGATCATCTCTCCGGTGCGCGCGACCTCGTGCTGGAGGCGGTCGATCTCGTCCAGGGGCGGGACGGGGTAGATCTCCCACAGGGTCCGCCCCCGCATCTCGTCCGGGTTCAGTCCCATGGCCTGGGTCATCACCTGGTTGCAGGTGACGAACCGGGCCTCGCTGTCGTAGATGGCGACGGGCAGCGGGAGCTGCGCGAGCGTGATGTCCCACAGTTCGGCGGGCCCCGTGTCCGTCGGCCCGGCGGAGTAGGTCACCGCCGCCGGCGTGAGGACCCAGTGGGTCCTGCCCCGCCCGTCCAGCAGGGGGGTGCCCCGCAGCCGCACGATGACCCGGTCGCCGTCCCGTTTCCGCAGCCCCACGTCGCTCGTCCAGGGTTCGACGGCGGCCAGGTGACGCCGGGTCGCCGTGGGCAGCCTCGCGGTCCGCAGGTGCGCGGCCGGCCGGCCCACCACCTCCTCGGGCGTGTACCCGAGGAGCCGCCGGGCGCCGGCGCTCCACACCAGGACGACTCCCCGGGCGTCGACGACGACCGCGAAGTCGTCCGGTACGGCCGGTCGCTCCGCTTCCCTGGTCGTGTCGGGCTCGTTGTCCATGGGCGTACCCCGACGTCGTTCTGCCGTTTTCCAGCACGGCGCTGTGCGCCCGGCACGGGCGCTCCCTCCAGCATCCCGCCGCGGGGCATCCCGCTCAACCGGTTGCGCGGCGCGCGCCGGCCTCCGGGGGCCGGGGTGGAGCCACGTCAGACGGGCGTCGACGCCGACGGCGCGAAGGGCGCGCCGTGGCCGGGGACTATGAGGGCCGGACCGAGGGCGAGGACCTTCTCCCTGGCCGCGCGCAGTTGGTCGCGGTCGGGGGCGAAGGGGTCGTCGGCCGGTCCCTCGGCGGTCCACCACAGATGGGTGAGGACCACCAGGCCCTGCTCCGCGGCCACCAGGGTGCTGACGTCCTCGGCGGTGTGGCCGGGTGTGGTCATCAGGGTGATCGACGGGGAGAGCTGGTATCCGTCGGCGTCCCGGTCCTCCCAGATGTCGTCCTGGTAGATGGCCATGTGATCGTGGAAGCGGGCCGCGGGGAACAGGGCGGCGTTCAGTGTGTGGTCCGGGTGGTGGTGGCTGAAGACCACGTCGGTGACGTCCTCGGGGGCGAGTCCGTGCTCCGTGAGCGGGTCCAGGATGAGCCGGCGGTCGGCGACCATGCCGGGGTCGACGATCGCGACGGTCGCGCCGTCGACGAGCAGGGTGACGGTTCCCGCGACGCGGTCGTCCGCGTAGCCGGTGGTCAGGACGTGGAACGAGGCGGTCATGACGGGCTCCTACGGTGCGGAAGAGGAAGGTGTGGAAGGTGAGCAAGGGGGGCTGAGCGGGCCGTGCTGTACGGGGCCGTGCCTCCCGGTCACGTGGGCAGGAGCGCCCGGAAACCGGTGATGAGGGCACGGAGACCGATGTCGAAGGCGAGTTCGGCGCGGCGGTGGTCGTGCGGGACGTCGTCGAGTGCGGCGGCGAGGTGCGGGGCGGTCTCCCGCGGTACGTCGGCGACCAGCACCGGCGGGGCCACGAGGTCGAGGGCCGAGCCGAGGATGAAGCTCTCCATCGCGTTGATCAGGGGCATGACCTGGTGCGGGGCGAAGCCGGCGGTCAGCAGGAGTTCCGCGACCTTCTCGTACATCGCGTACAGGAAGGGCTCGCCCAGCGGGGCGGTGGCGAGGAGCGGCACCGCCCCGGCGTGCCCGGCGAAGGCCGTGCGGTAGGAGCGGGCCCAGTCCTCCAGCGCCTGCTCCCAGGGCTGGGCCGGGTCCCAGGCGTCGGGGCTGGTCTCCCGGGCCAGTTCCTCCCGCATGAGCGAGATGATCTCGTCCCGCCCGGACACGTGGTGGTAGAGCGCCGAGGGAGCCACGCCGAGTTCCCTGGCCAGGGCGGGGATGGTGAGGGTCCCCTGGTCGTCGGCGAGTCTCAGCGCCGCGGCGCCGATGCGTCGGCGGTCCAGCAGAGGCGTGCGCGGCCTGGGCACATGGGCTCCTCTTCGTCTCCCGCCGGTGCGGGCGGAACGGCCGCCTCGCACCTGGGGTCATCCGAACTTTACCGAATGACTTTCAGTAAAACTCTTCCCGAGCCTCCGGGTGACCCCTACATTACCGAAACCGAATCGGTTTCAGTTCTGCTGTGTCGCTCCGATCTCTCGCCCCGATCCGTCGCTCCGACCTCTCGTTCCGATCTGTCGGTCCGACGGGAAGTGCACCGCCCTACGGAGGGACATCGTGGACGGTAGAGGTACGGCACCGTCACCGCCGGCCCGCGGCGCGGCAGAACAGCGACCGACGTCCGTCGACCTCACGCAGCACGCGGAGACCCCATGACCGAGCCCCACACCTCCACCGCTCCCCCACCGCCCCCGGCGGGCTCCGGGGCGGACCCGACCGGGCACCTGCAGCGGGCCACGCTCGGCGTCAGCGACATCGTCTTCTTCGTCGTGGCGGCCGCCGCACCGCTCACCGTGATGGCGGGCATCGCCCCGCTCGCCATCATGTTCGGCGGCATCGGCGCCCCGGTCGCCTATCTGACGGTCGGCGTCGTACTGTGCCTGTTCGCGGTCGGCTTCACCGCGATGACGCCCCACATCCGCAACGCGGGCGCCTTCTACTCGTACGTCGCCCGGGGCCTCGGACGTCCCGCCGGGCTGGGAGCGGCGCTCCTCGCGGTGTTCTCGTACAACGCGCTGCAGATCGGCACGTACGGGGCGTTCGGCTTCTTCGCCGCCGGCACCGCGAACGACCTCCTGGGCGTCGACCTTCCCTGGCCCGTCTACGCCTTCGCGGCGATCGCCGTGGTGTGGTTCCTCGGCTTCCGATCCATCCACGTCGGCGCCAAGGTCCTCGCCGCGCTGCTGATCGCGGAGACCGCCATCCTGGTGCTGCTGGCCGGCGCGATCCTGTTCCAGGGCGGCGCGGACGGCCTGAGCCTCGCGTCGTTCGCCCCCTCCAACGTCTTCACGTCGAAGATGAGCGCCCCGCTCGGCCTCGCCGTCGCCGCCTTCATCGGGTTCGAGGCCACCGCCCTCTACCGCGAGGAGGCCCGCGACGCCGACCGCACGGTGCCCCGCGCCACCTACCTCGCCGTCGGCTTCCTCGGCCTCTTCTACACCTTCGTCGTCTGGGTCATCGTCCAGGCCTTCGGCGACGACAAGGCCGTGGCGACGGCGGCACGGAACCCGGCGGAGATGTTCTTCACCGCGATGACCCACTACGTCGGCGGCTGGGCCACCGACCTCCAGCGCGTCCTGATCGTCAGCAGCCTCCTGGCCTCCCTGCTCGCCTTCCACAACGCCATCACCCGCTACGGCTACGCCCTGTCCTTGGAGGGCGCCGCCCCCGCCCGGCTGGGCAGCATCCACCCACGGCACGGTTCGCCCTGGGTCTCCGGCGTCGCGCAGACCGCGCTGGCGGCCCTGGTCACCGCCGTGTTCGCGGCGATCGGCGTGCACCCGTACAACGAGTTCCTGCTGTGGGTGAACACCCCCGGAGTGGTCGGCATCCTCGCGCTGCAGACCCTGGCGGCCTGCTCGGTGGTCGTCTTCTTCCGCCGCAACCCGGGCGCCGCCGGGGCGGGACGGCTGCGGACGGCCGCCGCGCCCGCGACCGCCGCGCTGCTGCTGGCCGTCATCACGGGCCTGGTCTGCACCCGCCTCAACCTCTTCACCGGGGCGTCGCCCGCCGTCAACTGGACGCTCGTGGCGCTCACCCCGGCCGTGTTCGCGACCGGGGTGGTCCTCGCGACGCGGATCCGCCGCAGGCGGCCGGAGGTCTACGCGAAACTCGCCACCACCGACGTCGAATCCGTGTGACCCCCGCCCTCCAGGGTGTGGGCGGGCCCCGCCGCGGAAGGTCGGACCACCGCCGCGGGGCCGTCGGCGGGGGTCAGCCCGCGAGGAGGGCCGCGAACCGGGCGAGGCGGGCGCCCTGGAAGCGTGCGCAGGCCAGTGCCGTGTCGTCCGGCGGCGTCGAGGGGAAGCCGGCGGGCCATGACGTTCCGTACGGGTTGCCGCCCGACGCGTAGACGACGTCGTCCGTGTAGCCGAGCGGGACGATGACCGCGCCCCAGTGGTAGAAGACGTTGTTCAGGGACAGGATCGTCGACTCCTGGCCGCCGTGCCGCTCCGCCGAGGAGACGAACGTCGTCACCGGCTTGTCCGCCAGCTTCCCCTCCTGCCAGAGACTTCCGGCGGTGTCGATGAACTGCTTCAGCTGCGCAGCCGGAGCGCCGTACCGCGTCGGTGTGCCGAAGGCGTATCCGTCGGCCCACTCCAGATCGGCGAGCTCGGCCACCTCGACGGCCGACTCCGTCTCCCGGTGATGCGCCGCCCATTCCGGATTCGCCGCCATCGCCTCGTCGGGAGCGAGTTCGGCGACCCTGCGCAGCCGCACCTCGGCACCGAACGACTCGGCCCCTTCGGCCACCGCCCGCGCGAGCCGATGCACGGACCCCGTCGCGCTGTAGTACACGACCAAGACATGAGCTGACACGGAGAACCCCTCCCGGAGGCGGTGGACGATCACAAGCAGTGGGCGATCACAGAGCGGTGGACGGTCTCGAGGAGGGCGCCTGGCGCGCTCTCACTTGTCGGGGGTGTACGAGAGCACGGCCGTGACCGTCTTCTCCTCGGTGTTGGCCTCGATGCCGGCCCAGCCCAGCTCCCGCCCCTGGCCGCTGAGCCGGGAACCGCCCCAGGGCACGCGGGGGTCGAGCGGCGCCCAGCCGTTGATCGCGACGGCACCCGCCTTCACCTGACGGGCGACCACATGGGCCCGGCTGACATCGGCGGTCCACAGGGTGGCGGCCAGCGCGTAGTCGCTGTCGTTGGCCATCGTGATCGCGTCGGACTCCGTGTCGAACGGGATCACGGCACCCACGGGCCCGAAGATCTCCCGCCGGGCGATCGTCATGGCGTTGTCCACGTCGGCGAACAGGGTCGGCTCGACGAAGAAGCCCCTGGCGTGCGGCCGACCGCCTCCGGTGATCAGGCGGGCGCCCTCGTCGACCCCGGCCGCGATGTACTCGGAGACCCTGCCCAGCTGCCGGGCGTTGATCAGCGCGCCCATCGTGGTGCCCTCGTCGAACGGGTCGCCGACCCTGATGGCACGGGCCCGCGCCACGAGGCGGTCCACGAACTCGGTGTACACGGAACGAGCGACCAGGATGCGGCTGCCCGCGGCGCACACCTCGCCCTGGTTGGCGAAGATGCCGACCGCCACCCCTTGCGCGGCCTCGTCGAGATCCGCGTCGGCGAAGACGATCTGGGGGCTCTTTCCGCCGAGTTCCAGGGTCGTGCGCCGGAACCCCTTCGCGGCGGCCAACGCCACTTTGTGTCCCGTCTCGGGGCTGCCGGTGAAGGAGATCTTGTCCACGCCGGGGTGGTCGATGAGCGCCTGGCCCGTCACGGCGCCGAGTCCGGGAAGGACGCTGAACGCCCCCGCCGGGAAGCCGGCCTCCTCGATCAGCGACGCGAGAAGGAGGGAGGTGAGAGGTGCGTCCTCCGGGGGCTTGAGGACGACGGCGCAGCCCGCGGCGAGCGCGGGTGCGATCTTCCACGCCCCGATCATCGTCGGTGAGTTCCAGGGGGTGATGGCCGCGACGACCCCGACCGGCTCGCGGACTGTGTAGCTGTGCGTGGGCCGTCCCATGTAGGAGGAGGTGGGGACGGAGCGGCCCTCCACCTTGTCGGCCCAGCCGGCGAAGTACCGGAACGTCTGGATCGTCTGGGGCAGGTCGATGGCCCGCGGTTCGAAGCCGGGCTTGCCGATGTCCAGCGACTCCAGGGTCGCGAACTCCTCGCTCCGTGCCTCGATCAGATCGGCCAGGCGGTGCAGCAGGACCGCCCTGACACTTCCGTCGGTCCTCCCCCACTCGCCCTCGTCCATCGCGGTCCGGGCGTGCGACACGGCCCGTTCCACTGCACGGGCCCCGGCCGCGGCCACGGTCGTGAGCCGGTGTTCGGTGACCGGGTCGATCACGTCGAAGGTGTCGGTGCTCTGACTGCTGTCCCATCGCCCGGCGAGGTAGGGCTCCGTGGGAACCGTGCTGACCAGCCGTTCGGCCTCTGCGCGTGTGAGCATGTACGATTACCGTTCTATGAGGACGATATTCGAAACCATAGGGAGAGGGTGACGCCGGGTCAAGGGGTCGGCGCCACCGGGCCGTTCCCGGCGCCGTGACATGATGTGCGGCACGCGGAAGCAGGAGGAGAGAGAAGATCGTGGCGGCGACCGGCGGGGAAACGTCCCTGACTCTTGACCGCGGGCTGACGGTGCTGTCGCTGCTCGCACGCAACGCCGACGGTCTCACCGCGGCGGAGCTCGCCGAGCAGCTGACGATCGCCCGGGCGGCCGTCTACCGCCTTCTGCGCACGCTGGAGGCGCACAACCTCGTCGCCCGCCTCGGCACGCGGTACATCCTCGGATTCGGTGTGGCCGAACTGGCCGGGCAGCTCAAACCGCGGCTGCAGGCCACCGTCCTGCCGATCCTGCGGCGGCTCAGCGAGCAGACCAACAGCACGGCGCTGCTGAGCGTCGCCGACGGCGACCAGGCCCTGATCCTGCTGACGGCGGAGCCGCCGAACTCGACCATGCACCTCGCCATGCGGGAGGGCGCCCGGCACGCCCTGACCGTCGGCGCGGACGGCATCGCCATCCTCGCCGGCCGGCCGGACTCCGACGAGGACACCGAGCACGTCCGCGAGGCCCGCCGCCGGGGTTACGCGGTCAGCGTGGGCTCGATCCAGGAGGGCGCGATCGGCGTCGCCGCCCCCATCCGGGTCTCGGACTGGTCGACGGCGAGCCTCGGCGTGGTGCAGCTCGGCCTCAAGCTCGTCGACGACCGGGTCCCGCATCTGGTGACGGAGGCGGCCAGGACGGCCGCGACGCAGCTGGTCGGCACGGCCGGCCCCGAGGCCGTCGGGCGCTGACACCCGCCGGCCCCGTGGCCGCCCCCGGTCAGGGGCAGTGCGTCGACCCGTGCCCCGGCGGGGGCGGCACGTCCAACGACGGGTTGCGGTCGAAGAATCCGACCGGCTTCAGCGCGAACCCCACGTAGTCGCACGGCATGATGGGCCAGTCCTCCGGGCGTGGCAGGTGCGAGGTGCCGAAGGTGTGCCACAGCACCACGTCCGTGTCGACGAGGTCGCGCTCCTGCCGGATCCATGTGCCGATGCCGTCACCGGGGTGCTGGTTCGGGTAGTCGCCGGCCGCGTGCAGTTCGTCCGGGCTGTACCGGGTCACCCACAGGTGCGCCCGCGCGAACTCGGCGCGCCGCGCCAGATCGCTCTCGGGAGCGGCGAGCAGGGTGGGGCCGACGAACGGGACCAGCTTGTAGGCGACGGGCTCGCCGAAGCGGTTGCGCACCCCGGGGTTGGTGATCTTCCAGGTGCGCGCGGTGAGCGGATCGCACATCCGGCGGCCGTCGCGTTCGTTGGTGATCTCCGTGCGGCGGGCGACGATCGCGTTGCCGTACGGGTTGTCCGGTCCCATCGGTAGCCCCACGGCGTCGACCTCCACGACCGTGTTGCGCGGCCCGTCGACCTCCATGTCCAGACGCATGTTGAACAGGTGCTGGTGGTTCGGGGCGTCCAACTGCGGCGCCACCAGCGTCCCGTGGGCGGGCTTCACGCCGGGGGCCACGGTCCGGGTCTGGACGATGCCGGTGAGCTTGGCCTCGAACTGGATCGTCCCGTCGAGGTAGAAGTACCAGAAGAAGCCGTACTCGTAGTTGCCGATCGTGTGGATCGACGACACGACGAGCCGTCGGGAGCGTCTGACCTCGGCCTGTTCGACGTAGCGGAAGTCCCAGTGCTTCCAGAGGATCCCGTAGTCCTCCTCGTGCAGGCAGATGGCGTTGGTGACGGTGTGCGGGGTGCCGGACTCGTCGGCGAGGACCGCGTCGAGGTACCGGATCTCGCCGAGGCAGTCGCAGCCGAGGCTGAGCGAGCCCACCGTCTTGCCGAGGCTGTACTCGCCCGCGTCGAAGACGTTGCGGAAGTAGAAGTCGTCGCTGGTGTCGCCGTAGGGCACCACCATCTCGCTGATGCCGGCCCGGTGCAGGATCGGGCGTCGGCGCCCGCCGTCCTCGTAGGAGACGTCGCTGATGACGAGGCCCTCCACCACGTCGATGTGGGCGTGCAGCCGCCAGCGCTGCCATTCGATGACATTGCCGGACACCGTGAAGGAGGGGCCCTCGGGCTGGGTGATCTCGATCGGGCGGAGATCGTCGCGCAGCGGTCCGACGCTTGCCGGGTCGTAGTTACCGCTCTCCGGCGGGAGCGGCAGCGGCTCCCCCTCCAGGACGGCCGCCACGGTGCGGGTGTCGCAGTCGATGACGAAGACGAGGTTGCCGACGGGCCGGGCGTAGCCGTTGTCCTCGGGGAAGCGGCGGACGTAGGCGGTCGCACGGATCACGCGGCGCCGGGCGTCCACGCCCTCGACCGGCAGGGTGCCTGTGGACCAGGGGTCGAACTGGACCTGCGACAGATCGTCGACGCCGTGCCGTACGAGGGCCTCCACCGCGGCCGGGTCACCCTTCACGATCTCGTCGAGGGCCATCAACTCCTCGATCATGATGGGCGGTTGCCTGCCCGGCAGGTGGTCCCAGGAGACGAGGCGGTCGTCGGTGAGATCGACGCGGGCCTCGAACATGGCGCCCGCCTCGGGGTCGTAGACGACGAGGAAGGCCACGCGGGGGATCGGCCGGGCGAGGTCGTACGCGCGGACCCGCCCCTTGTCCGGGAGGTCCAGCCGGATCAGCGGGAATCTGATCGCCGTGCGCTCGGGCCGGGCGGCCCGCACCACGGCGACGGCCTGCTCCGTCTCCTTGGCGGTGAGCGGATCGTACGGGTGCGGCGTGGCAGTGGTCACTGCCGTTCCTCCTGGCGGTCGAGGGGCCGGCTGCGGTGAGCCGGGCGTGGGGTGGGCATGGGCGGTGGCGAGGGGCTCCGGCGCCGTCATGGGGTGGTCACCTCGCCCGCGCTGCGCGCCGGTTCGTCGACGGTCGCCTCCGGGCGGGGCGCCCGCCGGTGGACGAAGAGGGACCACGCGACGCCGAGGACCACCCAGCCGAGCAGGGCCCAGGGCACGGTGTCGAGGGGGCTCTGGGCCTGGTAGACGGCTCCGAAGACGGCGCCGGCCGAGACGAGGACGCCGACACTGCCGGCGACGAGGAGCTTGGCGTGGCCGACGTGCGGCCACAGGCCCTTGACGCCGAGGGCGGCGACGATCAGGTACATCAGCGCCAGGCCCGTGCCGCCGAAGCCGGCCATCCAGCTGAACGCCGGTGACCACTGGGGCTGCAGGACGCCGGGCTGGGCGGTCTCGCGCGAGAAGACGCCGTCGCCCACCCGTACGGCCACGATGACCAGGCAGGAGAGGGCGCCCCACAGGGCGGCGCCCCACACCGGGGTGAGGAACCGCGGGTGCAAGTGGGCCAGTTTCGCGGGCAGGCGGCCGCTGCGGGCCATGGAGAGCATGCCCCGGCTCGACGCGACGCCGACACCGATCGCCACCGCGAGGACGTCGAGGATGATGAGCACGCCCATGAAGGTGCCGAAGCCGGACGATCCGTACTCCTTGCCGGAGGCGAGGGCCTCCAGCGGGAAGACGCTGTCCTTCCACGCCTGCGCGTCGAGGCCGAAGCCCACGGCCTGGGCGTAGGCGACGACCAGGTAGTAGACACCGACGAGGGTGAGCGACCACAGGACCGCGCGGGGCACATGGCGCTTGGGGTTCGCGGTCTCCTCGGCGAGGTTGGCCGCCGACTCGAAGCCGATGAACATGTTGATGCCGTAGAGGACGCCGTAGAGGAGGTCCAGGCGTCCCACGGAGAACGGGTCGAAGGGCTCGGCGGGCAGTCCCCCGCCGCTGCGGCCCGCCCGGAAGAGGATGACGAGGGAGAAGACGAGGACGACGAGGATGGTGGCGAGGGCGAGGACGAGCTGGGCCCGGATGGACACCTGGACGCCGATCACGAGAACGCCGACGACGAGGGCGGCGTAGGCCAGGGAGAGGGGCCACCACGGCACGTCCACGGACAGGGCGTTGAGGAGCCAGGTCCGGGTCAGGCCGCCGAGGACGAGGAACGTCGACGCCCCCAGCACCATCATGGCCCCGTAGTAGAGCCACCCGGCCGCCACACCGACCCGGGGCCCGGCGCTGTCGCTCACGTACTCGTAGAGCGAACCGCACAGATGGATCCGTTTCGCGTACTGGGCGATCACCCATCCCACGCCGCACATGCCGACACCGGCGATGGCGATCGCGACGGGAGTGGCGACCCCGGCGCCCCGTCCCGTGGCCGACAGGCCCACGACCAGGGGGAGAAGGGCCGCGACCGAGAACACCGGTCCCATGAAGCCGATGGATTGAGTGAGGACGCCGATCAGGGACAGGCGGCCGTGAGCCAGGGTGATGCGATCAGGGCTTGTCATCCCGATCAGCCTCCAGTTGCACCGCTGTGCGATATTCGCACATGGTGTACGTTTGTTGGTAGCACATGGTGTGGTGGCCGATGGTGGGTGTCAAGGCCCGCCGGACGCAAAGGAGGCCGCCCCCGCCGAAGTGTTCCGACGGGGGCGGCCGTTGACCGAGAAGAAGGAGCCGGGCGGCGGCCTACCGCGGCCCGAGCAGGAACGCCCGGGCGGCCCGCGCGGCGGAGACCACGTCCGGCGTGGCCTCGTCGACGCGGTCCTTGCGGTGCGAGACGAACATGACGCAGGCGTCCAGCACGTCCCCGTCCCGGGCCAGCGGCGCCGCGACCGCGTGGGCGCCCGGTTCCACCGCGCCATGGCTGGTGACCCAGCCCCGGCGGCGCGCCTCCCGTACCGCCTCCGGGTCGTCGTCGGCGGGGGCCCGTCCGGCGCGGATCGCGCACGGCGCGGCCCCGCGGTCCAGTGGCTGGCGGGAGCCCTTGCGGTAGGCGAGGTGGTAGTCGGCGTTCCGGGGGACGGCCGTGGCGACGGCGACGACGCAGTCCGGTTCCGGGAAGAACAGGATCGCCGTACCGCCGTAACGGTCGGCGAGCTGCTGCAGCAGCGGCTGGACGAACTCCGCGAGGGTGGGCCGGGAGGTGCCGGCGAGCGTGTGGAGTTCCCCGCCGGGCATGTACGCACCGTCCGCGGCCCTCGCCAGGAACCCCTCGGCGGCCAACGTGCCCGCAAGGCGGTGGACGACGGTCCGGTGCAGCCCGGTCCGGGCGGCGATCTCGGCGACCGTCAGTCCGCGGGGCTGGTGGGCGACGGCCCGCAGGACGGCGAGACCCCGGACGAGCGTCTGCGACGGCGGCTGACTGGGCCGCTTGACCGCCTCCCCACCCTCCTCGCTCCCGCCGTGCGCACTGTTTCCCGTGCCGTTCGCGGCCTCTGCCCGCACCCCGCGTACCACCTTCCTGGCTCCGCTCACGCGTTCAGCGTAGGCCACGGGTCCGCCGGCCCCGGGGCTTGACGTCGGGGCCCTCCCCTGCCAATGCTGTGCACTATACGCACGAACGGTGCGCATAGTGCACGGAGGAAAGTCCATGAACCACGCCACGACCGTCTGGCAGGCGAACCGGTTCGGCGTCATGACCGGTGCGGAGGCCCTGGTCGAGACCTCGCTCGCCGCCGGAGTGGACGTCTGCTTCGCCAATCCGGGAACCACCGAGATGCCTCTGGTCGCCGCGTTGGACTCGGTCCCCGGCACCCGGGCGGTGCTCGGGCTCTTCGAGGGCGTCTGCACCGGAGCGGCCGACGGCTACGCCCGGATCGCCGGCCGGCCGGCGATGACACTGCTCCATCTGGGCCCCGGTTTCGCCAACGGCATCGCCAACCTGCACAACGCGCGGCGGGCCCACTCCCCCGTCTTCAACGTCGTCGGGGATCACGCCAGTTGGCATCTCGCCCATGACGCGCCCCTGACCTCGGACATCGTCTCGCTCGCGCGCCCCGTCTCCGGCTGGGTCGGCACCGCCGCCTCCGGTGCGGGTCTGGCCCAGCTCACCGCCCACGCCATCGGGGCCGCCGGCGCCGCGCCCGGCTGCGGGGCCACCCTCATCGCCCCCGCCGACTTCCAGCAGGAGGTGCTGAAGGGCCCGGTGGACCCGCTGCCCGCGCTCGTCGAGCGCCGCCCCGCCCAGCAGGAGGACGGCGCGCTCCCCGGCCCGCAGCCGCTTGGCGAGGGCGTCGACGACCTCGGCCGCCACCTCCCGCCGGCGC
>NZ_LIRK01000031.1 GCF_001419765.1 Streptomyces torulosus
GCCGATGGCGGGCTTGTCACCGCCCGAGCCCGCCGAGCCGGAGGAACTGTCGCGGTTGCACGCGGTGAGCAGACCGAGGGCCGCGACGGCACAGGCCGCTACGGCGGTGGAGCGGGTGCGAGCGAACTTCATGGCCGGGTTCTCTCCTTAGCCGGGACGGGGGAAGCCCCCTGAGGGCATGCGCGGACCGATGGGAGGGGAGGGGTGAGGGTCAACCGGTGTACGAGCAGCGGAGTTTGAGCAGCCACTACGCCGTGGGAATCCGTGGGAATCCGCGGAACGATTCCTCCGATGTATCTCGGACGACGAGGACGTTACGACGGCATTGCAGGCGCTGACAAGAGGTAGTTCGCAGTGATCTCCGTCGGTGGTCGGGTGACCGTCCCTCGGTGACCGCAGGACTATTTCGCCCATGAAGGACCTTTGGCCTGCGGGGAGCGGCTGCATCCGGCAAATACATCCGAGGAATACGTTGTCAGCCCGCCGTTCGACCTCTACAGTCACGGTGCGCCATTCCTCCGATGACTCCTGATCTCCTATGGCAAGGGAGCTGCTCAGTGAAACTGCTACGCGTCGGCGCCCCCGGCGAGGAGCGCCCCGCGGTCCGCACCGATGACGGCCGGCTGCTGGATCTGTCCGCCGTGACCGCCGACATCGACGGCACCTTCCTCGGCTCCGGCGGCATCGAGCGGGCCCGCGCCGCCCTCGAAGCGGGCGGACTGCCCGAGATCGACCCCGGCGGCCTGCGGATCGGCGCCCCCGTCGCCCGCCCCGGCAAGATCGTCTGCGTGGGCCTCAACTACCGCGACCACGCTGCCGAGACCGGGGCCGCGATCCCCGAACGCCCCGTAGTCTTCATGAAGGACCCGGGCACGGTCGTCGGCCCCCACGACGAAGTGCTCGTCCCGCGTGGCTCGGTGAAGACCGACTGGGAGGTCGAGCTCGCCGTCGTGATCGGCCGCCGCGCCCGCTACCTGGAGAGCCCGGACGAGGCGGCCGGGGTGATCGCGGGCTACGCGGTCAGCCACGACGTCTCCGAACGCGAGTTCCAGCTCGAGTACTCGCCCCAGTGGGACCTCGGCAAGTCCTGCGAGACCTTCAACCCGCTGGGGCCCTGGCTGGTCACCGCCGACGAGATCGACGATCCGCAGGACCTGGAGCTGCGCCTGAGCGTCAACGGCGTCAAGCGCCAGCACGGCCACACCCGCGACATGATCTTCCCGGTCCACCAGGTCGTGGCCTACCTCAGCCGGTACATGGTCCTGGAGCCGGGCGACGTGATCAACACCGGGACGCCCGCAGGCGTGGCCCTCGGCCTGCCCGGCACCCCCTATCTCCGCGCCGGCGACACCGTCGAGCTCGAGATCGACGGGCTCGGAGGCCAGCGCCAGACCTTCGGCCAAGCGTGAAAGGCACCCCCTTGACTGCAACCCCTGCCCGGATCACCGCGGTCGACACCTACGACATCCGGTTCCCCACGTCTCGGGAGCTGGACGGGTCCGACGCGATGAACCCGGATCCCGACTACTCCGCCGCCTATGTCGTGCTGCGCACCGACGCCGGCGACGGGCTCGAAGGCCACGGTTTCACCTTCACCATCGGCCGCGGCAACGACGTCCAGGTCGCCGCCATCGGCGCCCTCCGCCCCCACCTCCTCGGCCGCTCGGTGGACGCGCTGTGCGCCGACCCCGGCTCCCTCAACCGCGACCTGATCGGCGACAGTCAGCTGCGCTGGCTCGGCCCCGAGAAGGGCGTGATGCACATGGCGATCGGCGCCGTGGTCAACGCCGTGTGGGACCTGGCCGCCAAGCGCGCCGGACAGCCGCTGTGGCGACTGCTCGCCCACGCCGACCCCGAGTGGCTGGTCTCCCAGGTCGACTTCCGCTACATCGCCGACGCCCTCACCCCCGAGGACGCCCTCCAGCTGCTCCGCGACGGCAGGACCGGGCTCGCCGAGCGCGAGGCGGCACTGCTGGAGCGCGGCTACCCCGGCTACACCACCTCCCCGGGCTGGCTCGGCTACTCCGACGAGAAGCTCACGCGCCTGGCCGAGCAGGCCGTCGCCGACGGCTTCAGCCAGATCAAGCTCAAGGTCGGCGCCGACCTCGCCGACGACGTCCGCCGGATGCGCACCGCACGTGCCGCCGTCGGATCCAAGGTCCGCATCGCCATCGACGCCAACCAGCGCTGGAACATCGGCGAGGCCGTCGAATGGACCCGCGCCCTCGCCGAGTTCGACCCGTACTGGATCGAGGAACCCACCAGCCCCGACGACATCCTCGGCCACGCCGCCGTCCGTGAGGGCGTCGCCCCGGTGAAGGTCGCCACCGGCGAACACGTCCAGAACCGCATCATCTTCAAGCAGCTCCTCCAGGCCGGTGCCATCGACGTCCTGCAGATCGACGCCGCACGCGTCGGCGGCGTCAACGAGAACCTCGCCATCCTGCTGCTCGCCGCGAAATTCGGGGTCCCGGTCTGCCCGCACGCCGGCGGAGTCGGCCTGTGCGAACTGGTCCAGCACCTGTCGATGTTCGACTACCTGGCCCTCTCCGGCACCACCGACGACCGGGTCATCGAGTTCGTCGACCACCTCCACGAGCACTTCACCGACCCGGTCGTGCTGCGCGAGGGCCACTACCTCGCACCACGCACCCCCGGTTTCTCCGCCACCATGCACCCCGGGTCGCTCGCCGAATACCGTTACCCCGACGGCACTTTCTGGGCCGCCGACCTCGCTGGACGGGAGGAAGTCGCATGACGGATCTGACAGGGCTGCGCGCGGTCGTCACGGGTGGCGCGTCCGGTATCGGACTGGCCACGGCCCGGCTGCTGGCCGCGCGGGGCGCCGGGGTCGCCGTGTTCGACCTGAACCCCTCCGACGTCCCTCCGCCGCTGCTGGCCCTCAAGGCGGACGTCACGGACGACGCCTCCGTACGGGCCGCCGTGGGCGACGCCGTCGAACACCTCGGCGGTCTGGACATCCTCGTGAACAACGCCGGCATCGGCGCCATCGGCACCGTCGAGGACAACCCCGACGAACAGTGGCACCAGGTTCTCGACGTCAACGTCCTCGGCATCGTGCGCACCAGCCGCGCCGCCCTGCCGCACCTGCGGAACTCCGACCACGCGGCCATCGTGAACACCTGCTCCATCGGCGCCACCGCCGGGCTGCCGCAGCGTGCCCTGTACTGCGCCAGCAAGGGCGCGGTCCTCTCCCTGACCCTCGCGATGGCCGCCGACCACGTCCGTGAGGGCATCCGCGTCAACTGCGTCAACCCCGGCACCGCCGACACCCCCTGGGTCGGCCGGCTCCTCGACGCGGCCGACGACCCCGAGGCCGAGCGCGCCGCCCTCAACGCCCGCCAGCCCATGGGACGCCTCGTCACCCCCGACGAGGTCGCCGCCGCCATCGCCTATCTGGCGAGCCCCGCCGCGGCCTCCGTCACCGGCACCTCCCTCGCCGTCGACGGGGGCATGCAGGGACTCCGGCTCCGACCGGCGGCCTCATGAGGACCAGGACCCTCGGCCGCACCGACGTCGAGGTCACCGAACTGTCCTACGGCGCCGCCGGCATGGGCAACCTCTACCGCCCGGTGGCCGACGAGGAGGCCGCCGCCGCGATCGACGCCGCCTGGGACGCCGGGATCCGCACCTTCGACACGGCACCCCACTACGGCCTCGGCCTGTCCGAACGCCGCCTCGGCGAGGCCCTGCGCGACCGCCCCCGGGACACCTACACCGTCTCCACGAAGGTCGGCCGCCTGCTCGTGCCCGCCGACGCCGACGGCGACGGTGACGGTGACGACCTGGCCAACGGCTTCGCCGTCCCCGCGACCCTGCGCCGCGTCTGGGACTTCAGCGCCGACGGCGTCCGCCGCTCCCTCGAAGCCAGCCTGGACCGTCTGGGCCTGGACCGGGTGGACATCGTCCTCCTCCACGACCCCGACGACCACGCTGAGCAGGCCCTCGACGAGGCGTACCCGGCACTGGAACGCCTCCGCGGCGAAGGTGTCGTCGGCGCGATCGGCGTCGGCATGAACCAGTCCGCGCTCCCCGCCCGTTTCCTGCGCGAGACCGACATCGACGTCGTCCTCCTCGCCGGCCGCTACACCCTCCTCGAACAGGAGGGCCTCACCGACGTGCTCCCCGAGGCCGCCGCCCGCGGCAGAAGCGTCCTCATCGGCGGCGTCCTCAACTCGGGCCTCCTCACCGACCCCGCCCCCGGCGCCACCTACGACTACGCGCCCGCCCCGGAGCCCGTCCTCGACCGGGC
This sequence comes from Streptomyces torulosus, assembly GCF_001419765.1. Lineage (GTDB taxonomy): Bacteria > Actinomycetota > Actinomycetes > Streptomycetales > Streptomycetaceae > Streptomyces > Streptomyces torulosus. The sequence continues at coordinate 4,274 of NZ_LIRK01000031.1, forward strand.
CCGCCGGCTCAAGGCGGTCACCGAACGCCATGGCGTTCCCCTGCGAGCAGCCGCCCTCCGCTTCCCGCTCGGCCACCCGGCGGTCGCGAGCGTCCTCACCGGCGCCCGCTCCACCGACGAGGTGCGCGACACCGTGGAGCAGTTGAGGGCGCCCGTACCGGCCTCCCTCTGGGACGAGCTGCGCGCGGAAGGTCTGCTCGCCCCGGACGTCCCGGTGCCCACGCCCCGGACGACGCCCCTGGACACGCCCCTTGAGGGAACCCCGTCGCCGAAGGAGCCGTCGTGAGGGTCGCCCTGCACACCAAGGTCCGCGCCGACCGCGTCGCCGAGTACGAGGCGGCGCACCGCGAGGTGCCCGAGGAACTGACCGCCGCGATCCGCGCCGCCGGGGTCAGCGCGTGGACGATCTGGCGCAGCGGCACCGACCTCTTCCACGTCCTGGAGGTCGAGGACTACCCGGCGATGATCGCGGAGCTGGAGAAACTGCCCGTCAACATCGCCTGGCAGGCCCGCATGGCCGAACTCCTGGACGTCGTCCACGACTACTCCGCGGACGGCTCCGACGCCTCACTGCCCGTGGTGTGGGAACTGTGAGCGGGACGGACACCGGCACGCCCTCGGCCGTCGGCGCCACAGTCACAGGCGGTGAAGGCGGGGGCACGGAAGGGGGCGTCGGGATCGTCGACGCCCACCACCATGTCTGGGACCTCGCCGTCCGCGACCAGGACTGGATCACCGGTCCCGAACTCGCCCCGCTGCGCCGTGACTTCTCCCTCGCGGACCTGGAACCGGAGGCGCGTGCCGCCGGAGTCAGCGCCACCGTGCTGGTGCAGACGGTCACGGTGGCCGAGGAGACCCCCGAGTTCCTCGCCCTGGCCGCCGGGAGCGACCTGGTCGCCGGGGTCGTCGGCTGGACCGACCTCACCTCGCCCGAGGTCGCCGACACCCTCGCCGGGCTGCGCGAAGGGCCGGGCGGCGAGCACCTGGTGGGCGTCCGCCACCAGGTGCAGGGCGAACCGGACCCCCGCTGGCTGACGCGCCCCGACGTACTGCGCGGCCTGGCCGCCGTCGCCGACGCGGGCCTCGTCTACGACCTGCTGGTGAAGCCCCACCAGCTCCCGGCCGCCGTGGAGGCCGCCCGGCGTCTGCCCCGGCTCACCTTCGTCCTCGACCACCTGGCCAAACCGCCCGTCGCCTCCGGTGAACTGGAGCCGTGGGCAGGGGAGATACGGCGGCTGGCCGCCTTGCCGAACACCGTCTGCAAGCTCTCCGGTCTGGTCACGGAGGCCGACTGGGACACCTGGCGGGTCGCCGATCTCCAGCCGTACGCCGCCACCGTCCTGGACGCGTTCGGCCCCGACCGGCTGATGTTCGGCTCCGACTGGCCCGTCTGCCGGCTCGCCTCCGACTACCGCGAAGTGCTGGACACGGCCGAGACATTGGTCTGCGGGCTCAGCCCGGCCGAACACCACGACGTCTTCGCGGGCTGCGCCGTCCGCACCTACGGCCTGCCGATCTGACCCACCGCGGTGAGGCCCTTGCCCCGGCCGCGCGGCGGGGTCAGCCGTCGGCCGGTACCGGGGGAGCGGCGCCCGCCAGCGCGGCCAGCTCGTCCGGGGTGCGCGGACCGGGCGCGTCGTCCGTCAGCAGGCCCCGCTCGCGCAGGAGCCGGGTGACCGCGATGCCCCAGGGGAGGCGCAGCCCCGCCTGTTCGAGGAGGTCCGTGCGGGCCAGCATCGCGGCCACCGGGCCTGTCCGCGCGCCGGCCGGGGTGAGCAGCGCCGCGTCGTCGGCCCACCGCAGCGCCAGATCGACGTCATGGGTGGCCATCACCACGGTCGTGCCGGACCGGCGGAGCCCGTCCAGGGTGGCGAGCAGCCGTTCCTGGCCGTCGGGATCGAGGCCCGCGGTCGGCTCGTCGAGGATCAGCACCCGGGGGCGCATCGCCACGGCGCCGGCGATCGCGGTCCGCTTGCGCTGGCCGTAGGAGAGCAGATGGGTGGGCCGGTCGGCTAGGGCGGAGATACCGAGCGCGGCGAGTGCCTCGTCCACCCGTACCCGCACCTGGTCGTCGGGCAGCCCGAGGTTCAGCGGCCCGAACGACACGTCCTGGGCGACCGACGCCGCGAACAGCTGGTCGTCGGGGTCCTGTACCACCAGCTGGACGGTCGTCCGCAGCCCGGTCAGGCCCTTGCGGTCGTACGACACCGGCCGCCCCTCGACCGTCAACTCGCCCGAGCGGGGCCGCAGTCCGCCGCTGAGCAGCCGCATCAGCGTCGTCTTGCCGCTGCCGTTGCGGCCCAGCAGGGCGAGCGCACGGCCCTCCCGCACCTCGAAGTCGAGATCGCTGAGCACGGCCGGGCCGTCCTCGTACGCGTATGACACGCCCCGCAGGGCGACCAGCACGGGCTCGCTCATGTCAGCGGCCTTTCCAGGACGAAGGTGAGAGCGGCCACGGCCGCGAGGAGGACCACACTGACCGTGGTGAAGCGGACGGAGACCCGCGCCTCGGGCACCAGGACGCGCAGGGTCCCGTCGTAGCCCCGCCCGGCGAGCCCCGTCTGGAGCCGCGCCGCCCGGTCGAAGGCCCGCACGAACGCGGTCGCGCCGAGCCCGGCGAGGGACCGCCAGGTGGCGGCCCGCGTGGTGTGCCCGAGCCGGGCCGCCTGCGCGTCGCGGATCCGGCGTACGGAGTCCAGGAGCAGAAAGCTCATGCGGTACGTCACCAGGGCGACGTCCACCACCGGCGCGGGCACCCCGGCTCGCACCAGCCGGGGCAGCAGATCCGACATGGGGGTGGTGAAGGCGAACAGCAGGACTCCCAGGGAGGCGGCGGAGGTCCGCAGCAGCAGCTCCGCCGCACGGACCGGACCACCCTCGGCGAGGGTCACGAAACCGTCGGGCCCGCCGACCTGGACGAGCAGCGGCAGCGCCCCGGTCACACAGAACCCGAGCGGCACCCGGTAGGCGCGCCACAGTCGGCGACGCGGCACGCCGGCCGGTCCCAGCAGCACGACCAGCGACGTCAGCAGGACCAGGGCCGCGCCGGGCCAGGGCGGCAGCGAGATCGCGAGCACGGTGAGGCCGAGCCCGAGCACGGCCTTGTCCACGGGGTGGCGGCGGCGCCAGCGACTGCTGTGCGCCGCCTCGTCGATCGGCAGCACGTGGCGTCAGACCTCTTCGGCGCCGGACCCGGCCGGCGTCTTCGCGGTCTCCCGCTGTGCCAGCGCCCGAGCCTCGCCCTGGCGGCGGCCCCGGTGCAGGCCGAAGTAGTAGGCGAGGACGCCCGCGCCGAGGGCGGCCTGGAGGGAGAACAGCGCGGACTCGATCTCACCGGAGGGCGGCTCGTACAGGGGGGAGAACCACGGCTTGTAGTCCGGCTCGATCTCGGTGATCGCGCTCTCGGCCTCCCCGTCGGCCCCCGTGAACGGTTCCTTCTTGTGGTCGCCGAGGCCGAGCGCCAGCGGCAGCACCGCGAGCGCGGCCACGACCACCAGCAGCAGGAGGTTGATCTTCGTGTTCCGGCTCATCGCGCCACCGCCTCCGTCGTCGTGTCCCGCTTGCCCGCCACGAGCACCCCGAGCCGCGTCAGCTCGCCCTTGCTCGACTGCACCAGAAGCCGCATCACGAGCACCGTGAGCAGACCCTCGCTCACCGCGAGGGGGAGCTGGGTGATGGCGAAGATGGAACCGAACTTGCCGAGCGCGCCCAGGAATCCACTGCTCGGGTCCGGGAACGCGAGCGCCAGCTGGACGCTGGTGACGCAGTAGGTGGACAGGTCGGCGAAGAACGCGCCGAAGAACACCGCGACCATCAACGGCACGTCGTAGCGCCGCAGCAGCTTGTAGACGGCGTATCCGACCCAGGGGCCGACGATCGCCATGGAGAAGACGTTCGCGCCGAGCGTGGTCAGGCCGCCGTGGGCGAGCAGCAGGGCCTGGAAGAGCAGGGTGATGGTGCCCAGTACCGCCATGATCGGCGGCCGGAACAGGATGGCGCCCAGTCCGGTGCCGGTGGGGTGGGAGCAACTGCCGGTGACGGACGGCAGCTTCAGCGCGGACAGGACGAAGGTGAAGGCCCCCGAGGCACCGAGCAGCAGCGTGCTCTCCGGGTGCTCCCTGACCTCACGGGTGAGTGACCGTACTCCGTGGACGACGAACGGCGCGGACGCGACACCCCAGGCGATCGCGTGCGCCGGAGGAAGGAAACCCTCGGCTATGTGCATGGCTCAGCAGACCCTCTCCAGCACCTCGTGGATGGTTGACGTGCCTTGGCCGGTCTCCTGGCTGACGGGTACCACCGCCCGTGCTCCGCCTTCCCGGGTCACAAGGACCCAGTGGCTGTCCGCGAGGACTGGAGCCGGACTTCCCGATCACAGTGGCGAGGGCCGCACCGGCATCACACCGGATTTCCCGTTCACCAAGGCGTGGTGACAGTAGTGCCCGCACAAGGGCGCTGACAAGCGCAGACGGGGGCGTGAAGACGGTGGTGAACAGCACACACCCCGGCGCACGCCCCAGCAGTCCCACGCGGCGCACACCACGGGAGGCCCAACGGCCCTGCCCCATACGGCGGATTTGCCGGTACGGCGACCGTCCCGTTGCCGAGGGCCGCCCTTTGCCGGTGCACGGGCCCTGCGCTTGAATGCAGGCTTCACACCTTCGGCACAAGGGAGTCAGCTGTGCACCGCCCGACCCTGGCACGCAGCACGCGCCGTCTCGGCGTCCTCACCGCGACCGCGCTCGCGGTCGCCGTCGCCACCGCGGCACCGGCCGCGGCCCACGCGGAGGTCGAGGCGGAGGGCGCCCGCGCCCTCGACCAGAACGTCGAGCTGACCTTCTCCGCCGAGTCGGAGTCCGCCTCGGCCGGCATCACGAAGCTGGAGGTGATCCTGCCGAAGGGCATCACCCCCGCCGACGTCACCTACGAAGAGGGCCCCAAGGGCTGGAAGTTCGCCGCCACCGACCGGGGCTACACCGTCTCCGGACCGAAGCTCGCCGTCGGGGAGGACGCCGAGTACGAGGTCACCGTACGGCAGTTGCCCGACGTCAAGTCGCTCGTGTTCAAGACCCTGCAGTCCTACAGTGACGGCAAGGTGGACCGCTGGATCGAACTGGACGACTCCGGCGGTGACGGACACGGCCACGGCCACCCCGCGCCCCGTCTGGACCTGAAGCCCGCCGCGCCCGGCGCGGAGCTCGTCAGCCCCACCCCCAGCCCTTCGGAGGAGCCCTCGACGGCGGCCCCTTCGGCGGAGCCCAGCGCCGAGAAGACCCCGGCGCCTTCGGCGAAGCCCGCGGCGGACGACACCGACGACGACGGCATCCCCCTGGCCGTCCCCCTCGGTATCGGCGCGGCCGTCCTCGTCCTCGGCGGCGGCCTGTGGTGGTGGCGAAGCCGCCGCGAGGGCTCCGCCTGACCCCGGTCGACGCGAACGGCCTTGTGCCTGACGTTGGTTGGGCACACCGGCCACGGCGGTGGGCGCCCTCCACGCCGTACGAACCCTGCGTCGAGCGCTTCCGGCCTTCGGTCGCCGGCCCTGCCGCGACCTGACCGAAACGTGGCACGGGCTTTACTGCGACCTAGTTGCAGCTACCCATCACCGGCACAAGGCTGAGGGGGCCGACCGCTCGACGACAGAAGGCGCACGTTCCATGGCCACAGCCTCCGAAACCGCCCGACCGGCCCCCGCCGGGGAGGGCGGCTTCTCCTGGCGTCGGGTCCGCGCCTCCATGACCCGCGAGGAGTGGGCGAGCCTCGGCGCGATGGCCGCGTTCATCCTGGCGCTGCACCTCATCGGCTGGTTCACCCTGGTCGTGATCGTCGCCCCCGAGCACTACAGCGTCGGCAGCAAGACCTTCGGCATCGGCATGGGCGTCACCGCCTACACCCTCGGCATGCGGCACGCCTTCGACGCCGACCACATCGCGGCCATCGACAACACCACCCGCAAGCTGATGAGCGAGGGGCGACGGCCGCTGTCGGTCGGCTTCTGGTTCTCCCTCGGCCACTCGTCGGTCGTCTTCGTCCTCACCTTCCTGCTCTCCCTCGGCGTCAAGGCGCTCGCCGGGCCGACCCGGAACGAGGACTCCGGACTGCACGCCGTCGCCGGCTGGATCGGCACCACCGTCTCCGGCACGTTCCTGTACGCCATCGCGATCGTCAACCTGGTGATCATGGTGGGCATCTGGAAGGTGTTCCGCGCCATGCGGGCGGGCTCCTACGACGAGGCCGCGCTGGAGGAGCAGCTGAACAAACGGGGCTTCATGAACCGGCTCCTCGGCCGGCTGATGCGGTCCATCACCGAGCCGTGGCAGATGTTTCCGCTCGGGCTGCTCTTCGGCCTCGGCTTCGACACGGCCACGGAGGTCGCGCTGCTGGTGCTGGCGGGATCGGGCGCGGCCTCGGGGCTGCCCTGGTACGCGATCCTGTGCCTGCCCGTCCTGTTCGCGGCCGGCATGTCACTGCTGGACACGATCGACGGCTCGTTCATGAACTTCGCCTCGGCTGGGCGTTCTCCCAGCCGGTCCGCAAGGTCTACTACAACCTCACCGTCACCGGCCTCTCGGTCGCCGTCGCCCTCATCATCGGCACGGTCGAACTCCTCGGCCTGATCGTCGAGAAGGCGGGCCTGCACGGCCCGTTCTGGGACCGGGTCGCCGGCGTCGACCTCAATACCGTCGGCTATGTCGTCGTCGCCCTCTTCTTCGCGACCTGGGTGATCGCCCTGCTGGTGTGGCGCCTCGCCCGGATCGAGGAGAAGTGGACGACGGGCTGAACTCCCGCAGTGCGTCAGTGAGTCGCCAGGGGAGCCGTCTGTTCCGGTGTCATCAGAGGCCCGCGTGGAGTCCGTCCGTGAGTCGTCCGTGGCTGTGGCGCCAGCCCGTCGGTACCCGTAGGGCGTCCGCCAGATGCGGGTGGCCGAGGGGCAGGTCGGAGTGCACATGGGTCGCGGGCGGCGCCGGCCAGAGCCGTACGGCCAGCAGCGCCGCGGCCAGCGCGATCGCCCCCAGGGCGAGCGTCGTCCAGTCGAGTCCGGCCGTCGCGCCGAGCCAACCGGCGAGCGGGTAGGTCAGCAGCCAGCAGCCGTGCGAGAGGGAGAACTGGGCGGCGAACGCGGCCGTGCGCTCCCCGGCCGGCACGGACCGCCGGATCAGCCGCCCGGTCGGCGTGAGCACCGCCGAGCACGCCGCGCCGAACGCGGCCCACACGCCGAGCAGCGCGGGCACCCGCCACGCGCCGCTCGACGCCGCGGTGACGGCACCCAGCCCGGCGAAGACGACCGTCAGCAGCAGCGCGGCCGGCAACATCACCGCCCGGTCCGGCACCCGGTCCAGCAGCCGAGGCAGCGCCAGCGCCACCACCATCGACCCGGCCCCGTACGCGCCGAGCGCCAGCGGTACGGCACCCTCGGACAGGCCCAGCACATCGCGGACGTACACCACGGAGTTGACGGTGACCATCGCGCCGGCGGCGGCGACCGCGAGGTCCAGGGCGAGCAGCGCCCGGAGCCGGGGGACGGTGAGGAACCCGCGGATGCCCGAGCGGCGACCGCCCCCGGGCCCGGGGCGTGCCGTGCGTTCGGGCAGCACGGCCGAGACGACCAGCGCGGCCGACGCGAGGAAGCCGAGAACGGTACCGGTGAACAGCCAGTTGTAGGTGATGACGGACAACAGCGCCGCCGCGAGCGCGGGGGAGAAGAGGCTCTCCAGGTCGTAGGCGAGACGGGACATCGACAGCGCCCGTGTGTAGGCGCGCTCCTCGGGCAGCACGTCCGGGATCACGGCCTGGAACGTCGGCGTGAACACCGCGGACGCCGACTGGAGGAGGAACACCAGGACGTACACCTGCCAGACCGAGTCCACGAACGGCAGGAGCAGCGCGACCCCGGCGCGCACCAGGTCCGCCGTCACCATGAGCGCCCGGCGCGGCAGCCGGTCCGCGATCGCGCCGACGGCCGGGGCGACCGCCACGTACGCCACCATCTTGATCGCCAGCGCCGTGCCCAGCACGGACCCGGCGGCGGCGCCCGCCAGGTCGTACGCCAGCAGCCCCAGGGCGACGGTCGCGAGACCCGTACCCACCAGCGCGATGACCTGGGCGGCGAACAGACGCCGATAGGTGCGGTGACGCAGGACGGCGAGCATACGGGCGGCTCCCCTCTGCACGAAGGCTCGGCGTGACGGCCTCGGGCGACGGCTCGGCGTGACGGGTCGGCGTGACGGTCGAAGCGACCGCGCGCGATGTCCTCCGAGTGTAGCCATCATGTGCGCATCTGCGCACATGATGGCCCTGGAGTCGCCGTCACGACCGTCACGATCGGCCCACGGCCCGGCCGATGGCTCTAGGCTGGCCTCATGCCAGAACGCCACGCCGTGTCACCTGCACCCGGTGCGCATCTGCGCGCTCCCGACAGCGCGCGGCTCACCGAGGCGACGGGGGTGTTCGCGATGCTCTCCGACGTCACCCGGCTGCATCTGCTGTGGCTCCTCGCGCAGGGCGAGTCCGACGTCGGATCCCTGGCCGAACGCTGCGACGCGTCCCGGACCGCGGTCAGCCAGCACCTCGCGAAGCTGCGACTCGCGGGGCTCGTGCAGACCCGCCGCGAGGGGCGCCACATCCACTACAGCCTCAGCGACGGACATCTGCGGCGGCTGGTCGTCGAGGCGCTCAGCCACGCCGACCACCGCGTCAGTGGACAGGCGCCCCACGACTGACTTCCGCGCGTGTGCTCGGGAGAGGCTCAGACGGGGTCGATGGACCCGAGGGTGGGGACGACCTCCTCGATGGAGCCGTCGGCCGCGAACACCAGCCGGTCCAGGGTCGACTCGCGGTGTGTGCCGTCGCCGCGCGGCGTTCCGGGGCCGGGAACCGCGAACCGGTGGTAGCAGATGAACCAGTCGTCGGTGCCGGGGACGTTCACGACGGTGTGATGGCCGGTCGCGAGGATCCCGTACTCGGGGCGCTTGCGCAGGATCACCCCCTTCTTGGTCCACGGCCCGAGCGGCGAGGGCCCGGTGGCGTAGGCGACCCGGTAGTCCTCGCTGCGGGTGTCGTCCTCCGACCACATGAAGTAGTAGACGCCCCGCCGCTTGATGACGAACGCGCCCTCGCGGAAGCCGTCGGGGGTGAACCGCCGCACCCGCTCGGGGTCGAACGACACCATGTCGTCGTGGAGGGGCACCCCGTACGCCTCGGTGTTTCCCCAGTACAGGTACGTGGTGCCGTCGTCGTCCCGGAACACGGCCGGGTCGATCATCTGGCCGGCGTAGTCGTCCCGTGCGATGAGGGGACGGTCGAGCGCGTCCCGGAAGGGGCCCGTGGGGCTGTCCCCGGCGGCCACGCCGATCTGCTGGTTCGCGCAGAAGTAGAAGTAGTACGCCCCGTCGCGCTCCCCGGCGGCCGGCGCCCACGCGTACCGGTCCGCCCAGCTCACGTCGGACTCCAGGTCCAGGACGACGCCGTGGTCCTGCCAGGTGACGAGGTCGTCGGAGGAGTGGACCGTGAACCGGGTGCCGCCCCAGCCCTCGAAGCCGTCGGTCGTCGGGTAGATGTAGTAACGGCCGCCGAACTCCTGGATGTTGGGGTCGGCGGTCAGCCCCGGCAGCAGCGGGCTGCGCATATGGAGGGCCTCGACCGTCCAGGTGCGCCGGGTGCCGTCGGCGGCCGTGACCGTGTACGTGCGCGGGGCGCGGAAGTCGCGCGGGGTGCCGGACGGCGGGTCGATGCTCGCCCCCGCGGCCAGGTCGAAGTCGGGGGCGAGCGCGTCGAGTTCGGTCCCCGGGTGCAGCGGCAGCACGACCTTCGAGGTGTGCTCGTCGACGAGGGCGTACGCCTTCATCCCCGCCCGCACATGGGCGTCGACGACGGACGTGCTCGGCGCGTACGCGGCCAGCAGCCGCTCGTACTCGGCCCGGGTCACCGGCAGGACGGAGCCGTGCCGGGCACCGGGCGGCAGGGCGTGGTCCTCGCAGGGCGTCCACTTGCCGGAGTCGAGATCGGTGGTCTCGAAGGGGACGTAGCCGCGCCCGCTGAACTCGTCGATGAACAGGTACCACTTGGCCTCGGTGTTGGACCTGAACACGATCGGGCCCTCGCCCTGCTCGATCACCCCTTGCCCCACACGGTCGGCCACGAACGCGTACGACGTCGCCCGCAGGTCGGCCGACTTCTCCACGGTGATGAACTTCCCGCCGGGCGCCTCGGGCGAGTTGGCGCGCTCGTCCTTGGTGAAGCGGTAGTAGGTGCCGTCGTGCCGGACGACCGTGGAGTCGATGACGGAGTGACCGGGGTCGTTCCAGAGCCGGGGTTCGCTGAAGACCCGGAAGTCGCGGGTGGTCGCGTACAGCATCACGTTGTGCGTGTCGGCGGTGTGCTCCGGGTCGTCGGCGGCGTACAGCTTGGAGGCCCAGAAGACGACGTACTCGTCCCGGTCGGGATCGTGACACGCCTCCGGTGCCCAGAGGTTGCCGGCCGTGCCGGGGGCGAGGGGGGCCAGTCGCCGGTCGGTCCAGTTCACGAGGTCGCTGCTGTCCCAGACCATGAGCGCGGTGCTGCCGGTGCGCTGGACGCGGTCCCAGTCGCCGTTCTGCTCGCCGTGCATACGGAGGTCGGTGGCGATCAGATGGAACCCGTCGCCCCGCGGCGAGCGGACGAGAAACGGGTCACGCAGGCCCTTCGTCCCGAGGTCCGACGTCAGGACCGGGGCGCCGCCGTTCAACTCGCGCCAGCGGAGGGGGTCGTCGCCCCTGCTGAGCGCGAACCGGATCTGCTCGCCGTCCGGGCTGCCCTCGCCGGTGAAGTAGACGAAGACGTAACCGGCGTACTCCTGCAAGCCGACCTCCAGAGCTGCGAGCTTTTGACGCTTCCTGTTGGAAACCCGTCGAAGAGTGTTGCTATCTGCGTCGACGCACGTCAATCACCGAACTAGTCCCGGACGCCATCGAAAGTTTCGACCGCGAGGGAGGGACGTAGACAAATATCGCCCCGCGTCATGGCGACCCCGCGCAACCTCGCCATCAGTCTGATCCGTCAGGCGGGCTGGGCGAAATTCGCTGCCCCCGCCGGCCACGATCGGTCACGCCCCGAGCACGCGCTCGACCTACTTCATCTCGCAGCCTGAGACGCATCGGTCCTGGCTCCGAATCGCAGTGCGGACCGCGATGAGTTCTGGTGCCTGGGCAGGTCTGTCCCTGTACGAAGCGAGAGGAGAGGCGTGATGAGCGCACCCGAGGTCCTGATGGAAGCCGTCGTGTTCGGCGAGTCACCGCGCTGGCACAACGAGCAGCTCTGGTTCTCCGACTGGGGCGCGAACCAGGTGATCGCGCTTGACGCCGACGGACGCCATGAGGTGGTGGTGACCGTCCCGTCGTTCCCGATGTGTATCGACTTCCTCCCCGACGGGCGACTGCTCGTCGTGGACTCGGCACAACGACGGCTGCTGCGCCATGAACCGGACGGATCACTCGTCCAGCATGCCGACCTTTCCAAGGTCTCGGAGAAGCCGTGGAACGACATCGTGGTCGATGACCGGGGCAACGCCTATGTCAACACCATCGGTTTCGACTTTCCCGGCGGTGAGTTCGCGCCGGGCTTGATCGTGCTCGTCACGCCGGAAGGCAACGTCAATCAAGTTGCCGACGGCCTCGCGTTCCCCAACGGTATGGCGATCAGCCCAGACGGTGCCACGCTGATCGTTGCTGAGTCATATGCGAACCGGCTCACCGCCTACGACATCGGCAGCCACGGCGGCCTCGGCAACCGGCGCGTGTGGGCGGAGACACCCGACGACCACCCGGACGGAATCTGCATGGATGTCGAAGGCGCCGTCTGGTACGCCGACGTCGGCAACCAGCACTGTGTTCGTGTGCGCGAGGGTGGTGAGGTGCTCGCTACAGTCGACCTGGATCGCGGCGCCTTCGCCTGCGCGCTCAGCCGCGGGGACGACCCCCGTCTGTTCGTCGTCGGCCAGACCTGGGGCGGACCCGAGTCGCGGCAACCCAGCGGGCGGGTTGTGGCGTTCCCGGCACCAGCACCGGGTGCCGGGAAACCCTGACCCAGCCAGGCTCGGTGTCTCACTGACTGAGAACGCATCAGCCCTGAGCAACAGGGCGGTCAGCTCCCAGAGTTCATCGGAACCAGACGCTTTGACGGATCAGCACCCACGACCGGCATCATGCCGCACCAACATCAAGTCACGTGAGACAACATCTACGCCTTGATCGGTGCGGTCGACCTGGCGGCCTGCTCGATCTTCGCGCAGTGGGCTGCACGGGCTTCCTCGTCGATCTGCTTCTCGTGTTCGGCGCGCAATCCGGTCCGGCCGTCGAGGCCCTCGCGGAGGATATCGGCGTGCCCGGCATGCCGGACGGACTCGGCGAGGACATGGACCATGATGGCGAACAGGTTCGTGTTGGGACAGGGCTCCGGCCACCACGGCACGTGGCCGGGGGCGTCGAGGGGAAGCTCGTTGATCGTCGCGTCCGAGTGTTCCCACGTGCGCCGATAGAACCCGATGATCTGATCGCGGGTCTCGTCCTCGGTCGCCCACAGATCGCTGCCGTTGTGGTCCTGCCACCGGGGCAGCGGCTCCGGGGAAGGGCGGTCGAATACCTCGCCGAAGTATCTGGCCTCGACGGTGGCCACGTGTTTGACCAGGCCGAGGAGGTTGGTCCCGGTCGCTGTCAAAGGTCGGCGCGCGTCGTATTCGGACAAGCCGTCGAGTTTCCAGAGCAGCGCCTCGCGGTCCCGCCGCAGTCTCCCGTGCAGGTCGCGTTTCGCGAATTCATCGATCATGCGGCACGAGCCTGTCACGGGTCGTTCGTGGTCTCAAGATCCCGTACGTGGTCCGCAACGACAGGGAGAGGGCTCGGCCATTCTTCAGAGGTGACGGGGGTACGTTCATGGACATGCCGTTGGGATACATGGCGACGACCGCGCTCTTCGCCTGGTGCACTTTCTTCGCCGTTGTCGCGCCCCGTCGGCCTCGGCCACTGGGGACCCTGAGTTTCTGGTTCGGCCTGGGCCTCAACGAGGTGCCGTTCGCGGGCATCTGTGTCCTGGCGGCCTCCACGGCACTGGCCGCCGCCCAGGGCGATCTGGACTCCCCGGCCGCCAGGGTGACAGCCACGGTGGCCGCTGTCGCCAGCGTGGGCCTCGCTGTCTCCGCCTGGCGGGGCCTGCGCACGGATCAGGTGGTCGGCCGGGCTCTTGAGCAGGGCCTCGGGGCCGGCTGGCGGGATCGTGTCCACGCACCGCTGCGCCGCCACCGGCCCTGGACCCGCATCCTGCTACTGCCGGGCCTGATGCGGCGGCGTGACGTGCAGCGGATCCCCGACATCCGCTACGGGGACGCCGGGCGCCGGAATCTCCTCGACGTCTACCGCCGCCGCGACGCACCGCCGAACGCGCCGGTCCTGGTCTACTTCCACGGCGGCGGGTACACAAGCGGAGCGAAGAACCGCGAGGCTCGACCCCTGCTCTACCGACTCGCCGGCCAGGGGTGGGTGTGCATCAGCGCCAACTACCGACTGCGGCCCCAGACGACTTTCCCCGGCCATCAGATCGACGCCAAGAAGGTCATCGCCTGGGTCCGCGAGCACGCCCCCGAGTACGGCGCCGATCCGTCGAGGCTGTTCGTGGCGGGCAGCTCCGCCGGCTCCAACCTGGCGGCCGTGTGCGCGCTCACGCCGAACAACCCAGTGTTCCAGCCCGGATTCGAGTCGGCCGACACCTCGGTCACCGCGGCGATCTGCCTCTATGGCTACTACGGCCACTTCTTCGGCGAGGAACCCGGTGAAACGCCTTCCCCGAACCAACCGTACGCGTACCTCAACCCCGGTGCGCCACCGTTCCTCATCGCCCATGGCACCAAGGACGCGCTGGCGACCGTGGAGGGCGCCCGGAACTTCGTCGACCAGCTGCGCCGGGTCTCGGAGCGCACCGTGGTCTATGCCGAACTGCCCGGCGGACAGCACTCGTTCGACCTCTTCCACTCACCGCGCTTCGAGGCAGTCGTGGACGGCGTCGAAGCCTTTGCCGCCTGGATCCTGGCTGCTCCGGAGCGCGCGCGTGACTCAACCCGTTAGGTCGTTCCCGATGCCTTTTACCGGGTGGCCGGATCAAGGCCGAGGCTGGGAGGGGCCGCATTGCGCCGAGACACGAAACTGACGGATGCGCGGTGCTCGATGAGCAGTGGAAACACGCTCTTTCAGGGCGTGTCCGCGCTGCCTGCCGAGCTGGCCACAGGTGTGAGCAGGGTGCGGAGGTCGATGACGCGGTAGCCACGTGCGGTGATCGCGTCGAGCATCCGCGGCAGTGCCTGCGCGTCGATCACCTCGGCGCGGCCCTCGGACGCACCGACGTGCATCTGCATGATCGCCCCTGGACGCAGGGCGTCCAGCGCCCGGCCCACCGCGAGGTCCACGGTCATGCCGCCTTCGGTGCCCTTCCACCCCTTGGTGTCGGCGGTGAATTCGATGTCCGCGAAACCCAGGCCGTTGACCTCGTCGATCTGCGCAGCGCTGGTCTCGCTGTAGGGAAACCGGAAGTACGGTGTCAGGGACCGTCCTGCCCCGGCCGCGCGCAGGGCCTGGTCCGCTGCCTGGACCTCGCGGTGTCGTCCGGCTGTGGTCAGGCCCTTGAAGTAGGGATGGCTGTAGGAGTGGTTGCCCACCCCGTGCCCTGCGGCCGCTACCCTCCTGACCACCTCGGGGTGGCGGTCGGCAAAAGCGCCGGTCAGGAAGAACGTGGCAGGCGTGCGTCGACGGGCGAGGTCGTCGAGAATGCTGTCGAGGCCGGCGTCGTTCCAGGCCGCGTTGAAGGTCACCGCGACCACCCGCTCAGACGTACGGATCACGCGGTTCTCCGACCCGAACAGCGCCCGCAGGCCGTCTGCGGTCGCTCCCGGGCGCGTCGAAGCAGCTCTCGCCGTCCCGGCCAGAGGTCCGGTCACCGCCCCCCAAGCCCCGGCGAGCAGCCCGGCAGTCATCAGACGGCGGGAGACCTTACGGCGTGCAGCGAGAGAGTGCGCTTCCATGCCACCGTCATCGGCCGACCGATACCCGCCCTTGAGCCCGTACCGGGGAAAGCCTCCACGCCTTACGGCAACAGCCCTCAGGCATCCGCGAACCAGGAGCGGCCCTCGGCCCAGTGGTTCACCCAGCCCGTGAAGCCAGGCTTGCCGGGCATCAGGGCCTCGGGTGACTGGGGGCCGAAAGGGATCGCGCCCTCGCCGGCGATCTGCCAGATGTGACCGCGCTGCGGGCCGGTGACGATCAAGTGCCAGTACATGCCGCAGCCGTCGGTGCCCAGCAACAGCGAGCCGTGATCGAACACGGGGGCCAACCGGGCCTCGAACTCTTCCTCCGACAGTGTCTCCTCGTCACCCTCGTCCTCCCACAGCCATGCCGCCGTGAGCGGGAAGGGCTCGGCAAGACGGCGCTCAGGGCGATTCGAGCCCCAGTCCGAAGGTATGTGCGTGAGGGGCAGCAGACCGTAGTAGGGCGGTCCGGCGCGCAGTCCGTCGCAGATCTCCGCCACGAACGTGCGGTACGGCTCCGGGAGGAGGATGCCGTGCTCCGCCTCGAAGGACCGCACCGCCTCCCAGCCGGCCGGCGGCGCCGCCTCGGGACGGGACGCGAAGATCTCGCGGAGGGTGACCAACTCGGCTGGGTCGCAGGTTTCCGTGTTCATACCGATCATCATGCAAGATCCGAAGCTGCCACTCTGGACGGCTAGGGCCCTAAGCCCGTATGCCGCTCCAGGTATCGAGGCGCAGGTCCCGGACGTACCAGTCGAACCGCGTCCCGTCCTCGCCCCGTGTGTGCTTGTCGGGGATGAAGCCGGTTCGGCGGGCGACTGCGGCGGAAGCGGCGTTCTCCGGCTCCACTCGGATCACGGCCTCCTTCCCTCCCTCGGCGGCGGCGTACCCCGAGATGAGGAGCACCGCGCGGGTGGCCAGGCCGCGCCCCCTCCAGGGCGGGTAGAGGCCGTAGGCGACGTTGACCTGACCGGGGGTCAGGCCCGCCACGGTGAAGCGCAGGTCGATCGTCCCGGCCAGGACCTCATCGGTGCCCACCCGGATGCCGAAGGCGCGCAGCGGGCCGGCGGTCTCCCACTGCTCCTGACAATGCCGTAGGTACGCGTCGACGCCCTCGCGTGTGCTGCGACCGCCACTCAGCCAGCGAACCAACTCCTCGTCCTCGCCGGCGAGATGGACTTCCGCGTCTTCCGGTCGCAGCGGGGACAGGGTGACGGTCCCGTCGGACAGCTTCACTTCACGCATCCGGTGATTCTTGACTTCGCGCACCGCGACACGCCATCGGATTCCGGAGGACCCCGGGGCAGAGCCCCTGTCCCGGGCGGACGGCCGGGGTGGCGGCCCATGATCCGTCTTGGCCTGAAGTGATCTTGGGGTGTACATGCAAAGTCATTACCTTGCGTCGACATCTGTCCATGCGAGAGAGGTGACTCCTGTGGCCCGAGTACTGAAACCGTTGTCGGCCGTGGTCCTGGCGTGCGGCGCCCTGGTGAGTGTCGGCACGCCGGCCGGCGCCGCCAACCCGGCACCGGAGATCATCCCGATCGACCTGTTGTTGGCCGGTTCCTACACCGACGTGTCCCGCGAGGCGATCGCGATTTGGAACAAGGCCGTCCCGACGATCAAGTTCGTCGAACAGGACACTCCGGCGGCACTGCGGGTCATGTCGTACAAGACCGCCAAGGGTGTCCAGTCCCACGTCAACATCAAGGGCGCGGGCCGGGGGTGGGTGTACCTGGAGGTCGGCGACGCCCAGTTGTACAAGCCTTCCCGGATCGTCGTCCACGAGCTGGGGCACATCCTCTCGCTCCCCGATTCGGGCCCGGGCCCCTGCTCCAAGGTGATGACGGGCGCCTCAGCAGGAGCGGAGTGCCCCAACGATCAGCCGGACGCCGCGGAGATCGCCGCCGTCACCGACTACTTCGCCAAGAACAACGTGGGTGACCGGGTCCCGTGGTGGGGGTCGGGAAGTCCCGCGCGGTAGCGGTGTTCGGCGCCCGGTCGCCCGGTCGCCCGGTCGCCCGGTCGCCGGGTCGCCGGGTCGCCGGGTCGCCGGGCGGTCGGCCGAAGAGCGGAGCCCTCACCTCGTACCGGGGGGCACTCCCCGTTTCAAGTGCTAAGGTCGGTCGGGTAAACGGGGACAGCTCCCCGTTCCGTCTCCGGCGGGCAGGGCGTCCGCGGTCGATCAGGGGGAGGGGCGCCATGTCCAGCACCGCACTCGTGCTCGGCGGCGGCGGACCGGTGGGCGGAGCCTGGATGGTGGGAGTGCTCGCCGGGCTGAGTGAGGCCGGGGTCGATCTCGGGAGCGCCGATGCCGTCATCGGCACGTCCGCCGGCGCCGTCTTCGGTTCCCGGCTCCGGTCCGGCGTCCCGGCCGTGGACCTCTACCAGCGTCAGCTCTCCGGGGCCGACGCGGTCCGGCTGCCGGTGACGGCCCGCCAGACCGCGAGCTACCTCTGGGCGGCGCTCGGCTCCCGCGACCCCCAGAGATCCATTGAACGCCTCGGCCGGGCGGCACTCCGTGCCCGGACCGGCCCGGAGTCGGACGTCTTCGACACGGTCGGCCCGCTCCTGGGCGACGTACGCGACTGGCCCGAACGGGCGTTGTGCATCGCCGCGGTCGACGCGCGGGACGGGCGGACCGAGGTGTTCGACTCGACGTCCGGGGTCACACTCCTCGAAGCGGTCGCGGCGAGCTGCGCCGTGCCCGTCGTGTGGCCGCCGGTCACCGTGGCCGGCCGGCGCTGGATGGACGGCGGCAGCCGTTCGACCGCCAACCTCCAACTCGCCCGCGGGTACCGCCGGGTACTGGCGGTCGTCCCCGTCCCACGGGCGGTCGGCCCGCATCCGAGCGCCGCGCAGCAGGCCGCCGAACTCTCCGACGCCGGGGCGCGTGTCGTCCTACTGACCCCGGACAGTGCCGCGCGTCGTGCGATGGGCCGCAATCTGGCGGACGACACGCACCGGCCCGCCGCAGCCCGCGCGGGCCACGCCCAGGCCGGCGTGCTGGCCCCCTCGGTCGTCGAGGTCTGGCAGGGGTGATGTGCGTCAAGGCGAGGCACAGGGCGCGCCCGCAGTCGACTTCGGGTCGATGCCACCGCCGTCGGCGCGTCCGCAGCCGACTTCGGGGCGCCGACTTCGAGGCCGATGACACCGCCGTTCCTCGCTGAGCCACGGCCCGCCCCGGCCGTCGAGCCGCCCGGCAGTCGAGGCGACACCCGACAATCGAGGCGCCCCGCAATCGAGTCGCCCGGCTCCCGGCCGCCGCCTGCGGGCCGTTGACCGCCCGCCTCAGCCCTCCAGCCGCCGCAGACGTTCCGCGTCGCAGGTGCGGGGGCAGGTGGAGCAGGCCTCGGCCGGGCGGATCGTGTAGTAGAGGCAGCAGCCCCTGCGTGTGCGGGTCGGGTGCTCGTGGCCGTCGGCCGTGCGCAGTACGCGGAAGTCGGCGCCGCCAGGGAAGGGCGCGCGGGCGGCGGGCAGCACCTCCGACGCGGCCCTGACCCCGGCGGCCTCGTCCCCCCGTGTGCGCCCGAGGTACCAGAGCCCGGAGACCAGGTCGTCGGAGACCATGCCCCACAGTGCCCGCGAGCCCCGGCGTACATACGGCCCGAACGCCTCCAGTACCGGCCCCATGTGGTCCGCCACGGCCGCCCGCAACTCGGCCCGCAGCGCCTCCTGGTGCGTGACCGTCCGCGCGCCGTCGAGCACCGCCGCGGGGTCGTCCGGCAGGCAGACGAGGTCGGTTCCGGGTCGGATCTCGTACGTGCCCGACGCCACGTCCACCCGAATGTCATCGGGAGCGATGCGCGGCACCCGTCGCTCCAGATACCAGGCACCGCTCATCAGCAGGGCGACCGACCACACATAGTCATGGAGGGCCCGGGAGGCGGCGACATGGCGGGGCGCGGTGTGGTCGTAGCGACTCAGGATCCGCGCGGCCTCGGCCTCGACGAATGCCTCCAGCCCTTCCCGACCGTTCGTCAACACCACGGTGCCCGTGGTCATTACGGGTGACGGCGCCGTGGGGCCCTGGCCCGGTTCCCAGACCCGTACGGACAGCACCTCGCACATCTCGTCCAGACGGCGGTAGGCGGCGGCGAGGAGACCCGCGACGCCCGTCGGGGTGGAGGGGAGGAGATCCGCGACGTGCGTGGGGGTGGCGGCGGCGAGGCCCGGCGCGTGCGGGGGAGCGGCGGCCCGGGGGAGCGCCAGGGAGGCCATGGTCATCGGCAACTCCAGAGCGTGAGGGAGTTTGGTGAGGCGAGGAGGTAAGCCTTACCTTAGCTGCAAGATCAAGTGCTGATGGCCAAGTGGGGTGCGGATCGTGAATCGCGGGGCTGACCAGACCGCCTCCGCGGCCCTCTTCGTCGCCGGCCCGTCCCGTCCGACCCCTCACCCGCCAGCGGAAGCCGTGCACCGTCCCATGCGTCTGTACCTCCTCGCTCTGAACCCCACCGACTCCGTCACCGAGGGCTTCCTGCCCGCCGTCGCCCGGCTCGGTCCGGACGTCACGATCCTCACCGACCAGCCGGACGCCCATCGCGCCGCGTACCCGGAGCACCCCCGTGTCGAGGTCCTCGCGTGCGACGTACGCGACTTCCGCGCCGTCATCACCCGGATCTCCACCCACCACCGGCCCGCCGCGGTCTTCACCAACAGTGACCACCTCCAGACCCAGGCCGCCCTCGCCGCGCAGTACTTCGGGCTGCCGGGCAAGGACTGGCGGGCCACCGTGCGCTGCAAGGACAAGGGCGAGATGCGCCGTCGGCTCGCCGCCGCCGGGGTGGACACCGTCTGGTCCGCCGAGATCGCCGAACCGGCCGACCTGACCGGCCCGCCGGTCGCCGACGCGCCGTACCCCTGCGTCCTCAAGCCCCGCGAGGGCGTCGCCAGCGAGGACGTCGTGCTCGTCGAGAACCCCGCCGACCTCGTCGCTCACGGCAAGGAGATCCTCGCCCGACGCCCCGGTGCCACCCTGGTCGTCGAGGAGTATCTGCCGGGTGAGCTGTACACCCTGGAGACCCTCGGAGACGGTCGCGTCCGGCATGTCCTCGGCGGCTTCCACACCGAGGTCTCCCCGCCGCCGTACTTCATCGAGGAGCGGATGACGTTCGTGCCGGCCCACCCGGAGCCGGTCGTCGCGCAGGTTCTCGCCCAACTCGACGCACTGGGCGTCGACTTCGGCGCCTGCCACACCGAGTTCGTCGTCCACGAGGGCCGGGCGCGCGTCATCGAGGTCAACTACCGGGCCATCGGCGACCAGTGCGACCTGCTCCTCGCCGAGCTGCTCGACCTGCCCCTCTTCGAGCACATCCTCCGCACCCACCTCGGCGAGCCACTCCCCGCCGACCTGGAGCCACGACGCGACGGCGCCGCCCGCCTGGAGTACCCGTGCGCCGACCGGGCCGGAACTCTCGTCGCGGCACCGGAACCGACCGAACTCCACGTCGAGGGTGTCCATCTGACGTACCGTCCGCTGCGCCGCCTCGGCGAGCGGCACGAGCTGTACCGGACCAACCGCGACTACCTGGGTGTGCTCCGCGCGACCGGCACCGGTCAGGAGGCCGTCGATCAGGCGGTGGCGGAGTTCGTCGCCGCACACAGATGGGAGATCCAGCCGTGACCTCCACCGCCACCACCGCCGCAGCCGCCGCCGAGATGGCAGCCCTCACCGCAGCCACCGAAACCGCAGTCCTCACCGAAGCCGCCCCGGAAGCCGTCACCCCCGCCGCCCCGGAAGCCCCCGACCCCGCCGCCCCCCAG
>NZ_LIRK01000310.1 GCF_001419765.1 Streptomyces torulosus
GCCGGACTGCGCGCCCACGATCTCCCGAGCCGTTGTCGGCGGCGGGGTGGTGTCCTTCGGTCCGGCGGACGCCATCACGTCCTGGGCACCGGAAGGCCAGTTGCCATTGGTGACCGTGACATTGCCGGACACCACGTTGCCGCGGTCCCCGTTGGTCACGTTCGTACTGCTGTTGGTCGACCAGTTGTTGGTGACGGTCCAGTTCCCCATGTTCTCGCCACCCCAGTAGTTGGCTGTCGCCCACGTACCGGTGTTCGAGAAGACATTGTTGTCGGCCTTGTAGTACTTCGAGCCCTCGTCGAAGTACAGCCCGAAGTGTCCGTTGGTCCGCAGGCAGTGGTTCCGGCTGATCAGCGCGCTCGGGTTCCATCCGAGCGTGTAGATGCAGCCACCGTCGTTCATCTGCTGCATGACATCGTGGATGTAGTTGCCGACGAGCCGGTTGTTGGACGCGGTGGTCGGCGTCGTGTAGCGCGGCTGGTAGTTGTACAGGCCGCGGTTGGCATAGTGGTTGCTGCCGCCCGCGTCGTTGGCACCCCAGCCGAACCCGATCGACATGCCGGAGTACGGCATGTTGTAGACCTCGTTCTGGGCGACGGTGCTGTTGGTGACGTACGTGCTCAGGACAGAGACGATGCCCCGATGGTCCGCGCCGAGGTCGTGGATGCGGTTGTTGCTGATCGTGATGTCCCGGTTGACCATGCGCTGGTCGCTGGGGTGGTGGGCGTCGGCGCGCACGCCGCCCACGAGGATGCCACCGGCTGAGCTCCGGGCTATCTCCGACCGGGTCACCGTGATGTTGCCGGCGCCCAGGCCGACGCCGCTGGTGTGCGCGTTGGCGTCGTTGCCGATACCGATGGCCGTCTGACCCAGGTTGACGAACCGGGAGTCGCTGAAGGTGACGGTGTTGGCGGCGGAGACCTGCACGGCGGCCGGCATCTGCCGCCAGTGCGGCCTGGCCGCCTCGAACTGCGTGCAGCCGTTGTGGCAGGAGTCGAAGCTCGGCCAGCTCCAGTCGCCGGCCATGTACGCGCCGGTCTGCTGGTCCGCGTAGCCCTGGTTGCTGCTGGGGCCCAGCCAGCTCGTCCCGGTGAAGGTGATCCCGCTGAACGTGAGGTGGTGCGCCGGCTCGCTGTACGTGCCGCCGACGTTCACCAGCGACTGAAGCCTTGGCAGTTCCACGCTGACGGAGCTCATGTTCTGCCCGGCCAGGGGGATGTAGTACAGGGTTCCGGCCGTGGGGTTGAGGTACCACTCGCCGGGCGAGTCCAGGAACTCGTACGCGTTGGACAGGTAGAACGGTCCGGCCCGGTGTGGCCGCATGAGGGTGTCGTAGCCGAAGTTGTTGTTGTTCCACGCCGGTTGCTGCATCGTGATGAAGTTCCCGCTGATGCTCTGCACCGGCGAGTACCGGTCGGTGAAGGAGTTGACGCTCTCCACCTCGATCCGGCTCTGGTCGGCCAGGTTGTTCAGATAGCTCAGCGCACCGCCCGAGAACCTCATTCCGGCGCTGGAGGCGGTGAAGTCGGCCCTGTTCACCTGCGTGCGGGCCCGGGTGGCGACGGCGCCGTCGACATAGAGCTGCCGGGCGTCGAGACCGGCGGGCACGTCGGCCTTCCAGATGTTCTTGGCTGTGTCGGCCACCGACCAGCCGGTGACCGCCCGGGCACCTGTGATCACCGGACGCGCCGACGGGGCGGCCCGCCACACGACCGTGTGGCCGCCCGAGCCGGAGTCCTCCGCTGTCAGCCGCAAGGGTTGGGCCAGCCGGTACACACCGTCTGCCAACTGCACCACGATGTCGTCCGACATGGCGTCGTTGAGCGATCGCACCGCCGCCTGCGCGGCTGTCAACGAGCACGGCTGCGCGCTGGAACAGTCAGTGCCGGTGCCGGACGGCGAGACGTACACAGTGTGTGCGGCTGCGGATGCGGGCGCGGGGAACGCCGTCACCGCGGTCGCGGCTAAACCGACTGTGGCGGCTACGGCGAGAAGCCGCCTTCGTATCGTGCGGGCTGTGAACACGTTTTCTCCTTATGGCGGTTCCCGATGCATACGACGTATGACGTCTTTCGGATACCAGAGCCACCCCCATCACCCGGTCGAGGGAGCGTTTTCCAGTCCGTGGAGGACGGTTCGGAGGTAGGACAGCCCGTCACGGGCGAGGGTGTCCTGCGTCGGGGCGAGCGGTCGCCAGATCGAGGCGGCGGTGGCGATGGCCTCGTTCTGCGCGGTGAACGACTCGATGCACACCGCGTCGCGGTAGCCGGTCGTGGCCAGGCCGGCGAGGAAGCGTGGCCAGTCGAAGTGGTCGGCGCCCGGGGCGCCGCGGTCGGTGCCGCTGACCTGGACGTGCTTGATGTGCGGACCGGCCGTGGCGAGCGCCTCGTGGGGATCGGCCTCCTCGATGTTCATGTGATAGGTGTCGATCATGAGACCGACGTTCGCGGGCAGGCCGTCGATCAGCTCCACCGCCTGCTCGACCGTGTTGACGACGCTCGTCTCATAGCGGTTGAGGGCCTCCACGCCGATGCTCACGCCCCGCTCCCCCGCGTAGTCGGCCACCGGCCCCAGGGCGCGGCGGACGTCCGCGTAGCAGGCCGCGCGCTCCACCGGTGACATCCGCCAGGTCCGCCCCACCGCGGCGTAGACCGGGCCGCCGACGCAGGGCGCGCCGACGGCCACCGCATGGTCCACACACGTCCTCAGGTACGCCACGGTGGAGGCGACGGCCTCCGGTGGGGCGTTCACGAGGTCACGTCCGGGCGAGGTGACGGCACAGACGCCGGCCGCACGCAGGCCGTACGCCGCCAGCAGGTCCCGCGTGCGTGCCGGGTCCCAGTCGCCGGGTTGCTCGATCGGCAGCTCGACCGCGTCGAAACCGAACGCGGCGATCCGCGGCACCAGTTCGGCCAGGGCCTCGTCGTCGACCGGCGAGGCCCAGACCCACGGGTTGACACCGATGGTGTACACCGAACTACTTCCAGCGCTTCGGGTAGCCGGGCAGGTCGGTGCAGCCGCACATCGCGTAGTGCAGCGGCGGCATGGTGGGGTCGACGTACTCGTCCAGGTTGTCCTGGGTGATGGTCGGCTGTGGCAGCTTCCACGGGTTCGGCACCTGCTCGCCGTCGAGGATCTTCAGCGCGGCGATGACCGGGGTGCGCCACTGGTAGGTCGGGTAGGTCGGGGCGATCGCCGTGAGCTTCTTCTCCTTCCACAGCTTCAGGAAGTCGAGCTGGTCCTCGCCGTTGATCGGCGGTACGGGCTTTCCCGCGTCCTCGAACGCCTCGACCGCCGCGCCCGCGACCGCCCCGGCGTCCATCCAGACGCCGTCGATCGTGCCGTACCGCTGGATGTAGTCGTTGACGATCTTCTTCGTCCTGGCCGGGTCGCCGTCGGTGAACTCGACGCCGACGACGTCGACGCCCGCCTTGTCGAAGGCGACCTTCGCCGCGGACCAACGGGTCTCCAGCACGTCGACGCCGGGCAGGATGCGCAGCGCGAGCACCTTGCCGCCCCGCTTCATCTTCTGGGTGACGAACTCCGCCGCGACATGGCCGAATCCGTAGCCGCCGATCGGGTTGATGAACGTCACCGGGCAGGTCGTGTCGACGCCGCGGTCGAAGACGATGACCGGCAGGCCCTTCTGGCAGGCGGCCTCCACGGCCGGGGTGAGCGTCGCGGTGGTGTTCGGCGAGACGATGAGCGCGTCGCAGCCCTTGCCGAGCAGGTCGTTGATGTCGGCGATCTGCTTCTGGTCCTTGCCTTCGGCATCGACGTGGACGAACTCGGAGATCCGGTCGCGGTGTGTGTCGACCTCGGCCTGCATGGTCTTGAAGCCGACCTGGCGCCAAGGGTTGTTCAGCCCGGCGTTGGAGAAGCAGATCTTGTGCGGTCCGGGCTTCTTGTACTTCGCGGTCTTCACCATCGCCGGGTTGAGCGCCTGCTCCCAGGGCTTGCCGGCGGGCCCGGTGGGCGCGGTGTCCAGAAGCGCGAGCTGCTTGTCGTAGTCGGCGCGCACGAAGAACTTCGACTGCTTCCCGGTGCCCGACCCGGTGCCCGCGGAGGGGGAACTCGATGCGCCGGTGGTGGGCTCGTCGGTGGCGCAGCCGGCCAGCACCAGTAAGGTGCTCACGACCAGCACCGTCATGGAATGCCTCACTGGATCCCCTTCATCTGGACGGGACACGGAAGGACGCCGCCGCCACGGCGAACAGGATGATCGCGCCCTGGACGGCCGGTTCGAGGGCGCCGGAGACGCCGTAGAAGTTCATGAGCGTGAAGAGCGTCTCGAGGGTCAGCGCGCCCAGCATCGCGCCGACGACCGAACCCCGGCCCCCGCCGAGGGCGACACCGCCGAGGACCGCCGCGGTGATCGCGCCGAACTCCAGGCCGGCGCCGGCCTGGAACGACACTCCGCTGTACCCGCCGATGAGGACCGCCGCGAGCGTGGCGGCGAGTCCGCTGAGGACGAACGCCATGGTCTTGGCGCGCCACACGCGCACGCCGCTCAGCTCGGCGGTCCGCGGGTTGCCGCCGACGGCGACCAGGGTGCGGCCGAAGTCCGCACGCGTCAGCACCAGCGCCAGAGTGGCCGCCGCCAGCAGGACGACCAGGGCGTACGGTATCCGCCCCAGCGCGGGCACGTCCTCGAACGCCGACCGACCGAGCCGGCGGAACTCATCGGAGAGGCCGCCCTTCGGGGCACCGTCGGACCACAGGTACACGGCACCGACGAGGATCAGGAACATCCCGAGGGTCGTGATGAACGACGGCACCCGCAGCCACGTGGTGACGAGGCCGTTGACGAGGCCGACGGCGATGCCGAACGCGAGCAGGAGCACGACGACAGGCCAGCCGGCCGACGGATCGCCGTCGATCAGCCGGGCGGCGATGACCACCTGCGCGGTGACCAGAGAGCCGACGGACAGGTCCAACTCGCCGGAGACGATCACGAAGTACTGGCCGGCGGCGAGCAGGACGATCGGCGCGGAGCGGCCGAGGAACGACATCAGCGACGGCGGCGAGAAGAAGTCCGGTTGGCGGGCGCTCAGCAGCACCAGCAGGACCGCAAGGATCACGACGATCGGTGCGAGACTGCCGGAGCGGAACCCAGGGAGCCGCAGTGGGCGTGCGATCCGCATGCTAGGACGCCTTTCGCATCGTCCGGCGGGCATAGACGGCGACCGCCGCGATGATGATCACGCCACGGATCACCTGCTTGAAGAACACGTCGACCTCTAGCTGGTTGAAGACGGCGTCGATGCTCGCGAGCAGCAGCACGCCGCCGACCGTGCCGACGACGCCGCCGCGCCCGCCGGCCAGGGCGGTGCCGCCGAGCACCACCGCGGCGATCGACTCCAGGTCGTACAGTCCCTCGGTGCCCACCCTGGGTGCGCCGGCGCCGAGCCGACTGGCGAGGTAGACCCCGGCGAGGCCGGCGCAGAGGGCGCACAGCACATGGGCGGTGACGAGGACCCGGCTGCCCCGCACGCCGGAGAGCCGGGCGACCTCCGGGTCACCGCCCACGGCGATCAGATGGTGGCCGAAGCGGGTGCGCGCGAGCACGAACCAGGCCGCGGCGGCGACGGCGAGCAGCAGCAGGAACGCCAGCGGCACCGGGCCGACGCGCTGGTACCCGAGGCCCTGCACCAGGGCAGGTGCGGTCTTGCCGGCCGGGCCGTCGTATCCGTTGTCGAGGTATCCCTTCAGCAGCAGTCCGACGCCGACGGTCGCGATGAAGGGGTTGATCCGCGCCATGGTGACGAGCAGGCCGTTGACGAGGCCGATCGCGGCGCTGACGGCGAGCGTCAGGCCGATCGCCGGCAGCAGCGCACCGTCGTCACCGGCCATGGCCTCGGCGGCGACGAGGGTGCTCAGGCTGACCACGTACGCCACGGACAGGTCCAGCGAGCCCCCGACGACGACCAGCGTCTGGCCGACCGCGACGAGGCCCAGACCGGCGGCGACGTGCAGCAGGCTCACCGTCGTCGGCAGGCTGAACAGCCGGCCGCCGTCGACCGTGACGACGAGCCAACCGATCGCCAGGGTGAGGACCAGGGCGACGAACACGCCGGGCGGGGTCCGCCGGGCCGACGGGGACAGCGCGCCGCTCATCCGGCCGCCTCCCGCGCGGTGCCGACCGCCAGGGCGACGACATCCTCCTCCGTCGCGCCGGCGGGCAACTCACCGGCGATCCGGCCGTCGCGCATGACGATGATCCGGTCGCTCATGCCGAGCAGTTCGGGCAGCTCGGACGAGACCATCAGCACGGCGGCGCCGTCGCGGGCCAGCCGGCGGACGAGATCGTGGATCGCCGACCTGGCGCCCACGTCGATGCCCCGGGTCGGCTCGTCGAAGAGCAGGATCCTCGGGGCGAGCGCGAGCCACCTGGCCAACACGACCTTCTGCTGGTTGCCCCCGGACAGGAAACGGATCTCCTGGTCCTCCCGTGCGGCGCGCAACTCGACGGCCGAGAGCAACTCCCGGACCCGCGTGGTCCGGGCACCGCGGCCGACCCGGCCAGGGCGGACGGCGCGGACGGCGCGGACGGCCAACAGCGCGTTGTCGAGCACCGACTGCTCGGCGACGATCCCCTCGCCCTTGCGGTCCTCGGAGACGTAGGCGATACCGGCCCGCATCGCGGCGCGGGGCGAGCGCAGCCTGACCGGGGCTCCGTCGACGGCCACCTGGCCGGTGCTGAACGGGACGGCGCCGAACAGCGCGCGGGCCAACGCCGACCGGCCGGAGCCCTGCAGGCCGCCGACGCCGAGCACCTCGCCGGCGCGCAGCCGCAGGTCGATGCCGCGCAGCTTCCGGTTGCCTCCGCCCCGGACGGTCAGTCGCACCGGGCCCAGCTCCTGTGGCTTCGCCCGGTCGGGGTAGTAGCTCGACAGCTCACGGCCGACCATGTGGCGCACCAGCCGGTCGGCGCTGGTGTCCGCGGTGTCCAAGGTGGCCACCGCCCGGCCGTCCTTGAGCACGGTGATCCGGCTGGACAGGTCGAAGACCTCCTTGAGGCGGTGCGACACGTACAGCACGCCCATCCCGTGCTCCTGGAGCCGCCGTACGAGCGTGTAGAGCTGGTCGACTTCGTGGTCGGCGAGAGCCGCGGTGGGCTCGTCCATGATGAGCAGCCGCGCGTCGAGGGCGAGCGCCTTGACGATCTCGACCACCTGTTGTTGCGCCACGCCGAGTCGTCCCACGCGCGTGTCGGGCGGTAACGAGCCTTCCCCGATCGAGGCGAGGAGCGCCGCGGTGCGGCCGAGCATCGCTCTGCGGTCGACGAGCCCGCGGCGCAGGGGCTCGCGTCCCAGCCAGACGTTCTCCGCGACGGTGCGCTCGGGCAGCAGGGTCAACTCCTGGTGGACGATGCCGATACCGGCCTGCTGAGCCTCACGCGGGCTGCGGAACGTCCGCGGTGCGCCGGCGAACTCGACCGTTCCCTCGTCGGGCTGGTGGACGCCGGACACCACCTTCATGAGCGTGGACTTGCCGGCGCCGTTCTCGCCGACGACCGCGTGCACCTCGCCCGGCCGGACCTGGAGGTCGACGCCGTCGAGCACCCGCACGCCGAGGAACGACTTGCCGATGTCTCGCAGAGCGAGCAGCGGCGACGGCAGCAGGCCAGACATCGTGGGACCCTCAACATTCGCGTCGTCAGCAGGAATGAGTCACCGATAGCTGAATCGTTCGGGTACAGCCGGGCATGAAATGACAGCTCTCGCCCGCGAGCTATCGTCGAATAGCCTCGAACTTTCGCCGGACGCAATGGCGACATCGCGGCCCCGAGGGTAAATGCCTCGATGAGCGCCTGGCAATACCATCGGAGCCAACTGCCCCATGTGGAGCGGCGATCAGCCGACAGCGATTGATACGCCAAAATCTGTTATCGAATCGCCCCGCCCACAGTCGCGCGCCGAACCATGAAGACTGCCGGACCACGAAGAATGATGCGCGAAATGTGTTATGGAATCAGCCGCACCCCATCCATATTGACTGTTGCGAAACCCCGCTGCATGCTGACCGGCAGACCACGGGAGACCGTCGCATCCGGTGTGACGCCCCCCTTCTCTTCCGTAGGGACTTGACTGCCCGTCACGGCGGACGGGACGACGAGCTGACGGCACACGCGCGCCCCCGACGCGCTCAGGCACTCTGGCGCATCGGAGGTGCGGCCGGCGCGTGCCCGTGGTCATGCCATCGTTGCTCCGCCGAATAGGAGACGGCATGCGTCGCATCACATTAATCTTCGGGGCGATCGCGAGCGTGCTCCTGTCGCTCGTCATCGCCCAACCGGCGTCAGCGGCGCCGGCCTTCAGAGCCCTGGTCTTCACGAAGACGGCCGGCTACCGGCACGATTCGATCCCGGCCGGCCTGGCGATGTTCCGGGAGCAGGCGGCGGCCAACAACTTCGAGTTGGTCCACAGCGAGGACTCAAGCGTTTTCACCCCGGCGAATCTCGCCACCTTCGACGTGCTCATCATGTTCCAGACCTCGGGAATGGTGTGGTCCACGGCGTCCCAACGTCAGGCGGTGGAGGGCTACCTCGCCAGCGGCAAGGGCATCGTCTCGATCCACAACGCCACGGACATGGGCATCGAGAACGAGTACCCGTGGTGGGACCAGACCATCAACGGCGGCGCACACATGCCGGAGCACTCCCCCGGAGTGCTGGCCGGCACCGCCGTCGTCGCGGACAAGAAGCACCCGTCGACGGCCGGCCTGCCGGACCGTTGGAACCGCAGCGAGGAGTGGTACAACTTCGACCGCAACCCCCGCGGCGACGTCCACGTCCTGGTCACCGCGGACGAGCGTACGTACAACCCGGGCTCCCGCGCCATGGGGCCGGACCACCCCATCTCCTGGTGCCGCAACACCGGCGGCGGCCGCGTGTGGGCCACCGCCATGGGGCACGCCAGCGCGGCCTACAGCGAGACCCATTTCCGCAACCACGTCCTCGGGGGCGTCAAGTGGGCGGCCGGCAACGAGTCCGGCGACTGCGGCGGCACCGTGTGGAGCAACTTCGAGAAGCGCACCCTCGACGACAACACCGCGGACCCGATGGCCCTCGCGGTCGCCCCGGACGGGCGGGTGCTCTACGTCCAGCGGGGCGGGCAGCTGAAGATCTTCAAACCGACCACCAACAGGACCGTGACAGCCGCCACGCTCAGCGTCTACACCGGCGGCGAGGACGGCCTCACCGGACTGGCGCTCGACCCCGACTTCGCCGACAACGGCTACGTGTACCTGTATCACTCCCCGGCCGGAGTCCCGAACGACATCAACCGGGTCTCCCGGTTCACGCTCACCGGCGACACCCTGAACATGTCGAGCCAGGTGACGATCATCGACATCCCCGCGACCCGTGACCGCACGTTCGCCGAGCCCGGGCACACGGGCGGCTACATCGAGTTCGGCCCCGACAAGAACCTCTACATCGGCACCGGGGACGACGTCCCACCGAACCTCGACTCCAACTGGCAGGGCTACGCCCCGCTGGACTGGCGGCAGGGCAAGGCCAACCTCGACGCCGCCCGCACCGCCGGCAACACCAACGACCTGCGGGGCAAGCTCCTGCGCATCCGGCCGTCGGCCGACGGCGGCTACACCGTCCCGGCCGGCAACCTCTACCCGCAGGGCACGGCACAGACCCGGCCGGAGATCTACGCGATGGGCTTCCGCAACCCGTTCCGCTTCTCGATCGACCCGGACAACGGGTGGGTCTACCTCGCCGACTACGGCCCGGACCGGAACCCCCCCACGACCAACCGCGGCCCCGAAGGGCTCGTCGAGCTCAATGTCATCAAGGCCCCGGGCAACTACGGCTGGCCGTTCTGCCACGGCGACAACCAGGCCTACGCGCCCTACAACCCGAGCACCGGCGTCGTCGGCGCCAAGTTCAACTGCAACGCGCCGGTCAACAACTCGCCGAACAACACCGGCCTGACCAGCCTCAAGCCGATCGTCGCGCCGAACATGTGGTACGGCTACGGCGTCTCACCCAACTTCCCCGAGCTCGGCTCCGGCGGCTCGGGGCCGATGGGCGGACCGGTCTACCGCTACGACGCCGCGAACCCGTCCGAGACGAAGTTCCCGCCCTACTACGACGGGGTCCACTTCTTCTACGAGTGGTCGCGCCACACCGTCAAGGAGGTCCACTTCGACTCCGCGACCGCGGTCACCCGGACCAACCCCTTCATGCCCGCCGCCAAGTTCCTCAAGCCGATGGACATGGAGTTCGGGCCCGACGGCTCGCTGTACCTGCTCGAATGGGGCAACAACTTCTCCGGTGGCAACAACGACTCGGGGCTCTACCGCATCGACTACAACCACGGCGGACGGTCGCCGATCGCCAAAGCCACCGGAACGCCCACCAACGGGGACGCGCCACTGAACGTGCAGTTCAGCAGCGCGGGGTCCACGGACCCGGATCCCGGCAGCACGCTCACTTACCACTGGACGTTCGGCGACGGCACCACGTCCACGGCGGCCAACCCGTCCCACACCTACACCGCCAACGGCAACTACACCGCCCAGCTCAAGGTCACCGACAACACCGGCAAGACAGCCTTCGCCAACGTGCCGATCACCGTGGGCAACAGCGCACCGACCGTCACCCTCACCCTTCCGTCCAACGGCGGCATGCTGGACTTCGGCGACCGCGTCCCGTACAAGGTGTCCGTCTCGGACCCGGGCGGCGCGCCCGTCGACTGCGCCAAGGTGTTCGTCAACCCCGCCCTCGGCCACGACGACCACCAGCACGAGACCACGGACCATCCGGGGTGCTCGGGCACCATCGACACGTCGCTGCTGGGCGGGCATCCCGACGGCGCCAACCTGTACTACGTCCTCAACGCCCGCTACACCGACGACGGCGGCCCCGGCGGTGCGAACCCGCTCACCGGCTACGCCCAGGCGATCCTCCAGCCCAAGCACAAGCAGGCCGAGTTCTACACGGACCAGTCGGGCGTGCAGATCGTCGAGCAGGCCGGCGCGGAGAGCGGCAAGCGGGTCGGCAACATCTCCGACGGCGACTGGATCGCGTTCAAACCGATGAGCCTGTCGGGCGTCACGAGCGTGCGCTACCGCCTGTCGTCGCCGAGCGGCGGCGGATCGATCGAACTGCGCGCCGACTCCCCGACCGGCACGCTCCTGGCCACGACACCGGTGCCCAGCACCGGCGGCTGGAACACCTACCAGTCCACGTCGGCGGTGAACACAGCCGATCTCTCCGGCTCGCACCCGCTCTACCTGGTGTTCAAGGGCACCTCGAACAACTGGTTCGACCTCGACTCGCTCACCTTCGGCGGCAACGGGGTCGGCGAACCGGGCAGCGGCGGCGGTGGTGGCGTCGCCGGTCGGACCTGGACGGTCGCGGCGCAGCACAGCGGCAAGTTCATGGATGTCGGCGACGCCTCGACCGCTGACGGCGCCCAGATCGTCCAGTGGCCGGCCACCGGCGGCAACAACCAGAAGTGGCAGGCCGTCGACGCCGGTGGCGGCGCCGTCTATCTGAAGGCGGCGCACAGCGACAAGTGCCTCGCCGTCACGGGCGGGTCCACCACCCAGGGCGCGTTCCTGCAGCAGTCCACCTGCAACAACGGCAACCCGCAGAAGTTCCTCGTCACCCCGTCGGCCACGGCGGGCGTGTACACGATGAAGAGCGTCCCCAGTGGACTGTGCGTCGACGTCAACGGCGGCTCGACGGCCGACGGCGCACGACTCCTGCAATGGAGCTGCCACAGCGGCACCAACCAGCAGTGGCGGTTCACCGCCGTATAGCCCGTCCGGTGGATGCCCGGCGCGGTTGCGCGCCGGGCATCCCTTCCTACGACCAGGTGAGGAACCGCCATGGTGTTTCGCATACCTCGGCCCCGCCGGTACGGACGTCTGTCCGCGCTGGGCGCGGCCCTGGTGCTTGTCGCCGTCGGCGCCACCGCGGTGGCGGCACCGATCGAGCCCGGGCAGAGCGCCCCCATCGTGGGCGCGCAGTCCGGC
>NZ_LIRK01000311.1 GCF_001419765.1 Streptomyces torulosus
GCGTTGCTCACCGTGCCCTGGACCGCGTCCCACGAGGCCGAGGACGCCGCCATCACCGAGGGCAAGGTCCACACCCAGGGCACCGTGAGCAACGCCAACGGCTATGCCGCCTCCGGCACCAAGGACGTCGGCTCCCTCAACCAGGCGGGCAGCAAGGTCGACTTCACGGTGACCGTCCCCGAGGACGGCCGTTACGACCTGGCGATCCTCTACGGCAACCAGTCCGGCGCCCCCGCCACCCAGAAGCTGTCCGTGGACGGCGGCGACCCGGTCACGGTCACCTACCCCTCCACCGAGAACTGGACCTACCGCGCCAAGAAGGATGTCCGCGTGGAGCTGTCGGCCGGCAGCCACACCCTGACCCTCGCCAAGGGTGCCGCCGAGGTCACCCTCGACCGGATCGACCTCACCGCCCGCACCGCGGCACCCGCCGCCTCCTACGAGGCCACGCTCGCCGACATCAGCGGCAGGCCGTCGTACGACTACTCGTCGTCGGCCGGTGTCGGCACCGGCGCCCTCGTCCTCGGCCCCGGAGACAAGGCGGTCTTCGACGTGTACGCCCCACGCGACGGCTACTACCGGGTGGTGCACCGGGCGTCGGCGCCGGTGCGGCTCGCCCTGCACGGGCAGACGGTGGCGGCGGTGCCCGGCCGTCCGCTGAAGCTGTACCTCGTCGCGGGCAACAACCGGATCGAGACGACCGCCAAGCACTCCGCCGTGCGCTCCCTCGACGTCTCCGGTGACGGCTCGTCCGACGGCGCCCTCTCCTACGGGGCCGCCTCCGCCACGCTCACCGGCGGTGCCAGGCTGGTCGACTCGGCGCACGCCTCCGCCGGCTCCTACATAGGCTGGCTCGGCAACAGCGCCGACAGCACAGCGGAGTTCACCGTGACCGCGCCCACCGCCGGCCGCTACGTACTGGTCGTCCACTACGCCCACAACGACCGCCGGGACAACGGCCACGCCTACAACACCGACATCATGTCCCGCACGGCGGACATCACCGTCGGCACCGAGGCCCCGAAGAAGGTCACCTTCAAGAACACCTGGAGCTGGGACGACTACTGGACCGTCGGCGTCCCCGTCGACCTGAGGAAGGGCCCCAACAAGGTCACCTTCGCCAACGCGACCGCCTGGGCCCCGAACATCGACCGCATCGAACTGGGACGGGTCATCGGCTAGGCCTTCTTCCGGCTCGTGAATTTTCCGGCTTGTGAATTCTGTGAGAAGTATTGACGCCGGTGGCCGGATCTTTATTATCCACTTGCTCGATACTTCGATCTATGTTCGAAATTACGGACATGTGCGAAGTCGCGCCGCACCACCATTCGCACAGCCTCCGAGGGGCCGGCAGAGCCGCGCACTCAGAAAAACGAGGTCCCCATGCACAGACTCAGCTTCAGCCGCAGACGTCCGTCCGCGGCGCTCGCCGCCACGACCGCGACCCTGGTCTCGCTGGCGGCGCTGCTGGTCGCCAGTCCGACCGCCCAGGCGGCCAGCAGTGGCGCCCTGCGCGGCGTCGGCTCCAACCGGTGTCTCGACGTGCCGGGCGCCAGTCAGACCAATGGCACCAGCACCCAGATCTGGGACTGCTGGGGCGGGACCAATCAGCAGTGGACGCTGACGGACAGCAACCAGCTGACTGTGTACGGCAACAAGTGTCTGGACGTCCCTGGCCACGCCACCACGTCCGGAACCCGGCCGGTGATCTGGGACTGCAACGGCGGTACGAACCAGCAGTGGCGGGTGAACGCCGACGGCACGGTCGTCGGCGTGGAGTCCGGGCTGTGCCTGAGCGTCGCGGGTGCCGGTACCGCCAACGGCACGGCGGTGGAGATCGCGACGTGCAACGGCGGCAGCAACCAGAAGTGGACCGGCCTGTCCGCGTCGGGCACCACGTGTTCTCTGCCGTCGACGTACCGGTGGAGTTCGACCGGGGCGCTGGCGCAGCCGGCGAACGGGTGGTACGCGCTGAAGGACTTCACCACCGTGACGTACCAGGGCAAGCACCTCGTCTACGGGACGTACTCCGACGGCAGCAACTGGCGCTCGATGGGCTTCGGCTCCTTCACGAACTGGTCGGACATGGCGACGGCCCCCCAGACCGCCATGAGCCAGGGCGCGGTGGCGCCCACGCTGATCTACTTCGCGCCCAAGAACATCTGGGTCATGGCCTCCCAGTGGGCCGGCGGCTGGCCCTTCAACTACCGCACGTCGACCGACCCCACCAACCCCAACAGCTGGTCCGCGCCGCAGCCGCTGTTCACCGGCACCCTGCCCAGCACCGACAACTCCCCCACCGGCCCGATCGACCAGACTCTGATCGCCGACGACCAGAACATGTACCTGTTCTTCGCCGGTGACAACGGCAAGATCTACAAGGCGAGCATGCCGATCGGGAACTTCCCCGGTAACTTCGGCTCGTCGTACACGACGGTCCTGAGCGACACCGTGGACAAGGTGTTCGAGGCGCCGGAGGTCTACAAGGTCCAGGGCCAGAACCAGTACCTCATGATCGTCGAGGCGCGGGGCGCGAACGGGCGCTACTTCCGCTCGTACACCGCCTCCAGCCTGAACGGTCCGTGGACCGCGCAGGCCGGCAGCGAGAGCAGCCCCTTCGCGGGCAAGGCCAACGCCAACGCGACGTGGACCAACGACATCAGCCACGGTGACCTGGTCCGCAACAACCCCGACCAGACCAAGACCATCGACCCCTGCAACCTGCAGTTCCTCTACCAGGGCAGGGGTGCCACCGCGAGCGGCACCGACTACTTGAAGTGGCCGTACCGGCCGGGTGTCCTCACCCTGCAGCGCTGACCCGCCCGACACGCACAACCCAGTGGAACCCCAGCCGCCCGTCGGCTGGGGTTCCTCCCTTTTGGCGGGCGGCGGGCCCCGGGGGTCATCCCGCCGTTCCGGCGATCTCCTTCGGCCGCGTGGGTTCGGCCCGGTCCGCCCCGTCGCCGTACCGGGACCGCAGCTCCGACAGCACGCCGAAAGCCGCCGCCGTCAGCGGCACCGTCAGGAGCATGCCGAGGATGCCGGCGATGGAGGCGCCCGCGGTGAGCGCCGGCAGGATCGCCGCCGGACGCATCTGCACGGTCCGGCTGTGGATCACCGGCTGGAGCACGTTCCCCTCCAGGATCTGCACCGCGAACACCACACCGACCGCCCACGGGATGGCCGTGGCGCCATGGCGTAGACCCGGCCTCCGAACAGCCGCGGCCCGCCTACTCGGTGATCGGCAACGACGCCCCGTCCCGCAGGAACAGCGGAATGCGGTCCAGCGGCGCGTCCACGGTCACGGACGCGCCCCCGTCGTACGTCTCCCCGGTCCACGCGTCGGTCCAGCGGGCGCCCGCCGGGAGATACGTCGTCCAGGTCGTCGCGCCCGCCTCCAGCACCGGCGCGACCAGCACGTCGGGGCCGAACAGATACGCGTCGTCGACCGACCAGGCCCGCTCGTCCCCGGGGAACTCCAGGAACAGCGGGCGCATGACCGGCAGTCCCTGCTCGTGGGCCCCGCGCATGACCCGCAACACGTACGGCTTGATGCGCTCGCGCAGCCGCAGATACCGCTCCAGGATCGCGCCGGCCTCCTCGCCGTACGACCAGACCTCGTTGGGGCCGCCGGTCATGGCCGGGCCGAGCGGCATACCGGGCTCCCGGAAGCCGTGCAGGCGCATCAGCGGGGAGAACGCGCCGAACTGGAACCAGCGGACCATCACCTCGCGGTACGCCGGGTCGTCGGGGTCGCCCCCGTGGAAGCCGCCGATGTCGGTGTTCCACCAGGGGATGCCCGACAGCGCGGTGTTGAGGCCCGCCGCGATCTGCCGACGCAGGGTCGGGAAGTCGGTGCCGATGTCACCGGACCACAGGGCGGCCCCGTAGCGCTGACTGCCCGCCCACGCCGAGCGGTTGAGGGAGACGATCTCCTCCTCGCCGGCCGCCTTCAGCCCCTCGTAGAAGGTGCGGGCGTTCTCCGCCGGGTAGATGTTGCCGACCTCCAGGCCGGGGCCCGCCCAGTACCGCAGGTTCTCCTGGAAGCCCGGCTTCAGCTCCGGCTCGCAGGCGTCCAGCCAGAACGCCGTGATGCCGTACGGCTCCAGGTAGTTCTCCTTCACCCGCGACCACACGAACGCACGGGCCTCCGGGTTGGTCGCGTCGTAGAAGGCCACCTGGACCGTGGAGGCGACCTCCTTGTCGGGCCAGTCGGCGTGGGCCATCGGGCCGTACTGGGTGCCGATGAAGTATCCGTGTTGGTCCATCACGGGGTGGTTCTCCGACAGCGGCGACACCGACGGCCACACCGACACCACCAGCTTGATGCCCATCTCGGCCAGTTCGCTCACCATGGCCGCCGGGTCGGGCCACTCACTCAGGTCGAACTTCCACTCGCCGAGATGCGTCCAGTGGAAGAAGTCGCAGACGATCACGTCGATCGGCAGACCCCGGCGCTTGTACTCCCGTGCCACGGCGAGGAGTTCGTCCTGGGTGCGGTAGCGCAGCTTGCACTGCCAGAACCCGGCCGCCCACTCGGGCAGCATCGGCGTACGGCCCGTCACCGCGCTGTAGCGGCGCTGCGCGTCGGCCGGTTCGCCCGCGGTGATCCAGTAGTCGATCTGCCGGGCCGAGTCCGCGACCCAGCGCGTTCCGTTGCCCGCCAGCTCGACCCGGCCGATCGCGGGGTTGTTCCACAGCAGGGTGTAGCCGCGGCTGGAGGTCAGCACCGGGATGCCCACCTCGGCGTTGCGCTGCACCAGGTCGAGGACCAGCCCCTTCTGGTCCAGCCGCCCGTGCTGGTGCTGGCCCAGGCCGTACAGCTTCTCGTCGTCGTACGCGGCGAAACGCTGCTCCAGCCGGTGGTGGCCGTTGCCGACCGCCGTGTAGAGGCGGGAGCCCGGCCACCAGAAGTGGGCGCGCTCCTCCGACAGCAGTTCACGGCCGTCAGTGGTGCGGGTGAACCGGACCAGGCCCTCGGCGCTGACCTCGGCGGTGAGCGCGCCGACCGTCAGCCGCCCCTGCCCCTCCTCGATCTTGACGCTGCTCTCGGTGCTCTCCGCCTCGTCGAGCAGGGCGCCCGGCAGCCCGTCGAGGAGGGGGCCGCCCAGCCGGGCACGGACCCGGACCGCGTCCGGCCCCCACGGCTCGATCCGCAGGGTCTCCTGGCGTCCGCTCCACTCCAGGGCGCCGTCCCGCTCACGGAACGTGCCGACGGTGGGGGAGGACTGGGCGAGGCTGACCGCGCCCGTCGGGGTCTGGTTCTCGTTCTCGGCAGACTGATTCACGAGACGGCTCCTGGAAGGAAGGAGTGACGGCCACCCGGCACGTCCGCTGCGGCCGGGGGAGTGGGGGTCGGGGGC
>NZ_LIRK01000312.1 GCF_001419765.1 Streptomyces torulosus
CGCCCGCACCCGCACCCGCACTCACGTCCGCCGCTCGCTCCCGCGTGCCCTGAACAAGGGTCACGCACCGCCGAGCCGACGGACGCCCGGAGGACCCCCAGTGCCCCCACGCACCCGCATGCCTTCGTACGTCCGGCCCCCATGCACCCGCACGCCCTCGTACGTCCGGCCCCCACACACCCGCATGCCCTCGCTCGTCCGCCAGGCGCGGGCCGACTCGCCCTGGCCGAGGCTGCTCGCCGCCCTCGTCCGCGGCTGCCTGCTGATCACGATCGTCCTGTGTGCCTTCGCGCACGGTCCGGTCGACGAGCCCCACCGGACGCCGACGCAGCCCTCCACCGTCCTGGCGGCGGTGCAGCCCTCCTCCGGCCACGAGACACCGCACGGGCCCCACGACCACCACACGGCCGAGGAGTGCGTGCCCGTCGGCGTCCTGCGCGCCCCCGCCCCACAGTCGGCCGACCAGCCGCCCGCGACCGACACGGCCCCCCTGCTCGCCGGTGCCGCCGCGACCGCCGTGCGCCCGCCGTGGCGGGGGCGCCGTCGCCCGCACCGACGCCGACGCGCCCGTACCGGTAGGACAGCCCTCGTCCGTACCTCCAGGTGGCGCATCTAGACCTCTCGCTCGCAGCCGGCCCCGCACCGGCTGCCGCGCCGAACCCCCGAACGGCGGACCGGCCGACCGGCCGCATCCGTCCGCCCGTCCGTGGCCCGGCGCGAGACGACACCACCCATCCGTCTCACCGTCCAGCGAGAGCGAACGACATGCAGTCGATCACCAAGACGACCACCGGCATGACCACCACACCGTCCACCACACCCCGCACCGGCGGCCCCACGCACACCACCGCACCCGACACGCCCCGCGTCCCCGCCGACCCCCGCACCGCGTCCGGCGGTTCGGCGCTGCCCGCACTCGTCGGCAACACACCCCTCCTGCGCGTGTCCGAACCGCTGACCCCGGCCGGGCACGGCTTCTGGGCGAAGCTGGAGGGATTCAACCCCGGCGGCATCAAGGACCGGCCCGGCCTCTACATGGTCGAACGGGCGCGCGCCCGAGGCGAGTTGCGTCCCGGCGCACGGATCATCGAATCCACCAGCGGCACCCTCGGCCTCGGACTGGCGCTCGCCGGAATGGTCCACGGCCACCCCGTCACCCTGGTCACCGACCCGGGACTCGAGCCGTCCATGACCCGCCTGCTCGGCGTCTACGGCGCCGAGGTCGACATCGTCACCGACCCCCATCCCACCGGCGGCTGGCAGCAGGCCCGCCGCGACCGGGTCACCGAACTGCTCCGGCGCCACCCCGGCTCGTGGTGCCCCGACCAGTACAACAACCCCGACAACACCACCGCGTACACCCCCCTCGCCCTCGAACTCGCCACCGAACTGGGGCACATCGACGTCCTCGTGTGCAGCGTCGGCACCGGCGGCCACTCCGCGGGCATCGGCCGGGTGCTGCGCCAGCTGTACCCGGACATCCGGATCGTCGGCGTCGACACCATCGGCTCGACCATCTTCGGCCAGCCCGCCCGCCCCCGGCTGATGCGCGGACTCGGCTCCAGCATCTACCCCCGCAACGTCGCCTACGCCACCTTCGACGAGGTCCACTGGGTCGCCCCGCACGAGGCCGTGCACACCTGCCGCCGGCTCGCCGCCTCGCACTACGCGACCGGCGGCTGGAGCGTCGGCGCCGTGGCGCTGGTCGCCGGCTGGCTGGCCCGCACCGAGGCCGCCGACACCCGGATTGCGGCGGTCTTCCCCGACGGACCGCAGCGCTACCTCGACACCGTCTACGACGACGAGTACTGCGCCCGGCACGGCCTCCTCGCCGGGCCGCCGCCCCTGGACCCCGACGTCATCGGCCGCGCGGACGAGAAGGAGGTCGACCGCTGGACCCGCTGCACCGACGTCGTCGACCCCCTCACCCTGCCCTCCACGCCCCGTGAGGGGGCCGCCGAGTGAAGGGCACCCTCGCCCAGGTGCGCTCCCACGACCGCGCCGTCCAGCTGCTGATGGTCAACCAGTTCACCATCAACCTCGGCTTCTACATGCTGATGCCCTACCTGGCCGCCCATCTGTCCGGCACGCTCGGCCTAGCCGGCTGGGTCGTCGGACTCGTGCTGGGCGTACGGAACTTCAGCCAGCAGGGCATGTTCGTGGTCGGCGGCACCCTCGCCGACCGCCTCGGCTACAAGCCCCTGATCGTCGCCGGATGCGTCCTGCGCACCGTCGGCTTCGCCGCGCTCGGCTTCGTCGACTCGCTGCCCGCGCTGCTGGCCGCGTCGGCGGCCACGGGTCTCGCGGGCGCGCTCTTCAACCCGGCCGTCCGGGCCTACCTCGCGGCGGAGGCAGGGGAGCGCAGGGTCGAGGCGTTCGCCCTGTTCAACGTCTTCTACCAGGCCGGCATCCTGTTGGGCCCGCTGGTGGGCATGGTCCTCACCGGCGTCGACTTCCGCGTCACCTGTCTGACGGCGGCCGGTGTCTTCGCCGTGCTCTCCGTCGTGCAGATCCGCGCCCTGCCCGCGCGCGGCCGGGAGGACGGCGGGGGACAGCACGGCGACATGCGGGAGGGCGTGCTCACCCAGTGGCGCGGCATCCTCGCCAACCGGGCCTTCCTGCTGTTCTCCGTGGCCATGGTCGGCTCGTACGTCCTCACCTTCCAGGTCTATCTGGCCCTGCCCCTGGAGGTACGGCGGATCGGCGGGGACGGCGAGTTCGGCACGGCCGCGGTGGCGGTGCTCTTCGCGGTCTCCGGGCTCAGCACGATCCTCGGTCAGACCCGGGTCACCGCCTGGTGCAAGGCCCGCTACGAGCCGGGCCAGGCCCTCATCCGGGGCCTGGCGGTCATGGGCGTCGCCTTCCTGCCCCTGCTGCTGACCGCCGCTCTGCCGGTACCGGCGCCCGGCGTCGGACGGTGGCTGGCGGCGGCCGTCCCGCCCGCGCTGGCCGCGCTGCTCCTGGCCGTCGGCACGATGATCGCGTACCCCTTCGAGATGGACACCATCGTCCGCCTCTCCGGGGACCGGCTCGTCGCCACGCACTACGGGCTGTACAACACGGTCTGCGGGATCGGCATCACGGTCGGCAACCTCCTCACCGGTGCCGCCCTGGACGCGGCTCGCGAGGCGGGCCTGCCCGCGCTGCCGTGGATCTCGCTGTGCGCGCTCGGCCTCGCCTGCGCGGCCGCCGTGCACGGCCTGCACCGCACGGGCCGCCTGGCCGCACCGGCGCAGCCCAAGCCGGTGACGGTCTGACCGACACCCCCTGCTGACGACGAGGGGCGGGCGCCCCCGTGGCGCCCGCCCTTTCCCCGTCCGCCTCACGCGAACTCGTCGACCGCTCCCCGCCGCCGGACGCCCTTCGCCAGCAGCCCGCCCGCGAAGCCCGTCACCAGCCCCCACAGGGCGGCGAGTCCCAGCGCGGACCACGGCTGTGGCCGTAGATACACCTCTCCGCCCAGATCGCCGCCGAGGTCGCCGATGCCGATGACCGACAGCCCGTAGTGGGCGGAGATCCTGGCGACGAGACAGATCATCAGGACGGTGAGGACGAGGGCGACCGCCATGTGCACCGCGTGCTGCCACAGCCGGACCCGCGCGGGGGAGCGGGCCGCCATCACGAACGCGGCGACCAGCAGGAGCACGGCGTCGACCACCACCAGCCACCACACCCGTTCGTCGTAGTCGGCGAGGGAGCCGAGGTTCAGCTCGGAGACGTCGGGGCCGCGCAGCACCTGGTCCAACACCTGCGGCATCGGCAGCCCGAAGGGCCCCTCGACCTGCCCTTCCCAGGTGGCGCCCAGCCCGATCGTGAACGTCAGCCACACGATGTTCGGCAGACCCAGCAGGATGACCGCGGCCGTCTCGGCGGCATGCCCCCGCGTCGCGGCGACCACGATCCCGATGACGACGCCGAGTGCCACGTACGCCAGCAGCAGCACCACCATGGCGTACGCCGCCGGGCGCACCGACTCCTGGAACCGCAGCAGCCGCGGTGGGAGCGGGGCCGCACGGGAGACCAGCAGCGCCAGGACGAGGATCCCGGCGAGCCACAGCAGGCCGAAGAAGACGGTGGACGCGATGTCCGTCTCGAAGCCCACGTCGGCCGACGTGCCGAGGAAGTCCCCCACGTCGCCGAGGGGGATGTCGAACGTCTGCCGCGCCCCGAGCGAGACACCGATGAGCGCCGCGAGCCACAGCACGGCGATCCGTACGGCCCAGCCGGCGAGTTCGGTCGCCCCCGCGACCGCGCGGTGCCGCAGCGGCCTCAGGAACCCGGCGGCGATCACCAGGGCCCCCGCGAGGGTCACCGACAGCGGGATCACGGTCAGTCCGGCCTGCGTCTCGGCGATGGCCCCGGCGCCGCCGGACAGCTCGATGGTGCCGCCGACCGCCGTCACGACGGCGGCCGCGACCACCCGCGGGAACGCGTTGTCCGGCAGGTCCTTCGCACCCGCCGCCCACAGACCGAGCGCGGCCACCACCACCATGACGACCAGCCCGGCGAGGACCGTGCCGAGGGCCTGGAGCCAGCCGTGCCGGGCGGTCGCCCGCTCGGGCTCCGTCCGCGGAGAACGCAGGGTCTGAGGACTCACCCTTGCCACGCTAAGCACGGCGAGGTCACTCCGCGCGCCGGACGGAGGGTGACCGCTCGGCTTGCGGGCGGAGCCGGACCAGAGCACACAATAGGCCTGTCGTGCAACAAAGCGGCATCAAAAGTGAGAAAAGCCGCGGAATCCCTACGGCGGGAGAAGACCCGTGAGCGCCGAACAACCCTCCTCCGGCCGCCCGACCGGACCCCCCTCCGGCCCCCTGTCCGGGCCGGGCTGCGACGGCCCGGACAGGGGGCCGGAGGGGGGGCCGGTCGGGCGGCCGGGGGAGGGTTGTTCGGCGCTCACGGGTCTTCTCCCCCCGTAGGGATGCGGCGGCTCTTCTCACCTTTGATGCCGCCTTGTTTCACGACCGGCCTATTGT
>NZ_LIRK01000313.1 GCF_001419765.1 Streptomyces torulosus
TGACGGCGCGCGTACGCGTGCCCGCGCAGCGGCTCGGGATCGTGGGGCGGCGGCGGATGCGGCCGGTGCCGCTGCTGGGGGGTGTCGCGCTCCTCTGCGGGGTGGGCGGTGTGGCCTGGCTGGGGGAGCGGAGCGGGGTCGCGCCGCTGGGCGAGGAAGGCGGGCGGCTCCTCCTGGCGGGCGCGGCCGTGGGCGGGCTCGGGCTCATCGGTGATCTGTGGGGGCTGCCGTGGGTGCCGCGCGTCGTGGGCGTCGCCTGCGCCGCCGCGTTCGTGGTGCCGTACGAGGAGGTCGGTGTCCTCGGCGGTGCGGGAGCCGTCGCGTGGATCGTGTTCGTCGTGCACGGGTTCAAAGGGCTCGGCCGTCCCGACGGGGTGCTCGGGGTCGTCGGGGTCGTCACCGCGTTCGGGCTGAGCGTGTGCGCCGCCGCCGAGGTGCTCGACGGGCTCGCCGCGCTGTGCAGCGTGCTCGCCGCCGGGCTCACCGGGTTCCTGATGCAGAACTGGCCGCCCGCGCGGGTGGCGCTCGGGGAGTGCGGGGCGCTGTTCGTCGGGTTCCTGCTCGCGGGCGGCGTCGTACAGGTGTACGCGTACGCCGCCGGGCACGGCGTGGGGATCGGCGGGCCCTTCGCCCTCACGGTGCCGGCCACCGCCGACGCGGTGCTCGTCCTGCTCTCCCGGCGGCTCGCCGGCCGCGAACCCTGGCGGAGCGGCCCCGACCACCTCCCCCACCGGCTGCGCCGACTGGGGCTCACCCCGGTGGGCGTCGCCGTCGTGGTGGGGGTCTGTGCGGTCGCGTCGGTCGTCGTCGGCGTCGCCGTCCACATGCTGTGGATGAAGGCGGGCGGGGTGTGGTGGGTGGCGGGCACGGCGGTCGTCGTCGTGGCGGGGATGTCGCGGGTGCGGGTGTACGGGCTCGGGGCCGCGGGCGCCCAGGGCGCGCGGGCGATGTCCCGCCCCAGACGGCCCGATCCGGCACCGGCGACGGGCCGGTTCCCCGCGGCCGACGGCCGGCCCCGGGCCGCCTCCGGTGAGCGGTCGGCGGCCGGAGCGCCGCGCAGGCCGGACGGAGTGGCGGCCCTCAAACGCCGTTCACAGGCCGGGTGGTGAGAGAAACCCGTGGTT
The DNA here is from genome assembly GCF_001419765.1 of Streptomyces torulosus. GTDB lineage: Bacteria > Actinomycetota > Actinomycetes > Streptomycetales > Streptomycetaceae > Streptomyces > Streptomyces torulosus. The sequence continues at coordinate 1,125 of NZ_LIRK01000313.1, forward strand.
CGGCCGGTGCCGTGCCGCACATGATGGCTCCATGACTGGACACGATCACGACCACCCGGCGGCGGTCGACACGGACGCGCTGCTCACCCTCGCGAAGGAGCACCACCCGCGCCCCGTACGCCCGTTGGGCACCCGCGAACTCTCCGGACACCTCGTCAAGGTCTACGGCCTCACCGCGCCGGGCCGCACCCTCACCGAGGCGGACACGGCCGCCGCGCTCCGCGTCGCCGAGGATCACCTCGCGCTCGGCCGGGCGCGCGGGTCCCTGGGGCTCGCCGTGCTGATCCTGCACGCGGGCGGCGACGGCGACTACGTCCTGGTGCACACCTGGATCGAGGGGTTCATGTCCGACCTGGCGATCTTCACCGGCCCCGCGGGCCGGTCGGAGGAACTGCGGCCCGGCCGCACCGGTCTCGCCCCCTGCGTCTGGGAGGCGGCCGTCCTCACCCATGAGCGCGACGCCTACTCCCGCCACGTCCTGACCTCCACCGCCCCGATCGCCGAACGGCTGGCGGCCTGGCGGTCCGACACGGTGGAGGGCGACCTCCGGTGACCGACGCCGCCCCGGCCGTCCGTCGCGCCCGCCCCGAGGACGTCCCGCGCGTCGTCGAACTGGCCGCCGAGCACGCCGCCTACGAGCACGCCGCCCGCGTGCAGGATCAGCACGGCGAGCCCCAGGGACCCGCGCGCCCGGCCGAGCGCGAGGTGATCCTCGGCGACGCGGAGCGCGGCGGCCGTGTCCGCCTCGGTGAGGGTGCGGCCCGGCGCGGTGAGGCCGTCGACCTTGACGAGGTGTCCGGAGAGTTCGCGGGTGCACAACGCGCGTACGG
>NZ_LIRK01000314.1:0-816 GCF_001419765.1 Streptomyces torulosus
CCCGCCCGCCGCCGCCCGCCACGCCAAGGGCACCCCCCGCTAGGGCCCGACACTCCTCACCCCGAGCCCCACACCCACGCCTCACCCGCACGCGTACCGCGCACGAAACGGAAACATCAGGGGGACCAGCGATGCACAGCGAATACCCGCCCACCCTGCCGGCGGAGTACGCCGACATCGAGTTCGAGAACAACGCCCAGCGCATGCCGCTCGTGCTGTGCCTCGACACATCCAGTTCCATGGCGGGCGCGCCGATCCAGGCGCTGAACAACGCGCTCGCCGAGTGGACCCGCGAACTCCACGACGACGTCAGCCTCAGCTACAGCGTGGAGGTCGCCGTCGTCACCTTCGGCGGCCAGGGCGTCGGCGCCTGGCGGGGGCCCCAACTGCTCGACCCGCGCACCCGCATGAGTCCCTTCATCCCCGCGCACGCCTTCCAGGCACCGCAGCTGACGGCCGCCGGCGTCACCCTGATGACCGAGGCGCTGGAGCTGTCCATGCACATCGTCGCGGCCCGCAAGGCGGAGCTGCGGGCGTCCGGACTCCAGTACTACCGGCCGCAGATCTGCCTCGTCACGGACGGGCTGCCCACCGACCCGACCGGCCATCTCACCGACTCCTGGCAACGGCTGATACCCGTCCTCGCCGAGGAGCAGCGGTCCCGCCGGTTCCGGCTGTACGCCATCGGGGTGGGCGGCATCACGGACCGCGGGGAGCAGGTGCTGCAGGCGTTCGCACCCAAGTTCAACGCGCGGTTGCAGGGATTCCCGTTCCGGGAGCTGCTCCAGATGATGTCCGCCAGCGCCAACGCCGAGC
>NZ_LIRK01000314.1:841-7395 GCF_001419765.1 Streptomyces torulosus
TCCGCCGTCGCCGTCCTCGCCGTCGCCGACGGCGCCGGGAGCCGGCCACGCTCCGAGGAGGGCTCCCGGCTGGCGGTGAAACTGGCCGCCGAGCACTTCGCGCGGCGGGCCGGCGCGGCCATGGAGGTACAGCCCGGCGAGGCCGTGCACGAGCTGCTGCGGGACGCGTTGCAGGACGTCAGCGACGACTTCCTCGACCGTACGGGCAGTGACGCGCCCGACTTCGCCACCACCCTCACCGTGGTGGTGCTGGCGCCCGGCTGGCTGGGGTACCTGACCGTCGGGGACGGGTTCGTCGTCGTACGGGCCGGGACCGAGGACGGAGAGCGGCAGTTCCATCTGCTGCCGCAGGCGGCGGCGGTCAGCGAGTACAGCAACGAGACGGTGTTCCTGACCTCGCCGGACGCCGCGCACTGGACGCACACCGAGTGCCTCTCCGACGACGGGATCGACGGGGTGCTGCTCTCCACGGACGGCCTCGCGCAGGCCATGCTCAACCGGTCGGCCAGCGGCGCCCAGTCCCCGAACACGTCCTTCGCGGACGCCGTCTTCCGCTCCCTCGACACCGCGCCGGACGACGCCGACGGCAAGCTCGCCGCCCTCCTGCGCTCCGACCGCCTCACCGCCCTGAACGCCGACGACAAAACCCTGCTGCGAGCCGTCCGCACGAGCCGCGGATGACAGCGGCAACCGGCCGGCCCCGGCGGGCCGGCGGCCCGGACGACCACCCACGGCGGTCCGGTCGGTCGGCATCGGCGCGGCTCGTACGACGGGCGGCGCCAGGGCCGCAGCCGACGCCGGTCCGCCCCAGAGAGCACTCGGAGGTACGGCCATGAGCGGCCGCAGGGTCTTCCTCGACGGCAAGGCGGTCACGCTCGCCGAGCAGCCCCTCAAAGGGGGCGGGCAGGCGGCCGTGTTCCCCGTGGAGGGCGACGCGGGGATCGTCGTCAAGATCTACCGGGATCCGCCGGGCCCCGACCAGGAGCGGCGGCTGGCCCGCATGCTCACCATGTCCCCGCTGGCCGCCCGCCCCACCGACGCCAACCAGCCGCCCGAGCTGGCCTGGCCGACGGCCATGGCACGCGGCACGAACGGCGAGTTCCTCGGGTACGCGATGCGCCGCTTCGGCGAACCCCAGCATGTGCAGCTCGTCGGCCTGTTCACCCGCGTCCAGCGGCTGAAGCTGTTCCCGGACCGGGCCGACTGGCGGTTCCTGCTCGGCGTCGCCTGGAACCTCGCGTTCATGACGGCCCGCATGCACTACGACAACCTCGTCATCGGCGACTTCTCCAGCAGCAACGTCGTCGTCGACGGCAACGGCTTCGTCACCTTCCTCGACTGCGACTCCATCGCCTTCACCGACCCGGCCACCGGCGAGCTCTTCCCCTGCCTGATGCACACCACCGACTACTCGGCCCCCGAACGGCAGGCCGGCGGCCCCGCCACCCGGCAGAGCGACGACTTCGCCCTCGCCGTCCTCGTCTACCAGCTGCTCACCGCGGGCAACCACCCCTTCGGCGGCGTCCCCCACGAGAGCACCTCCGAGTCGACCGTCAAGGACAACATCGCCGCGAGCATCTCGTACGTCGTCCGCCCCGAGATGGTCATCATCCCGCGCGGCACCGTCGACCCCTCCGTCCTGCCGCCCGAACTCCTCACCCTCGCCAGGACCGCCTTCGGACCCGGCGTCCAGACGCCCACCGCCCGGCCCCCGGCCGAGGCGTGGCTGCGCGCCCTCGACAAGGAGCGCGGGCAGGTGCGGTCGTGCACGGTACGGCCCCTGCACACGTACGGCTCCCATCTGCCGACGTGCCCCTGGTGCACCCGGGTCTCCGTGACCGGGCACGACGTGTTCAACGGGCCCCGGCCGGCCCCGGTCCCGGGAACGCCGCCCACGCCGGACCAGCCCCCGTCCCCGTACGCCGGCCTGAAGGTGCTGGGCGTGGTGATCGCGGTGGTGCTGCTGATCGTGATCCTGACGAACATCGGCTGAGCGCTCAGCCCGAGCGGTCCTCCAGGTACCGGGTGTGCGACTCCTGCCGCCGGGCCTCCGTGTCGCGCAGGGCCGCCGCCAGCCGCTCCAACTCGTCGTGCAGCAGGGTCAGCTGGCGTTCCAGATGACGCTCCGGGGGCTCCGTGCCCGGCGTCAGACGGGTCCACCAGCGGGTACGGACGTAGGTGTCGACGGCCTCGGGTACGTCCTGCCGCACCGCCCGGGACAGCGTGTGGACCCCCTCGGGGTCCTGGCCGAGGATCTCGGCGACCCAGCCGGGGTCGAGGAGGGCCGTCAGCAGCTCCGTCAGCTCGGTGAGGCGTCCGGCGGCCGCGGGCGGCAGCTCGATGTCGGCGAGGTAGCCGCCCAGTCGGCCGAAGTCGGCGCGGACCTCGTCGAGCTGGGCGGACGGGTCCGGGAAGTCCGGTACCGGCGGGCGCTCCGGCGGGGCGAGCAGTGCGCCCGCGCCGTACAGACCGGCGACCACGACCGGCCAGTACGGGCCCGCGAGCCCTGCGAAGGTCAGTCCGAGCCCCGCCACCCCGAGGGCGCCGCCGGTGAGGTTCTTGCGGGACTCGACGTACGCCATGAACCTACTGGTAGCCACGGATCTCCTCGAAGGCGCCGTCCAGCGAGCCCTGCTGGGCGTCGAAGAGGCGGCCGCCGGTCAGGTCGGCGATGTGCTCCAGTTCGTCCTTGTCGGAGTCGCCGAAGAGGATCGGGAAGACGGGGACGCGCTGCTCGGCGGCGGGCAGCCCCTGGTAGAAGGCGTCGAAGTCGGCAGGGCTCGCGCCCTCGGTGTTCTCGCCGTCCGTCATCAGCACGATCGAGGTGAACGTGTCCCGGTCGGCGGCGCCGAGGTGCTCGTACGCCTTGCGCAGCGAGGTGTAGATGGCGGTGTCGCCGGAGGCGGAGAGCCTGCGGGTGTCGGCGCGGATGCCGTCGAGGCCCGCCTTCGGGTCCGACGGCCGGACCACATGGGTCCGCACGCTCTTGACCCCCGACCCGAACGGCATCAGCGTGACCTCCTCCCGGTCCCGGAAGTCCCCGGTCAGCTCGGTGAGGGCCTCCTTCAGCCGGTCCAGGCGGTCGCCCTCCATGGAGCCGGAGGTGTCGAGGACGTACACGGTCCTCGACGGGCGGCGCAGCTCGTTCTCGTACGCGTCGAGCAGTCCGTCGGCGACGGAACGGCTGCCCGGGAAGGGGAGTTCACGGCGCCGGGTGGTGTCCAGGCCGGCGGCGGGGCGGACCGAGGGGACGACCGGGCGGCGCAGGGTCTTCTCGGTGATCAGTCGCTGGGTGTCCGGGGCGCGCAGGGCGTCGGTGAGGCGGCGTACGTCGTCGCGGACGTCCTTGCTGGTCGACGCGAGGGAGGAGAGCGGGTAGTCGGCGGTGACGACCCCGTCGCGCGGGCGGATCACCGTCAGGTCCTTCCGCGCCTTCAGCACCGACTCGTAGTTGAGCAGCGCGTCGACGTCACCGCGCCGGTCGTAGGCGGCCGCGAGCCAGCCCGACGAGCCCGACGTCAGCTTCTGCCCCTGGAAGAACTCCTTCAGCCGGGGCGTCGCCCGCGCCACGTCCGCGTCGGTGAGCGCGGACTGCGCGTCGGGACAGCCCGGAGGCCACCGAGACGAGCGTGGAGAAACCGGAGTTGGAGCGGGCCGGGTCCGTCATGCCGTACGTGAGGTCGCCGTCCGCGACGGCCTTCTCGATGTCCGACCAGGAGACGTCGTCCGGCTTCCAGCCCAGCTTCCGCGCGGTCGCGTCCTTCACACCGATCGCCACCGGGCTGGACATCACCGGTGTCTCGGACACGACCTGCTTCGCCGCGTCCGGGCGCAGCCGCAGATAGTCGTTGGACGACAGCCAGACGGCGTCGTACACGTCCTTCGCCCGGCCCTCGGCGAGCAGTTCCACGGCGTCCAGGGTGCCCATGTAGGTGGGGCGCACCCTGAGGCCCGTGTCCTTCTCGACCCGCTCCAGCACCGGCTTCATGTCGGCGAGTTCACTGGAGGCGAGGACGCGCAGGGTGCCGGGGATGTAGGTGTTCGGGTCGGAGGGGGTCTCGGTGGCGGTCGTGCATCCGGCCACCGCCAGGGCCAGCGCGAGGGCCACGGCCGTGCCGCGGGAGGCCGAGAGGTGTCGTCTCATACGAGCCCACCCCCTTCGAGGGCGCCCTGGGAGCGGCTGCGCTCCAAGTAGCGTCCGGCGTGCTGGAGTTCGGCCGTCAGGGACTCCACCGTCGCGGCCATGGTCTCCGTCGCCCGCGCCTTGTACGTGTCGATGGTGTCGAGGGTGCGGTAGATCTGCTGGAAGGCCGAGCGGAGCGTCTCCGCGCCGACGGCCGGGTCGGCGGCGATGCGCTGGATCTCGCCGCTCTGGGTGGCGAGCATCTCGGCGTTGCCGCGGATGAGGTCCTCGGTGGTGCCGCGCAACGCGTTGACCTGGTCGACGACCTTGCGCTGCGTGTCGAGGGCGGAGGCCAGCATCACGGAGATGCGCAGCGCCGACACCGTGGTCGTGGCGGCCCGGTCGACGCCCTTGATCAGTTCCTCGTTGTTGCGGCGGACGACGTCCATGGCCAGATAGCCCTGGGCGCAGACGGCCAGCTGGGTGAGCAGGTCCTGGTGCTTCTGCCGGACGGGGAAGAGGACGTCGGCGCGCAGGGTGTCGGCCTGCTGCGGGTCGGCGGCGGCGATGTGCGCCTCGACCGCGGTGTCCAGGGCCTCGGTCAGGACCACGTACTCCTGGAGCTTGCCCATGGTCTCCCACAGACGGACCCGCTCCGTCTGCAACGCGGCGCTGTCCCGGCGCAGTTCGTCCTGGCCGCCGCGCAGGGACCCCACGATGCGGTTCAGGGTGCCCTGCGCGGTGGCGTACTTGGCGACGTGGTCCCGCAGCCGGTTGCCGCCCGGCAGCCGGGACAGGAACTTGCGGCCCTTGCCGGCGGGCAGGTCCCGCGGGTCCAGGTCCTCGACCACGCGCCGCAGTTCGACGAGTGAGCCGGCGACCTGCGACTGGGCGTCCCCGCCCTTGTCGGGCAGGCTGCGGACGGTCCGCTCCAGCATGCGGTTGGACTGTGCGGCGGCGGTGCGCATCTCGCCCGCGCCGAGCGCCGCGATCTCCCCGACCTTCCCCGCGAACTCCGGCGACCGGGCGTCGAGCGCGGCCAGCGAGCGGACGTACTCCTCGGCCTTCCTGGCCATGTCCGACCGTACGGACTCCTCGACCGGCACCAGGCCGCCGGCCTTCTCCCGGGGCACGGCCGCGACCGGCTCGGGCGGGGTGAGGGTGAAGCTGTCTTCCGTTGTCATGAGTGGTGTTCCCCCGTGGTTCAGCGGCCCCGCGCCCGGCGCGCCATCTCGTGCAGCACCTCGGAGGTGGGCACGGGCGCCTGCCGGACGGTGAGCCGAGGCGTCAGATAGGTGGTGAGGCCGGCCGTCGCCGCCGTGAACTCCTTCGCCGAGCCCTGCGGCCGGAACCCGTGCCGGGCCGCCAGGCGGCGCAACTCCGGGTCCGTACCGAGCAGTTCACCGAGGGCACGGCCCTCGTCGGTGACGGGCACGACGGTGTGGTCGCTGTTGACGGTGGTGTCCGGGTAGAGGACGACCAGGTCGTCGACCTTCTGTCCGTCGGCGAGCAGGGCGGCGACCTGGGACTCGTAGACGAGGACGAGCGGGTTGCCGACTCCGCTGACGAAGTCGCGGAACGCCGCGTCGCTGCTCGGCTGCTGGGCGCCCTGGACGCTGATCAGGTCGTGCAGGAGGGGCGAGGTCTTCTTGATGTCCGCCTCGCTCGCGACGACCCGTCCGTCGTTGGCGACGTTGGAGGCCGCGGCGAGATAGAGGGCCCCCGAGTTGGAGGTGGTCGGATCGGTGGTGGCGATGTAGAGCAGCCCGGACAACTCGCCGTACTTGTCCGCCCCCTTGAGCTGCTGCCAGGTGCGGGCGGCCTCGGCCGCCTTCAGGTAGGCCTCCATGTCGAGGACACCGCGGTTCCTGTCCAGCGTGGCCAGCCCGTTGCGGCTCAGCACCTCGGCGGCGCCCCGGTGGGCGACCACGACGAGGGGCGAGTAGAAGGGGCGGGGCAGCGGTTCGCGTACCCGGTACTTCTCGGCCAGTTCGTCGGCGGGGGCCTTGCTGGAGGGGAAGGCGAAGTCGTACCCCTTCAGGTCCAGCCCGTCCATGGCCCAGGAGCCCGATGTCTCCGTCTTCACGGTGTAGCCCTCGGCGGCCAGGGCCTTCACCACCTCCGGGTCGGCGAAGAACTCCGCCTTCTCCGACCCGATCACTCCTCGCACGGTCTTCGTTGCCGTGCTCGTGTCCCCGGTGTCCCGGCCCGCCACGACGGCTGCCACCACGCCGCCGATCAGCAGGACCGCGAGGACGATCCCTGCGATGCGTCTCACACCGAGGAGCGTGCTCCCGGAACCCAACGTTCCCGGGCGGGACGGGTGAACACGGGGTGAAGCCGTCGTCCCGGAACACAACCGGAACGAGCACCGCCGCTCCGGCGGGGAGCGGCGGGAACCGGCCGACGGGGCGCGGGGCGTCGTCCGGCG
>NZ_LIRK01000315.1 GCF_001419765.1 Streptomyces torulosus
AGTCGGCGGCGTCCTCCTCGGGAAGGCGTTCCTCCGGGAGGTCCTCGGGGAGGTGGTCCGGGTGGTCGTCGTCCAGGTGCTCGTCGTCCGGTGGAGGCGGCCAGTCCGGGTCCGCGTAGGCGTACGGGTCGTCCGCACCGTCGGGGTGGGTGTCCTCGGGGGCGGAGGCGCGCTCCAGGTGGGTCAGGACGGTCTCGGCGGCCGCGCGGCGGCGGGTCAGGGCCGTGCCGTCCAGCGGGAGCGGCCAGGCGTGGTCGGCGGACGCCTCGCGCAGGGCGGGGTTCTCCGCGCCCTCCTCGGGTGCGTCGGCCCAGACCTCGATCTCTCCGAACCCGGCGGCGCAGTGGTCGTGAAGGGCCGTGAGGAAGTCGGACGGGCCGCGTGGGCGCTTCTGCGAGGGGCCCCACCAGTGGCCGGAGCCGAGGAGCAGGGAGCGGGGCCGGGTGAACGTCACGTAGCCGAGGCGGAGTTCCTCGGTGTGCTGGTGGTCCTTCATGGCCTCGTGGAAGGCCTTCAGGCCGCGTGAGTCCCAGGCCTCCACATCGGGGAGGGTGTCGGCGTCGCCGCGCAGTTCGTGCGGCAGGACCCTGCCCTGCGCGGTCCACTTCTCGCGGCCCTGGGTGCTGGGGAAGGTCCCGGTGACGAGGCCGGGAACGGCGACGACGTCCCATTCCAGCCCCTTGGACTTGTGGGCGGTGAGCACCTTGACGGTGTTCTCGCCGCCCGGAAGGGCGTTGTCGAGGCCCTTCTCGTACTGGGCGGCCGTGCGCAGGAAGCCGAGGAAGGCGAGCAGGGTGGCCTCACCCTCGCTGTTGGCGGCGAAGGAGGCGGCGACGTCGAGGAAGTTGGAGAGGGTCTCGCGGCGACGGGCGGCGAGGGCGTGCGGGGAGGCGGAGAGTTCGACTTCGAGGCCGGTGACGGCGAGCACCCGGTGGAGGACGTCCATGAGCGGGTCGGCGAGCGAGCGGCGCAGGTCGCGCAGTTCGGCGGCGAGGCGGGCGAACCGTACGCGCGCGTCCGGTGAGAAGGGCAGCCCGTCGTCCTCGCCCTCCGCTTCGAGGGGCAGTTCGAGGAACGTGTCGAGCGCGTCGGCCAGCGAGATCACCTCGGCCGGGTCGACGCCCTCGACGGCGGCGGCGAGCCGGCGGTCCGGATCGTCGTCGGCGCCCACGCGCGCGTGCGACACGAGAAGCCTGGCCCGGCGTCCCAGGAGGGCGAGGTCGCGGGGGCCGATGCGCCAGCGCGGGCCGGTGAGCAGGCGGACCAGGGAGGCGTTGGCGCCGGGGTCCTGGAGGACCTCGCAGACGGCGACGAGGTCGGCCACCTCGGGGAGGTGGAGCAGCCCGGAGAGGCCGACGACCTCGACCGGGATGTCACGGGCGACGAGCGCGCCCTGGATGTCGGCGAAGTCGGTGGCCGTACGGCACAGGACCGCGATCTCGCCCGGTTCCTTGCCGGTGCGGACGAGGTGGGCGATCGAGTCGGCGATCCAGTCGAGTTCCTCGGCGTGGGTCGGCAGCAGGGCGCAGCGGACCAGGCCGTCGCGCTCGGCTCCCGGGGCGGGCCTGAGGGCCTCCACGCCCGCGTGCATCGCGCGCAGGGGCTCGGCGAGGCCGTTGGCGAGGTCGAGGAGGCGGCCGCCGCTGCGGCGGTTCTCGCTGAGCGCCTGGCGGGTCGCGGGGCGGCCGTCGGAGTGGGCGAAGTGCTCGGGGAAGTCGTCGAGGTTGGCGACGGAGGCGCCCCGCCAGCCGTAGATGGCCTGGCAGGGGTCGCCGACGGCGGTCACAGGGTGACCGGTGCCGCCGCCGAACAGGCCCGCGAGCAGGACGCGTTGGGCGACGGAGGTGTCCTGGTACTCGTCGAGCAGGACCACCCGGAACTCGTCCCGCAGCAGGCGGCCGACCTCGGGAAGTCGGCCGAGACCGGCCGACAGGGCGATCTGGTCGCCGAAGTCGAGGAGGTCCCGTTCGCGCTTGGCGGCTCGGTAGCGGCCGACCAGCTCCGCGAGTTCCCGGCGGGCGGCGGCCGCCTCGGGGACCTTGCGGAGGTCCGCGTTGGAGAGCTTGGCGCTCTCCAGGTCGCGCAGCAGCTCGGCGTCGTACGCGCGCAGTTCCTCGGGGCGTACGAGGTGCTCGGCGAGTTCGGAGTCGAGCGCGAGGAGGTCGCTGACGAGGTCGGGGAAGGAGCGGGTGAGCGCCGGGTAGGGGCCCGGGGACTCGCGGAGCACGCGCGCGGCCAGCTGGTAGCGGGTGGCGTCGGCGAGCAGGCGGGAGGTGGGCTCCAGTCCGATGCGCAGCCCGTGATCGGTGAGGAGCCGGCCCGCGAAGGCGTGGTACGTGGAGATGACGGGCTCGCCCGGGGGATTGTCGGGGTCGATCACGTCGGGGTCGGTGATGCCCGCCTTGACCAGGGCCTTGCGCACCCGCTCGGCGAGTTCGCCGGCCGCCTTGTTGGTGAAGGTCAGGCCGAGCACCTGTTCGGGGGCGACCTGTCCGGTGCCGACCAGCCAGACCACGCGCGCGGCCATCACCGTGGTCTTGCCCGAGCCGGCTCCGGCCACGATCACCTGCGGGGCAGGCGGCGCGATGATGCAGGCCGTCTGCTCCGGGGTGAACGGGATGCCCAGGAGCTCCTTGAGCTGCTCGGGATCAGTGATTCGGGCGGACACCCCAGAGAGGCTAGCGGCGGCCACTGACAGCGGACGCCGGATCACCGTCCGGGCGGGGAGAAGTGCTGGTCAGCGCGGGTGGTGCCGTGGATCACGTCGGTCACTCGACCACGTGGCGGCCCTCCGGGCGGGCACTGCAGGACGCCCGGAAAGCGCAGTGTGCACAGTGTTGTCCTGCGGTCGGGGAGAAGCGCTCGTCGAGGACCTTGCCGGCGGCGTTGGCGAGGAGGCCGCCGACCCAGTCGCCCTCCAGAGGCCCCTGAGCCTGCACCTTGGGAAGCGTCTCGCCGCCGTTCTTCTTGGCGGCGCCCTGCCGCAGCTGGACGAGTTCGGCGCCGCCCGGTTCGGGCCGTGCGCCACCGAAGGGCTCGTCGACGGCCCCCTCGCGGACCGCGAGCTGGTAGACGGCGAGCTGCGGGTGCCGTTCGACCTCGGCGGCGGTCGGCGCCTGTTTGCCGGTCTTGAAGTCGACCACGTAGGCGCGGCCTTCGGCGTCGGTCTCGACGCGGTCCATGGACCCCCGGATGCGCACCTCGTAGTCACCCGCTTCCAGGGTCACGTCGAAGTCCTGCTCGCTGGCCACCGGGGTGCGCCCGGCGCGCAGCCCGTTCGAGTCGACGTGCCAGGTCAGGAAACGTTCGAGCGCCACGCGCGCGTGCTGCTTCTCCTGGTCGGACTTCCAGGGCGCGTCGAAGGCGAGCGCGTTCCACACGGAGTCGAGGCGCTCCATGAGGACGTCGAGGTCGGCGGGGGTGCGTCCGGAGGCGACCTCGTCCGCGAGAACGTGCACGACGTTACCGAAGCCCTGGGCGGCGGTCGCGGGCGCGTCGGCCTTCACCTCGCGCCCCAGGAACCACTGCAGGGCACAGGTGTTGGCGAGCTGGTCGAGGGCGCTGCCGGACAGCACGACGGGCTGGTCGCGGTTCCTGAGCGGGACCTTGCTCTCGGTGGGTTCGAACATGCCCCACCAGCGGTACGGGTGCGCCGACGGCACCAGGGGACGGCCGTCCTCGTCGCTCAGGGCGGCGAGCCTGGCCAGTCGCCGGGCGGCCGCCTCACGCAGCGCGTCCGACACCCGCGGGTCGACCGTCGTGGCTCGCAGCTCGGCCACGAGGGCGGCGACGGAGAGCGGGCGGCGGGGGCGGCCGGTCACGTCCTTGGGTTCCACGCCGAGTTCGGCGAGGAAGCGGGAAGGCTGGTCGCCGTCGTCGGCGGGGGCCTTCACCGCGGTGACGACGAGGCGTTCACGCGCGCGCGTGGTGGCCACGTAGAACAGACGCCGCTCCTCGGCGAGCAGCGCTCCGGGGGTGAGCGGTTCGGCGAGGCCGTCGCGGCCGATGCGGTCGGCCTCCAGGAGCGAACCACGGCGGCGCAGGTCCGGCCAGAGTCCCTCCTGGACGCCCGCGACGACGACCAGGCGCCACTGGAGGCCCTTGGAGCGGTGCGCGGTCACCAGGCGTACGGCGTCGGGGCGCACCGCCCTGCCGGTGAGCGTGTCGGCGGCGATGTCCTCCGCCTCGATCTCCGCGAGGAAGTTGAGCGCGCCGAGACCTCCGGTGCGTTCCTCCGCGCGGGCCGCGGTGGCGAACAGCGCGCACACGGCGTCGAGGTCCCGGTCCGCGTTGCGTCCGGCCGCGCCGCCGCGCCGGGCGGCCCGCTCCAGACGCCTGGGCCACGGTGTGCCGTCCCACAGGTCCCACAGTGCCTCCTCGGCCGTGCCGCCGCCGGCAAGGCGCTCCCGTGCCTTCCGCAGCAGCGCGCCGAGGCGTTGCGCGCCCCGCGCGTACACGGGGTCGTGGGCGACCAGCCGTTCCGGTTCGGCCAGGGCGCGGGCCAGCAACTCGTCCGAGGGCGGCGGCACGGGGTTGCCGCCGGCCCGCTCCTCCTCGCGCAGGGCACGACCCAGCCGCCGCAGATCGGCGGTGTCCATACCGGCGAGGGGGGAGGCGAGGAGGGTGAGCGCGGTCTCGGTGTCCAGCCAGCACGTGGCCGGCTCGGGGGCGCCGGGCGGCTCGCCGGACTCCGCCGCCGGACCGGCGTCGGGCTCGTAGCCCCCCTCCTGCGCCCCTCCTGTTCCGGCCTCCTCTGCCTTCTCACCTTCCTCGGCCCTCGCGCCCTCCTCGGCCCTCGCGCCCTCTTCTGCCTTCGCGTCCTCTTCTGCCTCCGCGCCCTCCACGGGCTCCACCGGCCCCTGTGCGGCCGTCGAGCCGGTGTCCCCCAGCTCCGCCCGGGCGACTGCTCGCAGGGCCGTCAGGAGGGGCTGTACGGCCGGCTCGTGACGGAGTGGCAGGTCGTCGCCGTCGATCTCCAGGGGTACGCCCGCTGCCGTGAGGGCACGTCGCATCGACGGGATCGTGCGGGCACCCGCGCGTACCAGGACGGCCATCTCGCCCCAGGGGACACCGTCCTCCAGGTGGGCCCGGCGCAGGACGTCCGCGATGTTGTCCAGTTCGGTGCCCGGCGTGGGGTACGTGTAGACCTCGACGCGGCCGCCGTCCCGTTCCGGTCGGAGCTCGCGGTGGGCCCGTACCTTCTCCGCCGGGAGGCGGGTGAGCGGCATGCGCTGCGTGAGCAGTCGGGTGGCCGCGAGCAGGTCGGCCCCCGAGCGGCGGGAGGTCCGGAGGACGGCGACCGGCGCGGGGCGGCCGTCCGCGCGGGGGAAGGCGGCCGGAAAGTCCAGGATGCCGTTCACATCGGCGCCCCGGAACGTGTAGATCGACTGGTCGGGGTCGCCGAGGGCGACCAGGGTACGGCCGCCGCCCGCGAGGGCCCTCAGCAGCCGTACCTGCGCCGGATCGGTGTCCTGGTACTCGTCGACGTAGACCGCGTCGTACTGCCCGGCCAGCTGTTCGGCGACGCCGGGCCGACCGGCGAGGAGGACCGCGCGGTGGACGAGTTCCGCGTAGTCGAGGACCCCTTGCAGGTCGAGGACGTCGAGGTACTCGGCGAGGAAGGCGGAGGCCGCGCGCCAGTCGGGACGGCCGATGCGGTCGGCGAAGGCCCGCAGGTCGGCGGGGGCCAGGCCCAGCTCACGGCTGCGGGCGAGGACCGCGCGGACCTCGTCGGCGAACCCGCGCGTGGTGAGGCAGGCGCGCAGCTCGTCCGGCCAGCGCACGTGCGCGAGGCCGAGGCGTTCGAGGTCGGGCTGGCCCGCGAGCAGCTCACGGACGGCGACGTCCTGCTCGGGACCGGACAGCAGGCGCAGTGGTTCGACGAACAGGTCGCTGTCCTGGTGGGCGCGGACCAGGGCGTAGCAGAACGAGTGGAACGTGGTGGCCCGGGGGGCGCGCGCGGCGCCCATGCGCAGCGCCATGCGGTCGCGCAGCTCGACGGCCGCCTTGCGGCTGAAGGTCAGGACGAGGACGCGCTCGGGATCGGTTCCGCGGGCGACGCGGGCCGCCACGGACTCGACGAGGGTGGTCGTCTTTCCAGTGCCCGGACCTGCGAGAACGAGCATGGGGCCCGTCTCGTGGTCAACCACGGCGGCCTGCTGGGCGTCCAGACGAGGGGGACTCGATCGGACCGGTGGGGTACGCACCAGTCGGTAAGCGCCACGGCTCCCCTGTCGCATCTGGGTGTGCGACAGGCGCCTGGTGGAGGAAGAGGAGCTCACGTGGTTCGCCGGTCCTGGTGGGTGTGCTGGTTGCCCTGCCCCTGCTCGTGGAGAGCGGTGGCCGCGGGGTGAGGGGGACACGTGCAGCCGACGCTACGCCGACGGGTGGTGCGGAAGCTCAGCTTCCTCTTGTTCCCTCCCGACTCACGCGGCCTGTGCGTCCCTCGCCCCACGAACGTACGGCATGCCACCGACGTGCCCCGCTTCCCCCGTTCGGGGGCGCCTCGGCGGCCGTCGGACGCGGAATGCCGTCAGGTGTGATCTTCCGCGCGTTCGCCGCCGTCCCAGCCGGTGCGTTCGCCGCCGTCCCAGCGCGCCCGTTTCATGTCGAGGCGCGGCACATGACCCTCGGCGGCGCGACTCGCCTCACGCAGGGGCGTGCCCTCCGTCCGGTAGTGACCCAGCGCTCTCAGCTCGTGGCCGGGCAGCAGATGGCCGTCCGCGCGGACCACCCGCCACCACGGCACGGCACCCCCGTAGAGGGCCATCACGCGGCCCACCTGGCGCGGGCCGCCCTCCCCCAGCCACTCGGCGACGTCCCCGTACGTCATGACCCGCCCGGGCGGGATCAGCTCGGCGACCTCGAGGACCCGCTCCGCGTACTCCGGCAGGGCGTCCGCCGGAAGGCTCTCCTCGCTCATCCGGCCCATCCTGCCCCACCCCACCGACAATGGGACGTGGTGGCCGACGCGTGCGTCCCTCGCTCCGAGGACGGTCTTCGGGCAGACTGTGCGCCCCCGCATTGCACCCTGATGCCCCTGTGTGCCCACCCGGCATGCCACCATCGTGCGGGCGGTGACTGGTGATACGAGACCAAGAAGAGACGATGAAGCAGCAGAGCGTGCACCCCGATGACGCGGCGGGCACCTCTGACGCCTCGTCGCGCCCGGACGCCGCCGACGGGGACGACAAGGGCGCCGAGACCGCCGACCCGAAGGACCCGGCGAACATCGCGCCCACGGAGACATCGCTCTCCCCCAGGGCGCACGACGACCGGCACGACGACACGTCGTCGCAGGTCGGCCCGGATACCGACGTCCCGGACGAGGGGCACACCGAAGCGGTCGAGGGCGACGAACCGCTACTCCCCGCGCGCGTGCACCGTCCCTCGGACCTCATGCGGCTGTCGGTCGGCATCCTCGGGATCATCGTCCTGCTGGCGATCGCCGCGTTCGCGCACGGCACCACGGCCGGCCTCGAACAGGACATCAACAAGGGCACGGGCCAGGCACCCGACCTGATGATCAAGCTCGCGGGCCTGGGGTCGAGCATCGCGATCCTGCTGGTCCCGGTCGCCTTCGCGATCGAGCGCCTGGTCAAGCGGGACGGGCTGCGCATCGCGGACGGTGTGCTCGCGGCGGTCCTGGCGCACGGGGTGACCCTGGCGACGGACCTGTGGGTCGCCCGTACCGCCCCGGACTCGATCCAGGAGGCGCTGACCCAGCCCTCCCCCGGCGACATCCACGCCCTCACGGACCCCGTCCACGGCTATCTCGCGCCGGTCATCGCCTACATGACGGCCGTGGGCATGTCCCGCAGACCCCGCTGGCGTGCGGTGCTGTGGATCGTGCTCCTGCTGGACACGTTCTCCATGCTGGTCGCCGGCTACACGACGCCGTTCTCGATCATCCTGACGGTGCTCATCGGCTGGACGGTCGCCTACGGGACGCTCTACGCCGTCGGCTCACCGAACGTGCGCCCCACCGGCCGGACCCTGATGGCGGGCCTCAGGCGGGTCGGCTTCAAGCCGGTGAGCGCCGCCCGCGAGGAGGCCTCGGACGCCACGGAAGGCGGCGACCGGGGCCGCCGGTACTTCGTGACGCTGGAGGACGGCCCACCCCTCGACGTCACCGTCGTCGACCGGGAGCAGCAGGCGCAGGGCTTCTTCTACCGCGTCTGGCGGCGGCTGACCCTGCGCGGCATCACCACGCGCCGCAGTCTGCAGTCCCTGCGCCAGGCCCTGGAGCAGGAGGCACTCCTCGCGTACGCGGCCATCGCGGCCGGCGCCAACGCCCCCAAGCTGATCGCGACCTCCGAACTGGGACCGGACGCGGTGATGCTCGTCTACGAGCACACCGGCGGACGCACCCTGGACTCGCTGTCGGACGACGAGGTCACCGACGAACTGCTGCACGACACCTGGGCCCAGGTGAAGGCCCTGCAGTCACGCCGGATCGCGCACCGCAGGCTGGTGGGCGACGCGATTCTGGTGGATCGTTCCGGCACGGTGGTCCTGACCGATCTGCGCGTCGGTGAGATCGCGGCCGGAGACCTGGTGCTCCGCATGGACGTCTCCCAGCTCCTGACCACACTCGGACTCCGGGTGGGCGCCGAGCGGGCGGTGGCGTCGGCGGTGAGCGTCCTCGGCCCCGACGCGGTGGCCGACTGTCTGCCGATGCTGCAGCCCATCGCGTTGTCACGCTCCACGCGCGCGACGCTGCGGAGACTGGCCCGGGAGCGGGCGGAGCGCGAACGCGAGGCGGTCCTGGAGGCCTCCCAGCTCGCCAAGCAGGCCCGCGCGGAGGAGCACAAGGAGGCCGAGGCGGGCAAGACCGCCAAGAAGGCCGTACGAGCCGAGCAGCGGGCGGAGAAGCGGGCCATCGACGAGGCCCTGGAAGAGGCCCGCGAGGAGGACCTGCTCACCCAGATCCGCCACCAGGTGCTGCTCATCAGGCCGCAGGCCCCCGTCGAACCGGCCCGCCTGGAACGGGTCCGGCCGCGCACCCTGATCAGTTTCATCGCCGGTGCCATCGGCGCGTACTTCCTGTTGACGCAGCTGACGCACATCGAGTTCGGGCCGCTCATCAAGAACGCCGAATGGGGCTGGGTCGCCGCGGCGGTGTTCTTCTCCGCGCTGAGCTATGTGGCCGCCGCGATGAGCCTGCTGGGCTTCGTACCGGAGCGGGTGCCGTTCCCCCGCACGGTGGCCGCGCAGGTCGCCGGGTCGTTCGTGAAGATCGTCGCCCCGGCGGCGGTGGGCGGTGTGGCGCTCAACACGCGCTTCCTGCAGCGGGCGGGGGTACGGCCGGGTCTCGCGGTGGCCAGTGTGGGCGCCTCGCAGTTGTTCGGACTCGGCTGCCACATCCTGATGCTGCTCGCCTTCGGCTATCTCACCGGAACCGAGAAGACGCCGTCCCTGTCGCCGTCCCGCACGGTCATCGCGGGCCTGTTGACGGTCGCGGTGCTCGTCCTGGTGGTGACGTCGATCCCCTTCCTGCGGAAGTTCGTCGTCACGCGCGTGCGGTCTCTCTTCGCCGGTGTCGTCCCACGCATGCTCGACGTGCTGCAGCGGCCGCAGAAGCTGGTCACCGGCATCGGCGGCATGCTGCTCCTCACCGGCTGCTTCGTGATGTGTCTGGACGCCTCGATCCGCGCCTTCGGTGACGAGAACGCCTCGATCAGCATCGCCAGCGTCGCGGTCGTCTTCCTCGCGGGCAACGCGCTGGGCTCGGCGGCGCCGACGCCCGGCGGTGTGGGCGCGGTCGAGGCCACACTGACGGTCGGCCTCATCGCCGTCGGCCTCCCCAAGGAGGTCGCGGCCCCCGCGGTCCTGTTGTTCCGACTCCTGACGCTGTGGCTGCCCGTGCTGCCGGGGTGGCTGGCCTTCAACCAGCTGACACGCAAGGGCGCCCTCTAGAGGGGCGGAGCGCCGCCTCCACGCGCGTGGAGGCGGATCGGGCCCTCTCTCACCCGCTCGGCCCGCGCCCCGAGCACACCGCACGAGGCGGCTTCAGGATGAGGGCATGCCCACCTCGCTCCGGCTGCGCGCCGTCACCCTGACCGCCATGGCCGTCGTGCTGTCCTGGTCGGCGGCGGGCTGCGGCGGCGAGGCCAAGGGCAAGGACGAGGATCTGACGACGCAGAAACTGGACTGGAAGGACTGCCCGGCGCCCTCGGCGTCCGAGGGCGGCGGCCCTGCCCCCTCGCCCCTGCCGAACGGCACCCCCTGGCAGTGCGCGACCATGAAGGCTCCTCTCGACTGGGGCGATCCCAAGGGCGACACGATCGACATCGCGCTGATCCGGGCGCGGTCGAGCGGCAGCCGGGACCGGCGGATCGGCTCGCTCGTCTTCAACTTCGGCGGCCCCGGGGGCTCGGGCGTCAAGGGGCTGCCCGCCTTCGCCGACGACTTCACCACGCTGCGCACCCGCTACGACCTGGTCAGCTTCGATCCGCGGGGAGTCGGTCGCAGCGCGGGCGTCGAGTGCGAGGACGACGAGGAACTCGACGAGTACTTCCAGCAGGACCAGACGCCGGACGACGCGTCCGAGCGGAAGGATCTCCTGGACAGCACGAAGACGTTCAACGCGGCCTGCGAGGACAACTCCGGCAAGACCCTCCCGCACGTCAGCACCCCCGACGCCGCCCGCGACCTGGACCTGATGCGCGAGGTCCTCGGCGACGACGAACTGCACTACTTCGGCATCTCCTACGGCACCGAACTCGGCGGCGTCTACGCCCATCTGTTCCCCAAGAACGTGGGCCGGGCCGTGTTCGACGCCGTTGTCGACCCGACACAGACACCGGAACAGAGCAGCCTCGGGCAGGCCAAGGGCTTCCAGCTCGCGCTCGACAACTTCGCCAAGGACTGTGTGTCGAAAGTGGAGGAGTGCCCTGTCGGCGACACCGCGCAGGACGTCAAGAACCGCATCACGACGCTCCTCGACGACCTCGACCGCAAGCCGATCCCCGGTGTCTTCCCCCGCGACCTGACGGAGTCAGCCGCCACCACCGGGATCGCGCAGGCCTTGTACTCCAAGGACCTCTGGCCCTACCTGACCGAAGGGCTCCAACAGGCATACGACGGGGACGGCCGACTGCTGATGCTGCTGGCCGACTCGATGAACGGACGCAACGAGAACGGCGAGTACAGCAACCTGGCCGCGGCGAACGTCGCCATCAGCTGCGCCGACGACAAACAGCGGTACACCACGAAGGACGTGGAGGCGAAGCAGGGCGAGTTCCGGGCCGCCTCCCCCGTCTTCGGTGACTGGCTCGCCTGGTCCATGCTCACCTGCACCGACTGGGCCGTCGCCGGCGCGGCAGACCATCCCGAAGTCAGCGCGCCGGGGTCGGCGCCGATCCTGGTGATCGGCAACACGGGCGATCCCGCCACACCGTACGAGGGCGCGCGGAAGATGGTGGGGGCGCTCGGGGCGGGAGTCGGTGTCGAGCTGACGTACAAGGGGCAGGGGCACGGGGCGTACGGCAGCGGGAACGGCTGCGTGAAGGCGGCCGTGGACGGTTATCTACTCACGGGCAAGGCCCCGAAGTCCGGCACCGTCTGCGCCTGAAGCCGCAGGTCAGAGCGTTATCCACAGGCCCCGACGCAAGCGCGGCAGTCCGCATACCATGGCATGACCGCCATTCGCGATATCCGGCGAGTGGTGCCGTAAGGGGGGATTTGCTCATGGCTCGATGGCTACGGGGAGCGGCTCTGACCGCGGCTGCGGTGCTGGTCGCCGGCTGCAGTGGAGCTACCGACAGCGGGAAGGGCGAGAGCGCCGCGTCCGCATCCGCGGTCCCCTCACCTTCCGCGCTCCCCGCGCAGAAGCTCGACTGGGGGCGCTGCGAGGCGACGTCGGAGGGTCCGGCGCCGGGCGGCGACTGGCGGTGCGCGACGCTCAAGGTCCCGCTGGACTGGTCGAAGCCGGACGGCGAGACGATCGGGCTGGCGCTGATCCGCAGCGAGGCGACCGGCGACAGGAGCGAACGGCTCGGCTCGCTCCTGTTCAACTTCGGCGGACCGGGCGGCTCGGGCGTTTCCACGATGCCCTCGTACGCCGGTCTCACGAGCGAGCTGCACAAGCGGTACGACCTGGTGAGCTGGGACCCCCGGGGCGTCGGCGGGAGTGAGGGGGTGCGCTGCCGCAGCGACAAGGAGATCCAGGCGGCCGAGTCGGTGGACGCCACTCCGGACGACGCCGCCGAGGAGACGGCCTTCTTCGACGACGCGGCCTCCTTCGGCGCCGGCTGCGCGCGGGCAGCGGGCAAGCTCCTGTCCCATGTGTCGACCGCCGACACCGCCCGCGACATGGACCTCATCCGCCGAGCGGTCGGCGACCGGAAGATGCACTACGTCGGCATCTCGTACGGCACGGAGTTGGGCGGCGTATACGCCCATCTCTTCCCCGGGAACGTCGGGCGCCTCGTGCTCGACGCGGTCGTCGACCCGACCGCCGACACAATGGGCCACGCGAAGAACCAGACCCTGGGCTTCCAGCGCGCCCTCGACAACTACCTCGCGTCGACGGGCCAGGACCCGAAGAAGGGCACCCGGAAGATCGCGGACCTGCTGCAGCGGATCGACGCCGATCCCCTGCCGACGACCTCCGGACGGGAGCTCACCCAGACCCTGGCGATCACCGGTATCGTCCTGCCGCTCTACAGCGAGCAGAGCTGGCCCGGCCTGACGAGCGCTCTCGACGCGGCGGAGGACGGCGACGGCACGGAGTTGCTGGCGCTCGCCGACGGTTACAACGAGCGGGACCCCTCGGGCCGCTACGGCACGACGACCCACTCGCAACGCGTCATATCGTGCCTGGACCAGCAGCAGCGGCCGACACCGCAGGAGACGAAGACGCTGCTGCCCGAGTTCCGGAAGCTCTCGCCCGTGTTCGGCGAGTTCCTGGGCTGGGACACCGCGGGCTGGTGCCACGACTGGCCGGTGCCCGGTCTGACGGACTCACCGGAGGTGAGCGCGCCGGGGGCGGACCCCGTTCTCGTCGTGGGCAATACCGGGGACCCGGCGACGCCGTACGAGGGCGCCGAGAAGATGGCGCGGGAGCTGGGCGAGGACGTCGGAGTGATGCTCACCTGGAAGGGCGAGGGCCATGGGGCGTACGGCAGCGGCAGCAGCTGTGTCGACTCGACGGTGAACGCGTATCTGCTGGCCGGGAGGGTGCCGAAGGACGGAAAGGTCTGCACGTAGTCGTGGCCACCGCGAAAAGGGGCCCGGCACACGCGGTGCCGAGCCCCTCCGGGGAAAGCGTCCGCCCGCCGACGGCGGGAAGGGGACTAGTAGACCGGCTTGTCGGGCTCGATCTGGTTGACCCAGCCGATCACGCCGCCGCCCACGTGGACGGCGTCGGAGAAGCCGGCCGACTTGAGGACCGCGAGGACTTCCGCACTGCGGACACCCGTCTTGCAGTGCAGGACGATCTTCTTGTCCTGCGGGAGGCTCTCCAGGGCGGAGCCCATGAGGAACTCGTTCTTCGGGATCAGCCGGGCACCGGGGATCGAGACGATCTCGTACTCGTTGATCTCGCGGACGTCGATGATGTCGATGTTCTCGCCGTCGTCGATCCACTCCTTGAGCTGCTTGGGAGTGATCGTCGAGCCGGCGGCCGCCTCCTGGGCCTCCTCGGAGACGACGCCGCAGAAGGCCTCGTAGTCGATGAGTTCGGTGACGGTGGGGTTCTCGCCGCAGACCGCGCAGTTCGGGTCCTTGCGGACCTTGACCTGGCGGTACTGCATCTCGAGGGCGTCGTAGATCATCAGCCGGCCGACGAGGGGCTCACCGGTGCCGGTGAGGACCTTGATGGCCTCGGTGACCTGGATGGAGCCGATGGACGCGCACAGCACACCGAGGACACCGCCCTCGGCGCAGGAGGGGACCATGCCCGGCGGCGGGGGCTCCGGGTACAGGCAGCGGTAGCAGGGGCCGTGCTCGGACCAGAAGACGGACGCCTGGCCGTCGAAGCGGTAGATGGAACCCCACACGTACGGCTTGTTCAGCAGCACGCAGGCGTCGTTGACCAGGTAACGGGTCGCGAAGTTGTCCGTGCCGTCGACGATCAGGTCGTACTGGCTGAAGATGTCCATCACGTTGTCGGCCTCGAGCCGCTCCTCGTGAAGGATCACGTTCACGTACGGGTTGATGCCGAGGACGGAGTCGCGGGCGGACTCGGCCTTGGAGCGGCCGATGTCGGCCTGGCTGTGGATGATCTGACGCTGCAGGTTCGACTCGTCGACCTCGTCGAACTCCACGATGCCGAGCGTCCCGACGCCCGCCGCGGCCAGGTACATCAGCGCCGGCGAGCCCAGGCCGCCGGCGCCCACACAGAGCACCTTGGCGTTCTTCAGCCGCTTCTGCCCGTCCATCCCGACGTCGGGGATGATCAGGTGGCGGGAGTACCTGCGGACCTCATCTACGGTGAGCTCGGAAGCGGGCTCGACCAGGGGTGGCAGCGACACGGGGACTCCGTTGATCGGTCAATCACTACAGTTGTTCTCCCAGTAACACTGCCACGCCCTTTTTCATTCCGAGACACCCGTTCCAACCAGCGAGACAATGTCGTCCCAGTAGCCGGGCAGGGTCGCCCAGGGGTCGATTCGGCCGCCCCGGTCCGTGCGGTCGGTGAAGTAGATCGTGGCAGCGCCCTGCCAGCGGGCGACACGCAGCGCCTCGTCGAGGTGGACGCGGGGCACACCGTGGACGAAGTGGCAGAAGCGTTCAGGAGGATGGTCGGCGGTCCATTCGGCGACCTGGGACCAGCGGTAGTCGCTCCAGGGCCCCGAGAAGGTCACGAGTTGGTCGGCGCTCTCGGCATATCCGGGATGTGGATGGGTGCCGTGGCCGAGAACTATGTGGCCGCCGCCGAGGAGCGCCCGGAGGGTGAGGACGGTGCGGTTGAGTCCGGGGAGTGCGCCGCGCTCGGTGGGGCAGCGGTCGAGGAGGTAGCCGTCGACCTGGTACCAGTCGAGGTGGCGGTGGGCGTCGGCGACGATCTCACCGAAGGGGCGCGCGCCATGGGTCACGTCGAGGTGGCCGAGGACCCGGACGCCGCCGTTGCGGAGCCGTCCCGCGGCTTCCAGACAGACCGGGTCGGGGCGGGTACCGGGGCCGTCGGAGACGTTCAGGACGACCCAGTGCAGAGGGGCCCCGGGCCGGGTGAGTTCGCCCCATTCCAGCGGGGCGACAAGGGGGTGCGCATAGCCGGGGATGCCGAGGCCGGCGCTCAGGCCGGTGCTGGCGGTGCCGGACGGGGTGGAGGTCAGATACGGCATGCGGCCTCCATCCAGATGTCGGCGAGGGACTCCTCCAGATTGATACGGGGCCGCCAGCCGAGCCGGTCGCGGGCGGTGCGGACATCGGCCTGCTGCCAACTGCCGCAGCCGTCCGGGTAGGGATAGGCGACCGGAGGGGTGTGGTCCGGTTCGGGCCGGGGGTGGCCGATGGTCGGCCTGAGGGGCCCGGACGGGGTGTCGAGTTCGTGGAGGGCACCGCCGTAGCCGGCGACACGGGCGAGGACGGCGGCCGCGTCGCGGAGGCGCACGGCACGGCCGGACCCGATGTTGATCACGCCCTGGGCGGCGGAGAGTGAGGCGGCGTGGACAGCGCGGGCGACGTCCCGGACGTCGACGAAGTCGCGTTGGACGCCGAGGCCGCCGAGTTTGAGTTCGCCGTCGCCGGACTGCATGGCGCGCCGCATGGCTTCGGCGAGGCGGCCGAGCGGCGAGCCGGCGGGGGTGCCGGGCCCGGCGGGTGAGAAGACCCGCAGGACGACGGCGTCCAGGCCGGAGCCGAGGACGAGTTCGGTGGCGGCGAGTTTGCTGACGCCGTACGGGCCGCCGGGGCGGGGCACGGCGTCCTCGGCGGTGGAGGAGCCGGGCTGACTCGGGCCGTATTCGGCGCCGCAGCCGATCTGCACCAGGCGGGCCCCGCAGCCGCTGCGGCGGAGGGCCTCGCAGACGGTGGCGACGGCGACGGTGTTGTGCCGGGTGAGTTCGCGGGCGCCGCCGCGGGTGGCTCCGGCGCAGTTGATGACGACGCCGGGGTGGACCGCGTCCAGGAAGCGGGTGAGCGCGCCGGGGCTGCCGGTGGCGAGGTCGAACCGTACGTCGGCGTCGTCGCCGCGACCGAGCGCGGTGAGTTGGACGGCCGGGTCGGCGAGGAGGCGTTCGGCGACGAAACGGCCGAGGTATCCGTTGGCTCCGATCAGCAGGACCCTCATCGGGCGGCTCCCGGGGCGGACTCTCCGGTTCGGGAGGTGATCATCTGGCGTTCTCCTTATGAGGTGGTGCCGTGGGTGATGAGGTGGTCCCGCGGTGTCGGCCCCGCGGGAGGTGGTGCGCGCGACGGCTGTCCCGCGCGCCGGTGGGGCTCGGTTGCGGGCTGCGGCCTGTGGTGACCGCGCCGTGGACCGTCCGAGGTGGGGTCAGGTCGCCCCCGGCGGGCGGGCGTGGGCCGAGGCCCGGGTGAGGGTGCGGGTGGCGTGCACGAGGAGGAGGAGTGCGGCGATGCCGCAGACCAGGGCGGGGACGGCGCCTGGTCCCCAGGCGTCGGTGACCGTCCGGACGGGAACGGCCAGGAAGGAGCAGCCGGGCAGGCGGCTCGCGAAGACGGTGGCCAGGGCGCAGGTCTCGGTCAGCGCCGCCGAGCACAGGACGACGGCGGGGGCGTGCGGAAAGCCGTGGACGGTGAGGATGCGGGCCAGCAGAAGCAGTGCGCCGAGGGCGACCGCCCCCGCGGTGACGGCCGGTTCGTCCAGGACCGTGCCGCACAGGGCGAGCAGGGAGACCAGGGCGCACAGGTACAGGGCGAACACGCCGAGGAGCAGGGGCTTCACGGAGTCGGCGAAGTCGGCGAGGCCGCGGCTGGCGACGAGTTTGCGGCGGGCGCGTACGGAGAGGAGGTGGGCGCACCACAGGGCGGGAGCGCAGCTCAGGGCGAGTGCCAGGACGGGGGCCGTGGCCAGGGGCCAGGGACCGTCGGGGCCGTCGGCGAGACCGGCGGCGAGCAGTCCGTCGCCGAGCAGGGCGTACGCCATCAGCCAGCAGGTCCAGGTGCCGCTGTGGCCGGTCGCGCCGAGCGGCGACCGGAGCGGGCTGCGGCGGAGGGCGGCGCGCAGCCCGAGGGCGACGGCGAGGGCACCGGCCGTGGCGACGACGAGGCGGGGTTGGCCGTGGGTGAGCCGTACACCGGCCACTGCCGCCGCGCAGAGGGCGCCCGGGAGAAGGGCGAGGACCGCCCAGCCGCCGCCCGGCCCGGACGCGGCGGGCATAGGCCGGCGCTCCGGGGGTGTCTCCGCGTCGCGGGGTACGCGCGCGTACATCTCCTCGGCGAGTGAGAAGACGTCCCGGTGCCGGAAGCGGGCGGCCGTGCGGTCGGTGACTCCGTGGGCCTCCAGCCCTGCGGCGATCTCCAGCGGGTCCACGGCCCGTTCGCACAGCTCCCGGTGCCGGCGCATCAGGGCTTTCACGGGGTCCACGGCCCCGCGTCTGGAGGCGGGCGCGGGTTCGGAGGAGGCCCGGCCTCCGTCATCAGCGCCGATCCCCACCCCGCCCGCGGCCACGGCCTCGGCCTGGGGGTGGACCCCGTCAAGGAGGGCCACCGAGTCCGATGCGCCTGGTGGCGTCGCCGAGGCTCGCGCCTCCGGCGCCCCTTCGGAACGCGGGAGGGCCTCCGGCGCCCCTTCGGAACGCGGGTGGGGCCGCGGTGCCCTTTCGGTCCGCAGAGAGGCTCCCGGCACCCCCTCGGTCCGCGAAGAGGCCCCAGGCTCACCCTCAATCCGCGAAGAGACCCCGGGCACACCCTCAATCCGCGAGGGGCCACCCGGCTCGGACTGACTTGGCCAGACCAGTTCCTCGGCCCCGTCCCTGGTCTCCAGGCCGTCCAACCGCAGTTCGCTCATCGCGCTCCCTCCCCCGCGGGCACGGGTTCACCGGTAGCTGCCGGAGGCGTTCCCGTGGCCGGGACGGGGGTGTCGACGGCCCAGCCGGGTCGGCCGGACGCAACCCCGCCGAGGCGCGCACGGCGCTCGGG
>NZ_LIRK01000316.1 GCF_001419765.1 Streptomyces torulosus
GAAAGTCCTGTGCGGTGCCCGCGGTGTCCGGTGCGTGCTCTCGGCGTGCCGGACGAAAGCCCTCGTACTGGACGTACTTGGGCTTTCGGCCGGTGCGGCGAGAGGGCGTGCCGGGCGCCGTGGGTGCTGTGCGGGACTTTCGAAACACCCCCTAGTCACCGCCCGAGCGGTTCAGGCGGTGGACGGCTCGGGCGGTGTCGCGGGCCTCCCGCTCGGCCTCGGTCAGGGCTGCGGTGGCCGTCCGCCGCCTCTCCTCGGCCTGCCGCTGCCCCTTTTCGGCACGGTCGAGGTCCTCTTCGGCATGGCCCGCGTGCTCCTCGGCGCGACCGACCTGCTCCTGGGCTCGTGCGAGGGCTTCCCGCGCCTTGCGGAGCTGCTGCTCGGCGGCGGACACCTGGCGCCGCGCCCGGTCACGCTGGTCACGGGTCCGCCGCAACGTCGCGTCGACGTCCTCCGCTTCCGCGCGCCGGTCGCCGAGCCGCCGTTCGGCGACCTCGGCCGCCTCCCGGGCCTGAGCGAGCCGCTGTTCCCGCTCCGCCTGCTGCTCCCTCTCCAGCCGCAGTTGCCGTTCACGGCGGCGCTCGGCGAGTTCGTCCTTCCCCCCGCGGTCGCGCGTCGACGCCGCCGACGGCTCGGCGGGAGCGGACCGCTTCCCCTTCGCGGGGGCCGGTCGCTTCGCCGTCGCACGGGCGGGCCGCTTCGCCGTCGTGGGGGCCGCGGCGGCCGGTTCGCTGTCGGAAGAGAGGGTCGACGGCGGGGCAAGGGCTGTTTCCAGCCGACCTCCGGACCAGCGCCGGGCGGCGTCCGCGTCGGCCAGCACGGCGCGCAGCGTGGACTCGACCTCCTGCAGCACCGAGCCGGACAGCGGCTGCCCGGCCGTCCGGGCGAGCCCCGCGGCCTCCCGGGACAGGGCGGCGACGACCCGACGCCGCCGGTCGGACAGCTCCTTGAGGCCGCCGGGGTCCAGCGTGCGGTACGCCTCGCGCAGCGACTCCCCCAGCTCGAGGAACTGCCGGCTCTCCTCCGGGCGGGAGCGCAGCAGCAGATTGGCCGCCCAGGCCGCCAGGGTGGGGCGACGAGCACCCCGGATGGCCCGCGCGTCGTCGCCGCGACCGGACGTCCTGGCGGCGGCCGCCCATACCTCCCGGCGGCCGACGAAGTCCGACGGCGGGGTCACATACAGCTCGTCGAGCACCGTCTCGACGTCGGGGCCGTCCGGCCGGTCGGGCCTGTCGGACCCGTCGGCCTCCCGGCGCCTCACCCGCTTGCCTGGCATGATCCCCAGCCTGCACCGGACCGGGCGACCTCGCACATCGCACGATGATTATCGGATAAAACCACCCTTTCTGATTCTCGTCGGAAGCCCCTCGCGCCGAGCGTTGACCACCCTTAGTATCGACACGAACACTGTCGGTGATTATCCGCGGGCCAGGGGGGCGTCATGCGCGGGCATTTCCGCACACTGCTGCGCCATGTCGCGTATCCGGTCCTGCTGGCCGCCCTGGTGGCCACGGCGATCGCCGCACTGCACCTGCGCTGGGACCTCGGCCGGGTGAGCCAGCTCTTCCTCGTCGGCACCATCGCCTACTTCACCCTGCTCGAACGGCTGATCCCGTACGAGCGGGAATGGGCGCCGAGTGCCCGTGAATGGGGCTGGTACGGCGTCTACTTCGTCCTCACGACGACCGGCGGGGCCCTGGCCCAGCTACCGGTGGCGGCCATCGTCGGCTGGGCCGCGCCACGGCATCCGGCCCTGCCACTCTGGGCGGAGATCCCGCTGGCGCTGCTCCTCGGCTCGCTGGCCAACTACCTGATCCACCGGTGGTGCCACACCAGCCCCCGGCTCTGGCGGCTGCACGGTGTGCACCATGTGCCCGACAAGGTGAACGTCGGGAACAACGGGGTCAACCACCTGCTGGACGTCGTGCTCACGCAGGGCGTGGTGCAGTGCTCACTCGCCCTGGCCGGCTTCTCGACCTCGACGGCCTTCGTGATCGGCCTGTTCGTGGTCACCCAGGGCTACTTCGTGCACGCCAACATCGACGTCCGGATCGGCCCGCTCAACCACGTCCTCGCGGGACCCGAGCAGCATCGGCTGCATCACAGCGTCGACCTGTCGGAGGCCGGTCACTACGGCTCCGAACTCTCGGTCTGGGACCACGCGTTCGGCAGTTTCACGTGGCGGCCCGGCCGGCGGCCGGTCGCCGTGGGCCTGCGGAACCCGGCGGACTTCCCCCGGACCGGCGAGGTGGTCGCGAGCCACCTCCAGGCATGGCGCCGGCCCGCGCGTCCCGACAGCTCCCCCACCGGCCCGGCCGGGGTGAGCCGACCAGCCCAGTAGCACCTCGACCAACCCCGTAGCACCTCGACCAACCCCGCAGCACCCCGGCCCACCCGGCCGGACCACCAGCACCCCGGCCCGCCCGGCGTATCCGGCGGACCAGCAGCTCATCGTCCGACTGTCCGCTCCACCCGTGACCTCCGCCCTCCGCCCCTACGGCTGCCATCGGCCTCCGGCCGGTACGGCTCGACGGCTCGGCGGCGCGGCCACCGTCCCCTGCGCGCGCGAACGCCCCCTGATCGCGTCGCCCGCGCGAACGAAGCGTCCGAAGGACTCGCCCATGACGGATTCATGCCTCGTCCCCTCCCCACACCCGACCCCCACCTGCCTCTTATACACACCC
>NZ_LIRK01000317.1 GCF_001419765.1 Streptomyces torulosus
GCGGTGGCGAACCCCCGGGCCCCGCTGCGCGCCGCGGCCCGGGGGTTCGCCACCGCCACGGTCCCCTTCGACGCGTACCTCGACGACGAGGGCCGGATCCGCAAGGTCCGCCACCGGTTCAGCTTCGTCAACGGCCGGCAGCAGGACACGGTGGCCGTCGCCTCGACGACCCTGCTGTACGACTTCGGCGTCCACGTCGCCGTACGGCTGCCGCGGCCGGAGGACATCTACGCGGGGAAGATCGCGGAGGACTAGGGCCGTTCCGGCCGGGCCTCGGGCCTCTGGTCGTGGAAATCCCTCGGGGAAAGTGCGGGGCCGGAAATGGTCCGTTGGTGCCATGCGCGGCCTGT
This sequence comes from Streptomyces torulosus, assembly GCF_001419765.1. Classification (GTDB taxonomy): domain Bacteria; phylum Actinomycetota; class Actinomycetes; order Streptomycetales; family Streptomycetaceae; genus Streptomyces; species Streptomyces torulosus. The sequence goes on from NZ_LIRK01000317.1 coordinate 351, forward strand.
GGGCCGCTGCCTACCCTAGGAAGTCGGTGACGGCGGAGAAGAGGTGATGCGCGTGGCTCCGGCAGGCGGTACGGCGGTCCATGACCACGTGGCCCTCGCCGAGATCGAGCTCTGCGGTGAACTGATCATCGCCGCCTCGGCCACCGACGGGGACCGCCTCAGCCCCGACCGCATCGACGAAGTCCTCCGCGTGGGCGAGGAACGCGCCCAGGACGCCCCGTAGCCCTCCCCCGAGCACGCGGCGGTGGCCGAAATTCGATCACCGGGCGGCCGGGCCGGCGCTCAGGTCCGCAGCAGCCGACCGATGGCCTTCGTGGCCTCCTCCACCTTCGCGTCGACCTCGGCACCCCCCTTGAGGGCCGCGTCGGCGACGCAGTGCCGCAGGTGTTCCTCGAGCAGTTGCAGCGCGAAGGACTGCAGGGCCTTGGTGGAGGCGGAGACCTGCGTGAGTATGTCGATGCAGTAGACGTCCTCGTCGACCATCCGCTGGAGCCCTCGAATCTGACCCTCGATGCGCCTCAGCCGCTTGAGATGCTCACCCTTCTGCTGGTGATACCCATGGATTCCATGGTCGTGGTCGGTCACGACAGGCGTCTCCACGGCGTCCGCGACGGAGGGCGCTTCCGCGCCGGCCCCGGTGGTCGTCATCGCGTCCTCCAGACATATACCCCTACTGGGTATATCGTATCGAACTTTGGCGGGTATACGGCCTCCGGGCAGCCCCCCTGTCGACGCCGTTGCCTGATGGGCGACACTGGGGGACGGCCCATTAGCCGTGGCCGGATGATGCACTTAGCATCAGCCTGACCGAAACCGATGCACCCCGAGGACCCCTTGTGCGCTTTCGTCTGACCCCCAGGGAGACGAGCTTCTACGACATGTTCGCCGCCTCCGCGGACAACATCGTCACGGGCTCGAAGCTCCTCATGGAACTGCTCGGGGCGGACCCGTCTGCCCGGGCCGAGATCGCGGAGCGCATGCGGGCAGCCGAGCACGCCGGTGACGATGCCACCCATGCGATCTTCCACCAGCTGAACTCCTCGTTCATCACACCGTTCGACCGCGAGGACATCTACTCCCTCGCGTCGTCCCTCGACGACATCATGGACTTCATGGAGGAGGCCGTCGACCTGGTCGTCCTCTACAGCATCGAGGACCTCCCGAAGGGCGTCGAGCAGCAGATCGAGGTCCTGTCACGTGCGGCCGAACTGACGGCCGAGGCGATGCCCAACCTCCGCACCATGGACAACCTCACCGAGTACTGGATCGAGGTGAACCGACTGGAGAACCAGGCGGACCAGATCCACCGCAAGCTGCTCGCCCATCTCTTCAGCGGCAAGTACGACGCCATCGAGGTCCTGAAGCTCAAGCAGATCGTGGATGTGCTGGAGGAGGCGGCGGACGCCTTCGAGCACGTGGCGAACACGGTGGAGACCATCGCGGTCAAGGAGTCCTGAGCCCTTCATGGACACCTTCGCTCTGGTCGCGACCATCGGGGTCGCGCTCTTCTTCACGTACACCAACGGCTTCCACGACTCCGCGAACGCGATCGCGACCTCGGTCTCGACCCGGGCTCTCACCCCGCGCGCGGCCCTTGCCATGGCCGCGGTCATGAACCTCGTGGGCGCCTTCCTGGGCAGCGGGGTCGCCAAGACGGTCAGCGAGGGGCTGATCTCCACGCCGGAGGGCTCGAAGGGGATGGGCATCCTCTTCGCCGCCCTGGTCGGCGCGATCACCTGGAACCTCGTCACCTGGTACTTCGGCCTGCCGTCCTCCTCCAGCCACGCGCTGTTCGGCGGCATGGTGGGCGCGGCCCTCGCGGGCGGTACGACGGTCTACTGGTCCGGCGTCCTGGAGAAGGTCGTCATCCCGATGTTCGTCTCCCCGGTGGTCGGCCTGGTCGTCGGCTACCTGGTGATGGCGGCGATCATGTGGATCTTCCGCCGCGCCAACCCGCACAAGGCCAAGCACGGCTTCCGTATAGCGCAGACCGTGTCGGCGGCCGGCATGGCCCTCGGCCACGGTCTTCAGGACGCCCAGAAGACGATGGGCATCGTGGTGATGGCCCTGGTCATCGCGGACGTCGAGGACTACGGCGACCCGATTCCGATCTGGGTGAAGATCGTCTGTGCCGTCATGCTGTCCCTCGGCACGTACGCGGGCGGCTGGCGCATCATGCGCACCCTGGGCCGGAAGATCATCGAACTCGACCCGCCGCAGGGCTTCGCCGCCGAGACCACCGGCGCGTCGATCATGTTCATCACGGCCTTCATCTTCAAGGCCCCCATCTCGACGACCCACATCATCACCTCGGCGATCATGGGTGTCGGCGCCACCAAGCGGGTGAACGCGGTCCGCTGGGGCGTCGCCAAGAACATCGTCCTCGGCTGGTTCATCACCATGCCGGCGGCTGCCATCGTCGCCGCGACCAGTTTCTGGATCGTGAACCTGGCGTTCCTCTGACGGGAACACCGTCGGAAAAGGGCGCGGGCCCGTCCCCCGGGAGCCGGGGGACGGGCCCTTTACCTACCTCGTGGTGGCACCGCCATGCAGCACCACGAGGGGTTCTTGAGGCCGGACGGAAGCCGGGACGACGGCTCCCTCCGGCCGGGGCGCCGGCCTAGCCGAAGCGGCCGGAGATGTAGTCCTCCGTGGCCTGCACCGACGGGTTGGAGAAGATCCGCTCGGTGTCGTCGATCTCGATCAGCTTGCCCGGCTGCCCGACGGCCGCCAGGTTGAAGAACGCCGTACGGTCCGAGACACGCGCCGCCTGCTGCATGTTGTGCGTCACGATGACGATCGTGAACCGTTCCTTCAGCTCACCGATGAGGTCCTCGATGGCGAGCGTGGAGATCGGGTCCAGGGCCGAGCAGGGCTCGTCCATGAGCAGCACGTTCGGCTCGACCGCGATCGCCCGGGCGATGCAGAGCCGCTGCTGCTGACCGCCGGAGAGGCCGGAGCCCGGCTTGCCCAGGCGGTCCTTGACCTCGTTCCAGAGGTTGGCGCCCTTGAGGGACTTCTCGACGACGTCGTCCATCTCGGACTTCTTCTTGCTGCCGACGAGCTTCAGGCCGGCCGCCACGTTGTCGTAGATCGACATCGTCGGGAACGGGTTGGGGCGCTGGAAGACCATGCCGACCTCACGCCGCACCGACACCGGGTCGACCCCGGCGCCGTACAGGTCCTCGTCGTCGAGCATGACCTTACCCTCGACGCGGCCACCCGGCGTGACCTCGTGCATCCGGTTCAGGGTGCGCAGGAAGGTGGACTTGCCGCAGCCGGAGGGGCCGATGAAGGCCGTCACGGTGCGGGGCTCGACGGTCATCGAGATGTCCTCGATGGCCCGGAAGGAACCGTAATAGGCGTTGAGGCCGCTGACGTCGATTCGCTTGGCCATGTGAATCACTGCTTCTTTCGCGAGGAATTCGCGGGGAATTCGCTGGGGATCTGGTCGCTGTGTGGCCGCGTCAGCGACCGGACTTCGGCGCCTTCCAGCGGGCGATGCCGCGGGCCGCCAGGTTCAGGATCATGATGAAGGCGATGAGCGTCAGGGCCGCCGCCCACGCACGGTCGTACGCCGCTCCGGAGCCGCCGCTGTTGGCGTACTGCAGGTAGATGTACATCGGCAGCGACGCCTGCGGGTCGGAGAAGGGGTTCGTGTTGATGAAGTTCGAACCCCACACCAGCAGCAGGACCGGGGCGGTCTCACCGGCGATACGGGCGACCGCGAGCATCACACCGGTCGTGATACCACCGATCGCGGTCGGGAGCACCACCTTGAGGATCGTGCGCCACTTCGGCACGCCCAGCGCCAGCGAGGCCTCGCGCAGCTCGTTCGGGACGAGCTTGAGCATCTCCTCGGTGGAGCGGACGACGACCGGCAGCATCAGGATGGTCAGCGCCATCGCGCCGGCGAAACCGGAGGGGCCCATGTCCAGGATCAGGATCCAGGTACTGAGGATGAACAGGCCCGCGACGATCGACGGGACACCCGTCATGACGTCGACGAAGAAGGTGACGGCCTTGGCGAGCTTGCCGCGGCCGTACTCGACGAGGTAGATCGCGGTCAGCACACCGATCGGCACGGAGATCAGGGTGGCGAGGCCGACCTGCTCCAGGGTGCCGAGGATGGCGTGGTAGATGCCGCCGCCGGGCTCGGTGTCGGCGACCACGCCCATCGAGTGCGTGAGGAAGTACATGTCGAGGACCTTCACACCGCGGCTGACGGTCTCCCAGACGAGGGAGGCCAGCGGGGCGACGGCGAGGAGGAACGCGACCCAGACGACGCTGGTCGCGACCCGGTCCTTGGCCTGCCGCTTGCCCTCGACGCGGGCGGCGATGCCGAACGTCCCGGCGACGAAGAGGACGCCTGCGATCAGGGCCCACTGGATGGAGCTCTCCAGGCCCAGGGCGGCGGAGACGCCGAGGCCCAGGGCGACGGAGGCGGCGGCGACCGCCCAGGAGAACCACTTGGGCAGGGACGCGGCGCGCAGGGTGCTGGGGCGCTTGCCGGAGAGAGTTGCGTTGCTCATGCGTTGGCCCCCGAGAACTCCTTGCGGCGGGCGATGATCAGGCGGGCCGCGCCGTTGACCAGCAGGGTGATGACGAACAGGACCAGACCGGAGGCGATGAGCGCGTCCCGGCCCATCTCGGTGGCCTCGCTGAACTTGCTGGCGATGTTCTGGGCGAAGGTGCCGCCACCCGGGTCGAGCAGGCTGAGGTTGATCTCGAAGCTGGAGGACAGAACCATCGCGACGGCCATCGTCTCGCCGAGGGCGCGGCCGAGGCCGAGCATCGAGGCGGAGATGACGCCGGAGCGCCCGAAGGGCAGGACGGCCATGCGGATGACCTCCCAGCGGGTGGCGCCGAGGGCCAGCGCGGCCTCCTCGTGCATCTGCGGGACCTGGCGGAAGACCTCGCGGCTCACGTTGGTGATGATCGGCAGGATCATGATCGCGAGCAGGATGCCGACGGTGAGCATCGAACGGGGCGCGCCACCCTGCCATTCGAAGATGCCGGTCCAGCCGAGGTAGTCGTTCAGCCAGCCGTAGAGACCGTCGAGCTGCGGGACGAGCACGAGGGCGCCCCAGAGGCCGTACACGATGGACGGCACGGCGGCGAGCAGGTCGACCACGTACGCGATGGGGCCGCCCAGCTTGCGGGGGGCGTAGTGCGTGATGAACAGGGCGATACCGACGGCGACCGGGACCGCGATGGCCATCGCGATGATCGACGACACGATGGTGCCGAAGGCCAGCACCGCGATACCGAAGACCGGCGGGTTGCCGGTGGGGTTCCACTCGAAGGTGGTGAAGAAGTTGCCCTCGTCCTTGCCGATCGCGAGCACGGCGCGGTAGCTGAGGAACACGGCGATGGCCGCCATGATCGTCAGCAGGAAGATGCCGGAGCCGCGGGAGAGGCCGAGGAAGATCCGGTCGCCGGGGCGGGTGGCGCCGCGGGCGGCGCGCTTCTCCTCCGCGGCGGGCGGCGGTGTGGAGGGGAGTGGTGTGTCTTTGGTCGTGGATATGTCCATCAGGTTCTCCGGTCTGCGGAGCCGTCGTCGTGCGGACGGCGACTCGGGGCGGAGCCGTCCGCGGTGGCGGAACGGCTCCTGGCGGCGGTGCACCGGACGGTGCGGCCCAGTCCCGGTCGGGCTGGGCCGCACTCAGGTCAGCTCAGGCCCGAGATGGTGCTGCGGACCTTGGTGATGATCTCCTCGGGCATCGGGGCGTAGCCGGCGTCGGCGAGCAGGCCCTGACCGTCCTCGGAGGCGATGTAGGTGAGGAAGGACTTGGTGGCGGGCAGGGTGTCCGCCTTGTTGCCCTTGTCACAGACGATCTCGTAGGTGACGAGGGTGATCGGGTAGGCGCCCTCGGCGGTCGGCGTGTAGTTCAGCTTCAGCGCGAGGTCCTTGCCGGTGCCCACGACCTGGGCCTCGGAGATGGCCTTGGTGGCGTTCTCGACGGTCGCCTTGACCGGCTCGGTGGCGCCGGTCTTGATGTCGACCGTGCTCATGCCGTCCTTGGCGTAGGAGAGCTCCATGTAGGAGATGGCGCCCTTGGTCTCCTTCACGCCCTGCGCGACACCGGAGGAGCCCTGCGCGGACTGGCCGCCCTTGGCCTGCCAGGCCTTGCCGCCCTCGTACTTCCAGTTGTCGGGCGCGGCGGCGATCAGGTACTTGGTGAAGTTGTCCGTGGTGCCGGACTCGTCCGAGCGGTGGTACGGCTGGATCTTGAGGTCGGGGAGCTTCGCGTCGGGGTTCAGCGCCGCGATGGCCTTGTCGTTCCAGTTGGTGATCTTGCTGTCGAAGATCAGGGCGAGGGTCTTGGCGTCCAGGACCAGGCTGTCGACGCCCGGGACGTTGTAGCCGACCGCGATCGGGCCCCCGACCATCGGCAGGTCGATGCCCTGACCGCCCTTGCAGACCTCCTTGGAGGCGGTGACCTCTTCCGGCTTCAGCGCGGAGTCGGAACCGGCGAAGGCGACCTGCCCCTGGGTGAACGCGGTGATACCGGCGCCCGAACCGCTGCCCTTGTAGTTGATCTGGACGCTCTTGCAGGAGGCCGTGTACTGCTTGACCCAGGCGTCGATGGCGTTCTTCTGCGCGGAAGAGCCGTCGGCCAGCAGCTGGCCCTTGGCGTCGCCGCAGTCGATCTTGCTGTTGGCCGGCGCCGTGCTGCCGCCCGCGTTGCTGCCGCCCGTGTCGTCCGACCCACAAGCCGTCAGGGTCAGGGCGCCGGTGACGGCGACAGCACCGAGAGAAAGGGCGCGCAGCCGGTTCTTGCGCTGAAGCTTCACTTTCGGGGGTTCCTTCCAGGAGCCGCCGTCCACATGGCGGCGTGCGAAGTCGTCGTATCAGCCTCAGGAGTGCTCTTGCGGGCACCGATGTCCCTCAGGCTGCTGTCGTCACGGGAGGCGGGGCCGCGTTCTCGGCCCACATCCCGCACCGGGTAAGGCCGAAATTAGGCAGATCAGGTGAAGCCGCCGATGGACGGAAGTGAACGGCGAGTGAACCCCTGCCGACAGTGCGGTGAGGTAACGGAATGCTTACGGCAGCCACCGTCCTCTGGACCGAACACCCACTCGGACTGCAACCCTGCGGTGCGGGGTCGATCGGCATCTATGCAATTCAGGGGCGGAGAAATCCTAAAGAAAAGGAAACTCCACGCATACCAGACACGTCCACCCGGACGGGGCGAGGGACGCGGGGAACCGCGCGAGAAACACCCAGACCCGCACACGCGCGACGACATGGGGCACCCGAGCTCAAGGGCGTCCCGATGCGGTGGGCACCCGAAGGCACGGGCGGCGGAGGGAACCCCACCCCCACCAACCCCCGTCTCGTCTCACGACCCCAACTCGCGGCGCACCGGGAGGCGCACATGGAACGGCGTACGTTCATCGGCGGCGGTGCGGCCGCACTCACCGCACTGACCACCTCGGCCTGCGACTCCGGAGGCGGCTCCGACGCCTCGGCCACGGCCACGAACGCCTCCCTCCGGACGACCACGACGGCCCACGGCGCGGGCAAGAAGCCCACGGCGGTCAACTGGGCCGCCCTCGCCCGCGACCTCGACGGGCCACTCGTCCGCCCCGGCGACAAGGCCTGGACGACGGCCCGCCAGCTCTACAACACCCGCTTCGACCCCCTGAAGCCCACCGCCGTCGCCTATGTCGCCCACCCCGAGGACATCCGCACCACCCTCGCCTACGCCAGGGCCCACGATCTCAAGGTCGCGATACGCAACGGCGGCCACTCCTACGCCGGCTGGTCCTCCGGCAACGGCCGGCTGATAGTCGACGTCTCCAAGCTCAACAAGGTCGGCGCCTCCGGCGGCGAGGCCGTGATCGGCGCCGGCGCGAAGCTCATCGACGTCTACCGCGCCCTCGCCGCCAAGGGCGTCACCATCCCCGCCGGCTCCTGCCCCACCGTCGGCGTCTCCGGCCTCACCCTCGGCGGCGGCCACGGCGTGACGTCCCGCGCCTACGGCCTGACCTGCGACAGCCTCACCCAGGCCACCCTCATCACCGCGGACGGCAAGCATCTGGTGGCGAACGCCACCACCAACCAGGACCTCTTCTGGGCCCTGCGCGGCGCCGGCAACGGCAACTTCGGCGTGGTCACCGAACTCCGCTTCAAGACCCACGCGGCCCCTCCCGGCGTCACCGCGTACCTCACCTGGCCCTGGTCCAGGGCCGCCGCCGTCCTGAAGGCGTGGCAGGAGTGGGGGCCCACCCAGGCCGACGAGATCTGGTCGTCCTGCCACATCGCGAAGTCGGCCGGCGGCACCCCGACCGTCTCCGTCGCCGCCTTCTCCCTCGGCACCTACGGCGAGCTCCAGAACGCCGTCGACCGGCTCGCCGACCGGGTGGGCGCCCCGGCCCGCAGCGTCTCCCTCAAGCGCCGTACGTACGAGGACGCCATGGAGGGCTACGCGGGCTGCGGGTCCTTCGCCGAGGACGCCCAGTGCCATCTGCCCGGCACGACGCCCGGCCGCTCACCCAAGGGCAAGCTGGGCCGCGAGACGTACGCCGCCCGCTCGGACTTCTTCGACCGTTCGATCTCCTCGGCGGGCATCCAGACCTTGCTGACCCGGATCACCGGCGTGAAGGGCGGCGCCGGCAGCATCGCCCTCACCGCGCTCGGCGGCCAGGTGAACCGTGTCTCGCCGACGGCGACGGCCTTCGTCCACCGCCGCTCGCGGATGCTGGCCCAGTACATCGCCTCCTGGAAGCCCGGCACCTCCGGCACGGCCGCCCAGTCCTGGCTGGACGGCGCCCACAAGTCGATGTCCCGCCACGCCTCCGGCGCCGCCTACCAGAACTACACCGACCCCACCCTCACGGACTGGAGGAAGGCGTACTACGGGGACGCGGCCGGCCGGCTGACCACCCTGAAGAAGAAGTACGACCCGAACCGCTTCTTCACCTTCCCGCAGGCGCTGTAGCGCTCACCGGGGGCCGCGGCGGCCCCATGACGACGGCCCCCTCACCAGCATGCGGTGAGGGGGCCGTCGGGTGGTGTCGGGCCGGGCGGTCGCGGCTACGCCGCCAGGTCCCGCTCCTCCGTGGAGGACGTCTCGACCCGCGCGCCCGGGATCACCGCGCGCTGACCGTCACGCCCGCGCGCCCGGACGAGCCACCCCACGCGGGGCGACCGTTCGATCGCCGTCATCAATGGCGTCAGCAGCGCCATGGCGAGCGGCGAGAGCAGCAGGGCGACGGCGGTGCCGAGCGCGAAGCCGCCGATCACGTCGGTCGGGTAGTGCACGCCCATGTAGACCCGGATGAAGCCGCCGAGGAGGCCGATGACGAGGCCGATCAGGCCGAACTTCCGGTTGGCGACGAAGAGTCCGACCGCCATCGCCATGATCAGGGTCGCGTGATCGCTCACGAAGGAGTAGTCGGTCTTGCCGGAGACGAGCACCTCCAGCCCCTCGTGGTCGAGGAAGGGCCGGGGCCGCTCGACGAACCCCCGTATCGGCACGTTGATCAGTACGGCGACACCGGCGGCCAGCGGCGCCCACACCAGCGCGGCCACGGACGAGGCCGCGTCCTCGCCGCCGCGCTTGCGCACGCCCCACCAGCACCAAAGGATCAGCAGCACCATGGCGAACAGCAGGCCGTACTCGCCGACGAACTCCATCACCCGGTCGAGCCAGGTCGGGGCGTCCTTGGCCAGGCCATTGATGTCGTAGAGCAGCTCGACGTCGGGATTGGATCCGGAATCAGCGGCAAGTGCGGCATGCGCGGCGAGTCCAGCCATCGTGCTGCGGCCCTTTCGTCATCGTTCTCGCGACCGCACCCGTACGTGCGCCGCGCTGTTGCCACCCCCGTGGTGTCCGTAGGCGTCAACGCGCTACGTCAAATAGGAACGCACACTTCTCTCCAATGCGTTCCACCCTCCACTGAATGATCACTCAGACGTTATCGAAGAGAGACGCGTCGCCGCAGCTCAGGGCAGGCGTTCACGGAGAATTACGGACCCGTCAGACGGTCTTGGGCAGCGCTTTCGCGCCATCTTCGGTGACCCGGGTGGCCCCGAAGTAGTCGGGGGTGTCAATCGGGTCGAACCGGATGACCGCACCCGGCCGCGGGGCGTTGATCATATATCCGCCCCCCACATAAATCCCGACGTGCCGAATGGCGCGGGAGTTGGTGAGGTCGTCGGAGAAGAAGACGAGATCACCCGGCAGCAGTTCGTCCCGCGAGGGGTGCGGCCCGGCGTTGTACTGATCGTTCGCGACGCGGGGCAGCGTGATCCCCACGCTCGCGTACGCCGCCTTCGTCAGCCCCGAGCAGTCGAAGCGTCCACCCTGGTCAGCGGTGCCGTTGCCGCCCCAGAGGTAGAGCGTGCCGAGCTTCTTCTGGGCGTACGCGATGGCGCCCGCCGCCTGCTCGCTCGGATCGACGCGGCTCGTGGGCGCGGCGAAGCTCTCCGACAGCGTCGTGATCGTCTTGACGTAGTTCTGGGTCTCCTTGTACGGCGGGACGCCCCCGTACTTGATGACGGCGTACGCGCCCGCGTTGTAGGAAGCGAGCATGTTCGCGGTCGGATCTCCGGGTACGTCCTTCACGTACGAGGCGAGCTTGCAGTCGTACGAGGCGGCCGATGGAATCGCGTCATTCGGGTCCCAGACGTCACGGTCGCCGTCCCCGTCACCGTCCAGCCCGTGTGTCGCCCACGTCCCCGGAATGAATTGCGCGATCCCCTGGGCCGCGGCGGGGCTCTGCGCCTTCGGGTTGAACCCGCTCTCCTGGTACAGCTGGGCCGCCAGCAACGCCGGATTGATGGCGTCGCACAGATTGCCCCATTTCTGCACGAGCGGCTGGTACGCCGCGGGTACGGCACCCTTGGCCAGTCCGACGGCTTTTCCGCCGACCCCGTTGGCGAGGTTCCCGGCGACCAGATAGACACCGACGACCAGCACCATGACGAAAGCGAGTCCGGCGCCGACAGCGGAGATCACCACGATCCATGCCTTACGCACCGTCAACCGCCCCTCACCGCCCGCGAGTCCGCCGACGGTAAGTGTAGAGGCGGCCCTCCTTCTTAGGAATGATCACTCACGGCACTCCGTCCCCTTCGTCCACAAGGAGAACCCGTCATGTCCGACATCCCCCCGGACCTCGACTGGATCCGCGCGGCCCCCGAGGGCGCCACCGGCCCCGGCCCCTGGTTCGAGCTGGCCTTCGGCGAGGGGGACGGCGAGGACGACCCGGAGGCCCCCGTCTACATCCGCGAGACCAGCGCCCCCGAGGTCGTCGTCACCACCAACCGCCGCAAGTGGGACGCGTTCGTCCTGGGGGTCCAGGCAGGGGAGTTCGACCATTTCGTGGCGGGCGTGGAGGGGTTCGAGCCGACAGCGGGGGCGGCCGGGGCGTCGGCGGCAGACGCGACACCGGCGGCGGCCGAGGCGCCGGACACGGCCGACTAGGTACCCGGTGGCCCACAGGCACAGCACGCCCCTCCCGGGCAGTACTCTGCTGGAAGCGTCCCGCACGTAGTACTACGCACGGAGTGGTGTGAATGGTGAGACGGAACGACCAGCGCCGCGCCGCCCTCGTCGACGCGGCGATCGAGGTCCTGGCCAGGGAAGGCGCCCGCGGCCTCACCTTCCGCGCGGTGGACGCCGAGGCCGCCGTCCCGGGCGGCACCGCGTCCAACTACTTCGCCAACCGCGACGACCTCCTCACCCAGGCCGGCGCCCGCGTCTACGAGCGGCTCCAGCCCGACGAGGCCACCATCGCCCGCCAGCGGGCCGCCGGCCGCGACCGGGAGACGTACGTGGAGCTGATGCGCGAACTCGTCGGCCGGATCGCCTCCTTCCGCACCGGCTACCTCGCACTGCTCGAACTCCGCCTGGAGGCGACCCGCCGCCCCGAGCTGCGCAAGGTCCTCACCGAACGCGTCCGCGCGGACGTCGACGCCAACGTCGCCTACCACGAGGCGTCCGGCCTCCCCGGCGACGCCATGGCCGTCAAGCTCCTCATGCTCACCCTGAACTGGCTGATCGTCGAACAGCTCACCCTCCCCGACGTCTTCTCGGAGGCCGAGCGGGAGCAACTGGTGACCGCCGCGGTCGAACGCGTCGTCACCGCCGAGTAGGCGGCCGCCCGGAGCCGGGTGCGCCATCCGGCTCGCCCGGCGCCCGCACCCGGGACAGCAGAAGCGTCCGCCGCTCCCGGTCGACCTCGACGACGGCCACCGTCACCTCCTCCCCCTCCGCCCCGACCCCCTCGGGAGCCGCCGGGCGCTCCGCCGTGGGCCCGGTCGGCCGGACGAGCCCCTGGACGCCGTCGGCGACCTCGACGAACACCCCGAACGGGACCGCCTTGGTGACCCGCCCGCGCAGCACCTGCCCCACCGCGACCGCGTCGGCGAACTCCTGGAACGGGTCCGGCAGCAGCGCCCGCAAGGACAGCCGCGCCTCGCCGTTGCTGGTGTCGAAGTACAGGAACGCGCCGGACACCCGCTCCCCGACCCGTACGACGTCGGAGGGGTCCTCGAAGTACCGCCAGGAGAGCTCGGGGAAGGTGACGAACCCGACGCCGGGGTGGATCGGATGCGCCGACCCCTCGTCCAGCGCCACGAACACGCCGAAGCTCTCGATCGAGGCGACCGTGCCGCTCAGCACCCGCCCGGCCCGAAGCCCCTTCAGAAACCGCCAGAGCAGCGGGTGTCGGGTGGCCGCCGTCGACATCCGCACCTCACCCCGGTCCGGATCGACCCCGATCACCTCACCCGTGACCCGCCGCCCCACCACCAGGTC
>NZ_LIRK01000318.1 GCF_001419765.1 Streptomyces torulosus
GTCCGCATCCCTCCACCTCCCGCGCGACTCCAGCCGGCCTCAGTCGCGGCGCAAGGGACGTGGCCGACCCTCACAGTCGGGCGTCCACCCGTCCCGCAGCGTCACCGCACCACCCCCCGTCCGCTCCCGCGCCCCTTGGTGACCCTGGTCACCATCGGCCCCTGAATCCTCTCCTCACAGCCCCACCCCGTACCTGGTGAGTCTCGCCCGTGGTAGTCGAACAGTCACCCAACGGCGCCAGTTTCGGCACATCACGGCGCCCGGAACGTGGTATCCGTGGAACGTGGGAATCGTTCGGGTACCCCCGGACGTTTGGACGATGGGATTCGCGGGCAACCCCCGGCGTTCCCGGAGGGACGCCCCGGTCATCCCGGTGGGTCGCGCCGTCGGCGCCGCGTCGATCGCGTCCCGTCCATGAGGTCTGCCCGCCACGACAGGCGGACGGGTATACCCATCCCTGCCCATACGTATGCGTCGTGCGGCCAGAAATCTTCCCCTTACGGGCTGATTTTTTGTTGATCGAGGGTTAGAAGGTCGCTCGATCGCCCTACCCTTCAGAGGGTGAACCAACTGATGTCCCGAGAGTCCGAGGCCGATCTGTCCGGGGAAGCCGAAGCCGCCCTCCCCGGCACCCTGCCCGAAGCCCTGCGTGCCGAACTCGTCGCGTTCCGCCGCGACTTGCACATGCACCCCGAGCTCGGCAACCAGGAGTTCCGCACGACCGCCGCGATCAAGGCCCGCCTGGAGAAGGCAGGGCTCCGACCGCGCGTGCTCGACAGCGGAACCGGACTCATCTGTGACATCGGCGACTGGGACGGCGGCCGGCCCCGCCTCGCGATGCGCGCCGACATCGACGCGCTGCCCATCCCGGACACCAAGGTGGACTGCGAGTACCGCTCCACGGTCCCGGACCGCGCCCACGCCTGCGGCCACGACGTGCACACCACCGTCGTGCTCGGCGCCGGGCTCGTCCTCGCCGACCTGCACCGCAAGGGGCAGCTGCCGCGCCCCGTCCGGCTGATCTTCCAGCCCGCCGAGGAGGTCCTCCCCGGCGGCGCGGGCGACGTGATCAAGAGCGGTGCCCTCGAAGGTGTCGGGCGGATCATCGCCGTGCACTGCGACCCGAGGGTCGACGCCGGCCGTATCGGTCTGCGCCACGGCCCCATCACGTCGGCCTGCGACCGCCTGGAGATCGCCCTCGACGGCCCCGGCGGCCACACCGCGCGCCCCCACCTGACCACCGACCTCGTCACGGCCGCCGCCCGCGTCGTCACCGACGTGCCGGCGCTGGTCGCCCGCCGGGTCGACGCCCGCAGCGGACTGTCCGTGACCTGGGGCCGCGTCGAGTCGGGCCACGCCCCGAACGTGATCCCGCAGCACGCCGAGCTGTCCGGCACCGTGCGCTGCCTCGACATCAACGCCTGGCGGCAGGCGCCCGACCTGGTGCACGAGGCGATCGCCGAGGTCGCGACCCTGCACCGCGCCAAGTCCGAGATCAACTACGTCCGGGGTGTCCCGCCGGTCGTCAACGACCCCGTCGTCACCGAGCTGATCCACGACGCCATGGTCGCCCGCCGCGGCGCCACGGCCGTCGAGGACACCGAGCAGAGCCTCGGCGGCGAGGACTTCTCCTGGTACCTGGAGCACGTCCCCGGCGCCATGGCCCGCCTGGGTGTCCGCCGCCCCGGCGACCTCACGGTCCGCGACCTCCACCAGGGCGACTTCGACGCGGACGAGCACGCCATCACCGTGGGCGTCGAGCTGTTCACCGCCGCCGCCCTCATGGACGCCCGGATGCAGGTCCTCGACACCGCCGCGACCTCCTAGGGGGCGGGTGCGGACATCCCGCACAGCGCGGACGTCCCGCACAGCACCCCGGCGCACGGCCTCCACAGACCCGGTACCCGATCCGCACCTTCTCCGGTTGCGGCGCCCGCGCCCTCGCGGCAGCCTGGTGCGCGTGTCGTACGCCCCCGTACGGCGCGCGCACCGTCACGCTTAAGTCACCCCGCAGACACGGAACGCGAGAGACGTGCGAAGGGCTCTGTCCCAAGCGTCCCTTTCGATCCCATGGTTCACGAGGACGTAACCGGCCATCGGCACGAATGGATAACGGCCAGTCGAAACCCCGTTCCCAGGAGTGTCTACGCGCGTTAATGTGCGCCGAACTGAGCACCCGGCTGCGGGGCTTTGGAGAAGATGGGGAACTTCAAGATGCGTCGGATTTCCAAACTGACCCGCGTCGCGGTGGGGGTCGCGTCGCTGGCGCTCGCCGCCACGGCCTGTGGCGGGACCAGCAGCGAGAGCGGCAACGGCGGCGACGGCGAGAGCAAGGGCACCAAGGGCCTCGCGATCGCGTACGACATCGGCGGCAAGGGCGACCAGTCCTTCAACGACGCGGCGTACGCGGGCCTGCAGAAGGCCGAGAAGGAGTTCGGCTACAAGACGGCCGACATCGAGCCCACCGAGGGCGAGACGGACGCCGACAAGCAGCAGCGCCTGGAGTCCCTGGCCAAGCAGGGCTACAACCCGGTCATCGGCGTGGGCTTCGCGTACGGCCCGGCCATGGAGGCCGCCGCCGCGAAGTTCCCGAAGACCACGTTCGGCATCGTCGACTCGGAGGTGAAGGCCGACAACGTGGCATCCCTGGTCTTCGCCGAGCAGGAGGCGTCGTACCTCGCCGGTGTCGCCGCCGCCAAGGCCACCAAGTCGAACACCGTGGGCTTCGTGGGCGGTGTGGACGTCCCGCTCATCCACAAGTTCGAGGCCGGCTACAAGCAGGGCGTCCAGGACACCAGCGGCGGCAAGGTCAAGGTCATCTCGCAGTACCTGACCCAGACGGCCGAGGAGGGTGGCTTCTCCAGCCCGGACAAGGGCAAGGCCGCCGCCGAGGGCCAGATCGAGAAGGGCGCCGACGTCCTCTACGCCGCCGCCGGTCTGTCCGGTCAGGGTGTCATCGAGGCCGCCGCCAAGGCGAAGGTCTGGGCGATCGGTGTCGACTCCGACCAGTACAAGCAGGAGGCCCTCGCCTCCTACAAGGGCTTCATCCTCACCTCGGCCCTCAAGGACGTCGGCGGCGCGGTCTACACGCTCGCCAAGTCCGTCGAGGACGGTAAGCCGCTCACCGGCGTCCAGACCTTCGACCTGAAGGTCAACGGCGTCGGCCTGGCCGAGTCGAACCCGGAGTTCGCGAAGATCGCGGGCCTCTCGGATGCGGTCGCCAAGGCCAAGAAGGAGATCGTCGACGGCCAGATCAAGGTCAAGACCGAGTAGTCACCGGAACGGCCTTCGGGCATGCCAAGAGGCGGGCGGGTGCCAGAGCACCCGCCCGCTCGGCGTTTGGGT
This sequence comes from Streptomyces torulosus, assembly GCF_001419765.1. Lineage (GTDB taxonomy): Bacteria > Actinomycetota > Actinomycetes > Streptomycetales > Streptomycetaceae > Streptomyces > Streptomyces torulosus. The sequence goes on from NZ_LIRK01000318.1 coordinate 3,346, forward strand.
GCCGGCCGACGCAGCCCTGTGATGTCCGTAGAGTCCGCCGGGAATCCGCGCCGACGAGGATGCAGACCGCCCGAGGAACCGAGATGTCGTCCGGGGCGGTGGGTGAACTAGTGCACGTCCACCCAAGCCTTCACGATGTGGCAGTTGTAGTTGTCGCCGTTCACGACCGACGCCGGCGCACCGCCCCCTGAGGAGAGTGACTGCCAACGACCGTAGACAGTGGTCGAATAGGGGTAGTTGGGTGAGTCGCATTGAGCCCTCACGCGATACTTACCGAATCCCCTGGTGCAGCCGACTGACGCGTGATTCGGGAGGGGAGAGTTGATGGATGCATGACAACCAGAGACGGCGGCCTGTGCGCTGCCGCCGAACATGGCCACGGTCCCGCCTGCCAGTGCAGCAACGATAAAAAATCTCAGCCCTGTCGCGCGCTTGCTCAGTCTGTTCAAGGGGGTTCCTCCAGTGGAGCGGTCTCTGCATCGAACTGGCTATCGCTGTACGCCAGTTCGATGAATGCCTCGCAAGATTAGTCGCCAAGCCCGACGGTGGCGAGTTGTTCCCTGAGGGGGCTCTCCTCGTTCAGATCGACGGCGTGGCAGACCGCTGGGTCACAGCCGCTTCCCCAGGCTCCAGATGGGCGCGGTGGCGGCCTGTTGGCGCAGGTGAACGGTCGGCTTGTCCCGTCTGTCGTGGCCATTGACTGGCTGCCGCTCATGTGTTCGCCCAGCTTGCGCGCCCGGCACCCCTTTCCTGCCTTCGAACTGGCTGCAACACGACCCCATAACAACAGGGCAACCGGGGCTTTCCCGCCAGGGTCTACGCGCGTTACCCTCGGCGAAAGCCAGCGCCGACGCTGTGAAGCACCACTGAGCAGTACCCTCCGGCGCTTGTACGACTAGGAGCACCAGAACATGCGCCGGGTTTCCCGCATCGCGGTCGCGGGCGCAGCGACCGCCTCCCTCGCCCTCGCCCTCTCCGCCTGTGGCGGCACCTCGACGGAGGCCTCGTCCTCCTCCGACGCGAAGGGCGGCGACAAGGGTCTCGCGATCGCGTACGACGTCGGCGGCAAGGGCGACCAGTCCTTCAACGACGCCGCGTTCGCGGGCCTGGAGCAGGCGAAGAAGGAGTTCGGGTACCAGACCCAGGACATCGAGCCCACCGAGGGCGAGACGGACGCCGACAAGGAGCAGCGCCTGGTCTCGCTGGCCAAGCAGGGCTACAACCCGGTCATCGGCGTCGGCTACGCGTACGCGACCGCCGTGAAGGAGGCCGCCGAGCAGTACCCGGACACCACCTTCGGCATCGTGGACGACTCCACCGTCCAGCTGAAGAACGTGGCCGACATGGTCTTCTCCGAGGAGCAGGCCTCGTACCTCGCGGGCGTCGCGGCCGCCAAGAGCACCAAGACGAACGTGGTCGGCTTCGTGGGCGGCGTGGACATCCCGCTGATCCACAAGTTCCAGGCCGGCTTCGAGCAGGGCGTCAAGGACACCAACCCCAAGGCCAAGGTGCTCACCCAGTACCTGACCCAGACGGCCGAGGAGGGCGGCTTCTCCAGCCCCGACAAGGGCAAGTCGGCCGCCGAGGGCCAGATCGAGAAGAAGGCCGACGTCGTGTACGCGGCGGCCGGTCTGTCCGGTCAGGGCGTGATCGAGGCCGCCGCCGCCAACAAGGTGTGGGCGATCGGCGTCGACTCCGACCAGTACAAGCAGGAAGCCCTCGCGAAGTACAAGGACGCGATCCTGACCTCGGCGATGAAGGACGTCGCCAAGGCGGTGTACAACCTGGCGAAGTCGGTCGAGGACGGCAAGCCCGAGACCGGTATCGTCAGGGGCGATCTGAAGAGCGGTGAGGTCGGCCTCGCCGGCTCGAACCCCACGTTCAAGGACGACACCAAGCTCCAGGAGGCCCTCGAGACGGCCAAGGAGAAGATCATCAGCGGCGAGATCAAGGTCAAGACCAGCTGAGCCAGCAGAACCTCGAGCAGACACGCGACCCCGGGGGAGTGCGGCCGTGCGGGAGCCGTACATCCGGCCCGTACCTCCCCGGAGCCGCTGGTAACCGCGGGGTTACGTCCGCTCAACGGGGTACGGGGAGCCTGGCTCCCTGTACCCCGTTGTCTCGGGCGTCGCCCCTTTCGATGCCGTAGGGGCGCTACGCGCGTAGACGACCCCCTTTCCCAGGAGAGTGCGCCATCAACGCGTCCAGCAGCCCTCCGGCCGACGCGGCGGTCAACGGTCAGGCGACCGCCGTCGAACTCGCCGGGATCACCAAGCGATTCCCCGGCGTGGTGGCCAACCACGACATCCACCTCACCGTCCGCAAGGGCACCGTCCACGCCCTCGTCGGTGAGAACGGCGCCGGCAAGTCGACCCTGATGAAGATCCTCTACGGCATGCAGAAGCCGGACGAGGGCACCATCGCGGTCGACGGCCACCAGGTGAGCTTCTCGTCCCCCGCCGACGCCATCGCGCGCGGCATCGGCATGGTGCACCAGCACTTCATGCTGGCCGACAACCTCACCGTTCTGGAGAACGTGGTCCTCGGCAGCGAGAAGCTCTACGGCATCGGCGCCAAGGCCCGCCGCACGATCAAGGAGATCTCCGACCGGTACGGCTTCGGGGTCCGCCCCGACGTCCTCGTGGAGGAACTCGGCGTCGCCGAGCGCCAGCGCGTGGAGATCCTCAAGGTCCTCTACCGCGGTGCCCGCACGCTGATCCTCGACGAGCCCACCGCCGTGCTGGTGCCGCAGGAGGTCGAGGCGCTCTTCGTCAACCTGCGCGAGCTCAAGGCACAGGGCCTGTCGGTCATCTTCATCTCGCACAAGCTGGGCGAGGTGCTGTCCGTGGCCGACGAGATCACCGTCATCCGGCGCGGCACGACCGTCGGTACGGCCGTCCCCGCCGACACCACCCCGCGCCAGCTCGCCGAGTTGATGGTCGGCAGCGAGCTGCCCACCCCGGAGACCGCCGAGTCCACGGTCACCGACCGCGCCGTCCTGAGCGTAGACAAGCTGCGTCTCGCGACGCCCGGCGGCAAGGCCCTCCTGGACGACATCAGCTTCACCATCCACGCGGGCGAGGTCCTCGGCCTCGCCGGCGTCGAGGGCAACGGCCAGACCGAGCTGATCGACGCGCTGATCGGCCTGAAGGCCGCCGACTCCGGCACCATCCGGCTGGCCGACGACGAGATCACGAGGTGGCCCACCCGCAAGCGCCGTGAGCAGGGCGTCGGCTACATCCCCGAGGACCGCCACCGGCACGGTCTGCTCCTGGAGGCACCCCTCTGGGAGAACCGTATCCTCGGCCATGTGACCGAGCGGCCCAACGCCAAGGGCGTCTGGCTCGACCCGAAGGCCGCCCAGGAGGACACGCGCCGGATCGTCGCCGAGTACGACGTCCGCACCCCCGGCATCGACGTCACCGCCGCCTCCCTGTCCGGCGGCAACCAGCAGAAGCTGATCGTCGGCCGCGAGATGAGCCACAAGCCGCGCTTCCTGATCGCCGCCCACCCCACCCGCGGTGTGGACGTCGGCGCGCAGGCCCAGATCTGGGACCAGATCCGGGAAGCCCGCCGCGAGGGACTGGCCGTGCTGCTGATCTCCGCCGACCTCGACGAGCTGATCGGCCTGTCCGACACCCTCCGGGTGATCTACAACGGCAAGCTGGTCGCGGACGCCGACCCGGCCACCATCACCCCGGAGGAGCTCGGCTCCGCCATGACCGGTGCCGCCACCGGCCACCTCGAACACGAAGAGACCCCCGAGACGCCGGGCAAGGCCCCCGAGTCTCCGGAAGGCGAGGCCCGCTGATGAAGAAGTTCGACAAGGAGCGGGTGCTCCTCGCGGTGGCCGGGCCGGTCCTCGCGCTCGCCGTCGCCTTCGTGCTGACCGCGATCGTGCTGCTCGCGTCCGGCAAGAACCCGGTCGAGCCGTTCACGATCATGTTCGAGCAGGCGTCGTTCTCGGACATCCAGGTCCGGATCATCAACCAGGCGTCGCTGTACTACATCGCGGCCCTAGCGGTGGCCATCGGCTTCCGTATGAACCTGTTCAACATCGGTGTCGACGGCCAGTACCTGCTCGGCGCCATGATGGCCGCGATCGTCGGCGCCCACGTGGACCTGCCCGCGTTCCTCCAGGTCCCGCTGCTGATGCTCACGGCGATCTTCACCGGTGCCTTCTGGGCCGGCATCGTCGGTGTCCTCAAGGTCACCCGCGGGGTCAGCGAGGTCGTCGCGTCGATCATGCTCAACGCGATCGCGACCTCGATCATCGGCTACCTCTGGCTGCCGAACGTCTTCGGCGTCAAGGTCGGCAACAACAACACCACCGGTGAGATGGCCGAGTCCGGCTGGGTGCCCGGCATCGACATGGGCGCCGCCGGCGAGATCTACGGCCTGGTCCTCCTCGCCGTCGCGCTCGGCGTCGGCTACTGGGTCGTCATCAACCGCACCCGCTTCGGCTTCGACCTGCGCGCCTCCGGCGCCTCGGAGACGGCCGCCGCGGCCAGCGGTGTCGACCCCAAGCGGATGATCCTCACCGCGATGCTGATCTCCGGCGGTGTCGCCGGCCTCGCGGGTCTGCCGATCCTGCTCGGCGACACCCACACCTACAGCCTGAACTTCCCCACCGGCATCGGCTTCCTCGGCATCGGCATCGCCCTGCTGGGCCGTAACAGCCCCGTCGGCATCGCCTTCGCGTCCCTGCTGTGGGCCTGGCTCGACAAGGCGTCGCCGGAGCTGGACTTCCACGGCTACGACAAGGAGATCGCGGTCATCATGCAGGGCCTGATCGTGCTCTCGGTCGTCGTCTCCTACGAGACCGTCCGTGAGTGGGGCCTGCGCCGCCAGCAGCGCCGCGTCGGCGCCGAGCTCGCCGCCGGGAACGTCCTCGGCGCGGACAACAACGTCAAGAAGGAGGTGGCTGGCCGATGACCACGAGCACCACCGCGACCGACCTCAACCAGCCCTCGCTGGAGCCCACCGCCCGGACCGGGCGGAAGATGTCGCTGCCCGTGCTGCTGCTGGTCATCTCCGGCGTCCTGGCACTCACCTCGCTCGTCCGCATCATCACCGGCGCGGACGGCATCACCAACGTCAGCCAGATGTCCACCGCCCTGGAACTGGCCGTCCCGATCGGCCTGGCCGGACTCGGCGGTCTGTGGGCCGAGCGCTCGGGCGTGGTCAACATCGGCCTCGAGGGCATGATGATCCTCGGCACCTGGTTCGGCGCCTGGGCCGGCTTCCAGTACGGTCCGTGGACCGGCGTCCTGGTCGGCATCGCCGGCGGCGCGATCGGCGGCCTGCTGCACGCCTTCGTCACCGTCACCTTCAACGTCAACCACATCGTCTCCGGTGTGGCCATCAACATCCTCGCCCTCGGCGCCACCCGCTACCTCGCGCCGCTCGCCTTCGAGGGCCACCAGGGCGGCTCCGCCAAGCAGTCCCCGCCGGTCGAGTCCATCGGTGACTTCACCATCCCGGGACTGTCGGACGCGCTGACCGAACTCAACTCCAAGGGCTGGTTCTTCATCTCCGACCTCGCCGGCCTGCTCGGCGGTCTGGTCACCAACGTCTCGTGGCTGACCCTCGTCGCCGTCGCGCTGATCCCCGCCACCTGGTGGATCCTGTGGCGCAGCGCCTTCGGTCTGCGGCTGCGCTCCTGCGGTGAGAACCCGATCGCCGCCGAGTCCCTCGGCGTCAACGTCTACAAGTACAAGTACATCGCCGTGATCATCTCCGGCGGTCTGGCCGGCCTCGGCGGAGCCTTCCTCTCCATCGTCGCCAACCCCTTCTACCTGGAGGGCCAGACCAGTGGCCGCGGTTTCATCGGCCTCGCCGCGATGATCTTCGGCAACTGGATGCCGGGCGGCCTCGCCCTCGGCGCCGGCCTGTTCGGCTACACCGACAGCCTCAACCTGCGCGGTGGCTCGGAGAACGTCCACGCCCTGCTGCTGCTCGGCGCGCTGCTGCTGCTCATCGGCGCGATCTGGCTGGCCGTCCGCAAGAAGTACGTCCAGGCCCTGATCACCGCCGTCATCGGCGCCCTGGTGTACACCTGGTACGCCACCACCAACGAGGTCCCGAACCAGGTCGTCGCCGCCACCCCGTACGTCATCACCCTGATCGTCCTCGCGCTCTCCGCACAGCGGCTGCGGATGCCGAAGGCGGACGGCCTGCCGTACCGGAAGGGACAGGGCAAGTGACCGCCGTCGACTGGGAGAAGCTGCGTACGGTGGCCCGGGACGCCATGTCCCGGGCGTACGCCCCGTACTCCGGCTACCCGGTCGGCGTGGCCGCCCTCGTCGACGACGGCCGGATCGTCTCGGGCTGCAACGTCGAGAACGCCTCCTACGGGCTCGGCCTGTGCGCGGAGTGCGGTCTCGTCTCGGAGCTGCAGAACAGCGGCGGCGGCCGCCTCACGCACTTCACCTGTGTGGACGGCAAGGGCGAGGTCCTCGTCCCGTGCGGTCGCTGCCGGCAGCTGCTGTACGAGTTCGGCGGCCCGGATCTGCTGCTGGAGACCCCCGGGGGGATCCTCCCTCTCTCGGAGATGCTGCCCCAGGCCTTCGGCCCGGACCATCTCACCAAGTAACTCCCGTGCGGCCCCTCCTGACGACCGGTCGGAGGGGCCGCTCCCTTTCCGATCCGCACCGGGTCGCTTTCGGAACCTTCGAAAGGAAAGCCATGACTGTGTTGTCGATGGACGCCATCTCCGTGATCCGCACCAAGCGGGACCGCGGTGAGCTGAGCGACGAGCAGATCGACTGGGTCATCGACGCGTACACCCGCGGGGAGGTCGCCGACTACCAGATGGCCGCCCTGAACATGGCGATCCTGCTCAACGGCATGAACCGCCGCGAGATCGCCCGCTGGACGGCCGCGATGATCGCCTCCGGTGAGCGCATGGACTTCTCGTCGCTTTCCCTGCCGACCGCCGACAAGCACTCCACCGGCGGCGTCGGCGACAAGATCACCCTCCCGCTGGCGCCCCTGGTCGCGGCCTGCGGCGCGGCCGTCCCCCAGCTCTCCGGCCGCGGCCTCGGCCACACCGGCGGCACCCTCGACAAGCTGGAGTCCATCCCCGGCTGGCGCGCCCTCCTCTCCAACGAGGAGATGCTGTCCGTGCTGGACGGTGTGGGCGCGGTGATCTGCGCGGCGGGCGACGGTCTGGCCCCCGCCGACAAGAAGCTGTACGCGCTCCGTGACGTCACCGGCACCGTCGAGGCCATACCGCTGATCGCCTCGTCGATCATGTCGAAGAAGATCGCGGAGGGCACCGGCTCCCTGGTCCTCGATGTGAAGGTCGGCAGCGGCGCCTTCATGAAGACCATCGAGGACGCCCGCGAGCTGGCCTCCACGATGGTCGGCCTGGGCACGGACCACGGTGTGAAGACCGTGGCGCTCCTGACGGACATGTCCACCCCGCTGGGCCTGACCGCCGGCAACGCGCTGGAGGTCCGCGAGTCGGTCGAGGTCCTCGCGGGCGGCGGCCCGGCGGATGTCGTCGAGCTGACGATCGCGCTGGCCCGCGAGATGCTCGACGCGGCCGGCGTGAAGGACGCCGACCCGGCGAAGGCCCTGGCCGACGGCTCCGCCATGGACGCCTGGCGCCGCATGATCGCGGCCCAGGGCGGCGACCCCGACGCGGAGCTTCCCACCTCCCGCGAGCAGCACATCGTCAAGGCCCCCTCCTCGGGCGTCCTGACCCGCCTCGACGCCTACGACATCGGCATCGCCGCCTGGCGTCTCGGCGCCGGCCGCGCCCGCAAGGAGGACCCGGTCCAGGCCGCCGCGGGCGTCGAGATGCACGCCAAGCCCGGTGACACCGTCACCGAGGGCCAGCCCCTGCTCACCCTGCACACGGACACCCCCGAGCGCTTCTCCTACGCGCTGGAGGCCGTCCAGGGCTCGTACGACATCGCCGCCGCGGGCACGCCGTTCACCCCGAACCCGATCGTGATGGACCGCATCGCCTGAGCGGGCCCTGCCCTGTCGACGCCGCTGTCGTCGTGTCCGCGATGAGTTCCGGGGGCCGGTCCGGTCTACCGATCGTGGATGCGACGACACCCGCCGTACTCGTGCTGCCAGGCCCCGTCACCCGGGACGAGGTGCCCCGGCTCTGTGACGAGGTGCGCGCGCGACTGGAGGCGGACCGGGCGGGCGGGGTGGTGGTGTGCGACGTCGCCGGGATCGGGCCGCCCGGCCTGGGAGCCGTCGACCTGCTGGCCCGGTTGCAGCTCACGGCGAAACGGGCCGGGGGCCGCATACGGCTGCGGGACCCCGCCCCGGCGCTGTGCGCGCTACTGCGCCTGGTCGGGCTTGCCCTCGATGTGGAGGGGCAGGTCGAAGAGGGGGAACCAGCGGGCGGTGTCCAGGAAGCAGTGGAACCCGGCGATCCGGCCCTCTGATATCTCCAGCACCTGCACGGCCCAGGCGGTGAAGCCACCCTTCTCCGGGTCGGGCTTGTACTGCGCGAAGCCCGGCAGGCCGTTCACCGCGACGGGCACCAGGTGCGAGCCGGCGCAGGCGGCACCCAGCGTGGTCATGAACCCGGTGATGTCGCCCGTGCCGGTCAGCCACAGGTCGAACGGCGGCATCGTCATCACCGCGTCCTCGTGCAGCAGGGCCGTCAGCGCCGTCATGTCGTACCCCTCGAACGCGGCGACATAGCGCTCCAGCAGCTTCTGCTGCTCCTCGTCGAGCGGGTCGGAGACATCGCCCTCGGCGACCCGGCCGTCGCCGTCGCCGAGGGTGGCGCGGGCCCGCTGGAGCGCGCTGTTCACCGAGGCGACCGAGGTGTCCAGCAACTCGGCGACCTCGCTCGCCTTCCAGGCCAGCACCTCGCGCAGGATGAGCACGGCCCGCTGCTTGGCGGGCAGCTTCTGCAGGGCGGCGACGAAGGCCAGCCGCACGGACTCCTTGGCCATCGCCGCCTCCGCCGGATCGGCGGTCGTCGGCAGCACCCGGGCGTCCGGGACGGGCTCCAGCCAGGTGTTGTCGGGGCGGGGGGCGAGGGCGGCCTGGGCGAGGGGCGTCGACTCGGTGAGATCCATGGGACGGGCCCTCTTGTTCCCCGCGGTCAGCATGTCCAGGCAGACGTTCGTCGCGATGCGGTACAGCCACGAGCGCAGGGAGGAGCGGCCCTCGAACTTCTCGTAGCTCCGCCAGGCCCGGATCATGGTGTCCTGCACGGCGTCCTCCGCCTCGAAGGACGAGCCGAGCATCCGGTAGCAGTACCCGGTCAGCTCGACCCGGTGCTTCTCCAGCCGGACGTCCAGATCCGCCGTCACCGTCGCCGTACCGTCACTCATGGCCAACCCACCCCTGTGGCTCATTCCGTCACACGCACCAGTGCGCGCCAACACTCCGGAAGCTACCGCAGCCCACTGACAATGGCCCCCGGAGCGGAAGAAGGGCCAGGTCAGCGGGCTGTGGTGGAACGGGGTGGAGGGGATGTCAGACGGTGGCGAGCCTCCGCTGCACACGAGCCGCACGCGACCCCACCACGGTGATCGCCACGACCCCCAGCACGGCCAGCAGACCCATGGACACGGTCCCGAGCCAGCCGCCCGCGTGGAACGCCATCGCACCGAGCGTGCTGCCCGCGCTGGACCCCACGTAGTAGGCCGACTGGTACAGCGCGGACGCCTGCGCCCGCCCCTCCTTCGCCGTGTGGCTGACCGCCGACGACGCCACCGCGTGCCCGGCGAAGAACCCGGCGGTGATCAGCACCAGCCCGATCAGCACCAGCGGCAGCGCACCGGACAGCGAGACCAGCAGACCGGCGGTCGTCGTACCGCCCGCCAGGTACAGCGCGCCCCGCCGCCCCAGCCGCGCCACCAGCTTCCCGGCGGTGGAGGCGGACACCGTGCCGACCAGGTACACCAGGAAGATCGACCCGATGACACCCTGCGGCAGCGAGAACGGGGCGTCGGCCAGCCGGTAGCCGATGACCGTGTAGACGGCGCCGAAGACGGTCATGAAGAGCGCGCCGATGGCGTACAGCCGCCGCAGCAGCGGGTCGCCGAGGTGCGAGCGGACCGTACGGGCCAGCACCGCCGGCCGCAGCGACCCCGCCACGAAGTGCCTCGGCGCGGGCAGCAGCAGACGGAAGGCCACCGCGCACCCCACCGCGATCAGGCCGAGCACACCGAGCGCGACCCGCCAGCCCCACTCCTGCGCGACCCAGCCGGTCACGATCCGTCCGCTCATGCCGCCGACGCTGTTGCCGGCGACGAACAGACCGATCGCGGTGACGAGGGCCTTGGGGCGGACCTCCTCGGCGAGATAGGCGGTCGCCGAGGCCGGTACCCCGGCGAGGGCCGCGCCCTGCACGGCGCGCAGCACCACCAGCGCGCCCAGCGAGGGCGCGAAGGGGATCAGCAGCCCGACCGTGACCGCGACCGCCAGCGACGCGGTCATCACCGCGCGCCGCCCGAACCGCTCCGACAGCGCGCTCATCGGCAACACGAACAGCGCCAGCGCACCGGTCGCCGCCGAGACCGTCCAGCTCGCCGCGCTCGCCGTGCCCCCGAAGTCGGTCGAGATCAACGGCAGCAGGGCCTGCGTGGAGTAGAGGAGGGCGAAGGTGGCGACTCCCGCGAGGAACAGCGCCAGGCTCATCCGGCGGTAGCCGGGACCTCCCGGCGCCACACGGGAATCGGCGGGGGTGCTGACTGATCCGGCGCCCACCCTGGTGGACGCCTCGGTACTGGCGGAAGGCATGCCTCGAAACTACGTACGCCGTTACTCATCCGTCCAATGCATGGAACCCCCATAATCGTTCCCGTGATGCATCAGCAAAGGTCAGAGCCACGGCTGTCACCGTCCGGTGACACAGAAGACATCGAGGACATCGTCCTGCGGCTCGCCCCCCGCCTCGCCTACTTCGCCGGTGTCGCCCGTACCGAGCACGTCACGCGGGCCGCCCAGGAGATGCAGGTCCCGCAGTCGACCCTGTCGCGGGCCATGGTCCGGCTCGAACAGGACCTGGGCGTCGACCTGTTCGCGCGCCGCGGCCGCACGGTGTCCCTCACACACGCGGGCCGCACCTTCCACGCCTCCGTGGAACGCGCCCTCGCCGAGATCGAGCGGGCCGCCGACGAGGTGCGCGCCGACGCCGACCCGGCCACCGGCAAGGTCGCCTTCGGCTTCCTGCACACCATGGGCGCCGAGACCGTCCCCGGCCTCCTCCAGGCCTTCCGCGCCGAGCACCCCCGCGTCCGCTTCAGCCTCGTCCAGAACTACGGCGAGGCCATGATCGAACGCCTGCGCGCGGGCGAACTCGACCTCTGCCTCACCTCGCCCGTCCCGGACGCCCCCGACCTCGTCGCCCGCCGCCTCGACGAGCAGAAGCTCCGCCTCGTCGTCCCCGCCGACCACCGCCTCGCCGCCCGCAAACGCGTCCGCCTCGCCGAGGCCGCCGACGAAACGTTCGTCACCCTCGAACCCGGCTACGGCATGCGCCGCATCACCGACGACCTCTGCAAACAGGCGGGCTTCAAACCCCGTATCGCGTTCGAGGGCGAGGAGGCCGAGACACTGCGCGGCCTCGTCGCCGCGGGCCTGGGCGTCGCCCTGCTGCCCCCGCCGGCCGTCCCGAGGCCGGGCGTCGTGGAACTGACCGTCACCGCACCCCGGGCGGCCCGGGAGATCGGCGTGGCCTGGCTGGCCGGCCACCCGGACACACCCCCGGTGGCCGCCTTCAAGAAGTTCCTGCTGTCGAGGAAGGGCCGCCTCCTGCACGACTGATCGTGTCCGCGGGAACAGCGCGGCCCGGCCCGGGGTCAGGAGGGACCCGCGCGGACGCCCCCGCTCGCCGCAGGCGCGTCGCGCCCCTCAGCCGCCCCACCGGGAGCGGGCCGCTCCGAAGCCGGAGGCGAGCGGCATGCGCAGACCCAGCGGCGGCGGCGCGGCGAGCGCGTCCTCCAGGGGGCGCGCGAACGCCCGGCCGAACAGCACGCCCATCACGAAGTCCGAGGCGAGCGCGTGCACCTCGTCGCGGTACTGCGTCAGCCCGTGCCGGTCCGCGTGCACCTCGAACCGGCAGATGTCGGGGTTCGTCTTCTTCGCGCGCGCGGCGAACCGGAAGGACAGCTCGGGGTCGACCCGTTCGTCGTTCGTGCCGTGCACGATCAGCACCCGCCGCCCCGCGAGCTGTTTCACCGGTTCGGGCGTCGCCGCCGCGTCCTCCTCGGGCAGCCAGGGAGCGATCGCCAGTACGGAGTTGACGGCGTCGTGGCCCCCGGCGTGCAGCGCGGCGCGCGCCCCCATGTGCAGCCCCACCAGGCACACCGGTACGTCCCCGTACCGCCGGACCACCTCGTCCGCGGCCCACTCGGCGTCCCGTGCGAGCCGCGCCTCCGTGCCGTTCCAGCCGCGGTGGCGGTAGTGCACGACATGGGCCGCCAGGCCCTCGTCACGCCCCGCGCGGACCAGTCGGCGCCCCAGGGCGCGTACGGAGGCGGTGGCGACCATGGGGGAGGGCCTGCGGAGGGAAGCCTCGTCGCCGGCCGGGAGAAGCAGGACCACCGCGCCGACCGTGCTGGGCTCCGGGCCGAACGTCCGCCCAAGTCGGGGCGTCCGTACCGGCATTGCTTGCTGCGCCATGACAGAACAGTGTCAGAAGAGATGGTGTACGCCACCCGTCCTGCGGGTCACCGTTGAGTATCGACGGCACCGCCCGACAGGCGTTCTACGCGCGTAGGCGATATGGTGCGAAAATGACGAACCAGACTGACCGGACCGGAACCACCCCGGACTCGGACCAGATCCGCCGGGCGCCCAAGGTTCTGCTGCACGACCATCTCGACGGCGGGCTCCGCCCCGGCACCGTCGTCGACCTCGCCGACGCCGTCGGCTACACCCCCCGGCTTCCGGAGGCCGACCCCGACCGGCTCGGCGTCTGGTTCCGCGAGGCCGCCGACTCCGGTTCCCTGGAGCGGTACTTGGAGACCTTCTCCCACACCGTCGGCGTCATGCAGACCCGCGACGCGCTCGTCCGGGTCGCCGCCGAGTGCGCCGAGGACCTCGCCGAGGACGGTGTCGTCTACGCCGAGGTCCGCTACGCCCCCGAGCAGCACCTCGACGGCGGCCTGAGCCTCGAAGAGGTCGTCGAGGCCGTCAACGAGGGCTTCCGCGAGGGCGAGCGCCGGGCCAGGGAGGCCGGGCACCGCATCCGCGTCGGCGCCCTGCTCACCGCCATGCGGCACGCAGCCCGCGCCCTGGAAATCGCCGAACTCGCCAACCGCTACCGCGACCTGGGCGTCGTCGGCTTCGACATCGCCGGCGCGGAGGCCGGCTACCCGCCCACCCGGCACCTCGACGCCTTCGAGTACCTCAAGCGCGAGAACAACCACTTCACCATCCATGCCGGGGAGGCCTTCGGGCTGCCCTCCATCTGGCAGGCGTTGCAGTGGTGCGGCGCCGACCGGCTCGGCCACGGCGTCCGCATCATCGACGACATCCAGGTCCACGAGGACGGCTCGGTGAAGCTCGGCCGGCTCGCCTCCTACGTCCGCGACAAGCGCATCCCGCTGGAGCTGTGCCCCAGCTCCAACCTCCAGACGGGCGCCGCCCGTTCGTACGCCGAGCACCCCATCGGGCTGCTGCGGCGGCTGCACTTCCGCGCCACGGTCAACACCGACAACCGGCTGATGTCCCACACCAGCATGAGCCGTGAATTCGAGTACCTGGTCGAGGCTTTCGGCTACACGCTCGACGACATGCAGTGGTTCTCGGTCAATGCTATGAAGTCAGCATTCATTCCTTTCGATGAACGACTGGCCATGATCAATGACGTGATCAAGCCCGGATATGCCGAGTTGAAATCCGAATGGCTGTTCCGTCAAACGGCCTCCACCAGCGGATCTGTCGACGAATAGCGTCGAACAATCGATTCCGGGAGCGGCCGCGTGGAGGGCGACGCGGCCGCTTGTCGATGTTTGCCACCGGCGGGACTTTGGTGTTTACGTTTCGGCACCGCTCACCACCCGTCGAACGCATTCCAAGGACGCATTCAACATGAAGCAGTCTGCTGCCAAGACCCTCGGTGTCGCCGCCCTCGGTGCCGCCATCGCCGCTGCGGGCGCGGGCGCCGCGAACGCCGCCCCGAGCGTGCCGGCCGCTCCCGACGCCTCCCAGGCCGTGGGCACCGTCACCCGGTCGCTGCCCGTGGAGAACGTGTCGAAGACGCTGCCGGGTGGTGGAGCCGTCACCCAGGGTCAGCGTGCGCTCGGCGCGGGTCTGGAGTCGGCGCAGCCCGCCGTCGCCAACGTCCTCGCCGAGGGGCCGACCGCCCCCGTCGGTGGCCTGCTGGGCGGCCTCCCCGTCGGCAAGACCCTGCCCACCAAGGGCCTCGGCGTGAACGGCCTGCCCCTCGGCGGCGCCTGAGCGGACCGCTCCCTCGTACGCCGATGGGGCGCACCCTGCGAGGGTGCGCCCCATCGGCGTGTCAGTGGAGGTGCGTCACCATGCCGTGCGGGTCTTCCCCTCGGACGGGAGCAGGATCCACAGGGCTATGTAGAGCAGGAACTGCGGGCCCGGAAGCAGACACGACGCGAGGAACAGCACACGCATCGTGGTCGCGGAGGTGCCGAAGCGCCGTGCCAGCGCTGCGCACACTCCGCCGATCATCCGGCCTTCCGCGGGGCGGGCAAGGCGGCTCATGAGGGCTCCTTCGTCAGCGTAGGACGCCGGCCGCGGGCCGACGGTGGGGGTGGGGCCTCCTGACGGCCGCCGCTCTCTTTCCCACACCATCGACGCTACGCGGACGAAGCGGACGAAGCGTCGCTCTATGGGGCCATCCCGACCCTGGGAATCGTCGGGGTCCGACCCTGAGAATGCTCCTCACGGCGGTGGTCCGTCCGCACCCGGCTGTCCGCCCTGCGACGGAGGGCGGCCCTGGCCGCCGGCACGACGGCGACATGGGCGAGGCCCACACCGACCGCGTTCAGCAGGATCGAGTCGATGTCCACGACCTGGCCCGGCACCCCGGTCTGCAACAGCTCGACCGCCAGCGACAGCAGCGCCCCGGCCGCGACCGACCGGGCCAGCGAGACGACCGGCGACACCGACAGCCGGCCGTGCACCAGGGGCAGCAGCACGCCGAGCGGTGCCAGCAGCGCGAGCCCCTCGCCGATCCGCAGGGCCGCCTCCGGCCAGCCCAGCGCCAGATCCGCTCTGATCCCCGCGAAGGGCCGCATGTTGGTCGGACTCACCCAGGTGACGTCCAGCGGACGCAGCGTGATCCAGGCAACGACCGCGAGATGTGCGGCGAGGAGGACACCCCCCGCCGCACGAACACGGACCGCGGCACTACCGCCGCTCGTACCTTGACGCTGCACGCCCCCCAAGACGCGCCCTCCGGCGCGATCGGTTCCGCTCGATTTTTCCGGCGGCTCGGGGCGGCGGCGGGCCTCAGGAACCCGAGACCTCCGTCGAGGGCGGTATCCCCGCCCCCGGATCCGACTGGACGTCCGCGGTGCACTCGTACCGGCGCAGCGCGTCGGCGCTGGTACTGCCCAGGACGACCGAGCCGCTGTCACCGGTCGCCGCCGTGTCCGCGAAGGTGCACACGATCTGCGCGAGGGCGTACTTGGGCAGGGCGTCGGGGGCGGTGGACAGCCGCAGGGTGTCGTCGGGGTCACCCGGGCGGGGGCCGGTCACCGTGATCCCGGGCGGCACGGCCGTGCGGTAGCCGGCCTCGTCCTCCACGCCCGACGGTGTCTCGCCCAGGGCCTTCAGGAGCCCCTGGGCGACGACCACGCGGCGCTTCGCCTCGTCCGTGCCGTCGGCGACCCGCACCGAACGGTCGACCCGGACGAGCGCCCCGGAGCAGAGCAGGAACACCTCGACGGGCATCCCGGACGGGCCGGCCTGCGTCGCGAGGTCCGTCACCGACGACTCGCAGGGCACCATCGACGGCGCGGGACCGAAGTCCGTCGGCACCTGGGTGGCCCGGATCCCGCAGCCCGCCAGCAGCCCGGTGAGCACCCCGCCCGCGGCCAGGATCCGTATGCCCCGCACCCGCGCTGCCCGCCCCTGTCGCTCTCGCGTCCGTATCCGCCGTACCCGCGCGTCTCTCGCCGGCACCTCTCGTATCGTCACTGCCCGTCCCCCTCGGTGTCCTGCGTGCCGCCGTCGCCCTGGTCCCCGTCGCGTTCCCGTGCGATCAGCGGGGCGGCGTCCCTGGGCAGGCGGAGGGTGAAGACCGCCCCTCCCTCGGGGGAGTTGGCGGCGGTGATCCCGCCGCCGTGGATGTGGGCGTTCTCCAGGGCGATGGACAGGCCGAGGCCGCTGCCCTCGGAGCGCGGACGGGAGGCGCTCGCCTTGTAGAAGCGGTCGAACACGTGCGGGAGGACGTCCTCGGGGATGCCGGGCCCGTGGTCCCGCACCTCGATCAGCAGGTCCGCGTCGTTCTTGTCGCCTTCGCGCACCGAGACCCGCACCGGCGAACCGCCGTGCTTGAGGGCGTTGCCGATGAGGTTGGCGAGGATCACGTCCAGGCGGCGCGGGTCGAGGTTGGCCATGATGCCGCGCTCGGCGTCCAGATCCACCGCGTCCAGCCAGGCGCGGGCGTCGATGCAGGCGGTGATCTGGTCGGCGATGTCCACGTCGTCGAGGACCAGCCGGGCCGTGCCCGCGTCGAAGCGGGTCACCTCCATCAGGTTCTCGACCAGGTCGTTCAGCCGCCGGGTCTCGCTCACCACGAGCCGTACGGCGGGCTCGATCATCGGGTCGACGCTGCCGGTCTCCGCGTCCAGCTCCTCCTCCAGCACCTCCGTGACGGCGGTGATCGCCGTCAGTGGTGTACGGAGTTCGTGCGACATGTCGGCGACGAAGCGGCGGGACGCCTCCTCGCGGGCGCTCATGTCGTCGACCTTCTTCTCCAGGGACTCCGCCGCGAGGTTGAAGGTCCGTGAGAGGTCGGCCAGTTCGTCCGTGCCGGAGACACGCAGCCGGGTGTCGAGCTTGCCCTCGCCGAGCCGCCGGGCGGCCACCCCGAGGCGCTGCACCGGCTTCAGCACGGTCGTCGCGGCGGCCTGCGCGAGCAGCGCCGAGCCGATCAGCGACAGACCCGTCGCGATCCCCAGCGACCAGGCCAGCGAGTTGAGGTCCTCGGCCTCCTTCTCCAGCGGCTTGCGCATGTAGGCGGTCGGACCGCCGCCGATCATCTTCGCGCCGCCCACCAGATACGGGGTGTCGCCGTCGATGACCCGCTGCCAGTACACGTGGTACGGATGCTGGTTCCCGGAGGTGATCTTCTGCCGCTTGTTGACGGCCTTCTGCAGGGACGCGGGCACGTCGTCGAGGGAGAAGCCGTTCAGCGCGTTGTCGGTCGAGGAACCCGACACGGTCCGGCCTGCGGCGTCCTCGTCGATGAGGAGCACGCCGAAGCGCTCACCGCCGTCGGCCATCTTGCGCGCGGCGATCCGCAGTTGGTCCTGGGAGGGGTTCGGGCGGAGCGTGCTCACATGGCTCTGCAGCTCACGCTCGAAGTCGTTCAGCGCCGCGTCCTGCGCACGGCTCTGCACGGCCTCCCGGTTGAGCCAGTACGCGATACCGGACGCCGACACGGCTGCCGTGAGCGCCACCAGCCCGAACACCACCACCAGTCGCAGCCGCAGGCTGGTGAAACGAATCCGGGACTGGACCTTCGTACGCGTCGCGGACCAGCCGCGGATCCCCCCTCGAGCCTTTGTCACTGAGGAACGTCCAGCCGGTAGCCCACACCACGGACCGTACGGATCAGGGTCGGCGACGACGGCACGTCCTCGACCTTCGCGCGCAGCCGCTGGACGCACGCGTCGACCAGCCGGGAGTCGCCCAGGTAGTCGTGCTCCCACACCAGGCGCAGCAACTGCTGCCGGGACAGGGCCTGTCCGGGGCGCCGGCTCAGCTCCAGCAGCAGCCGCAGCTCGGTCGGCGTCAGCTGGAGGTCCTCGCCGTTCTTCGTCACGGTCATGGCCGCGCGGTCGATGACGAGGCTGCCGAAGGTCGCCGCGTCATTGGCCTCGCGCTCACCGCGCCGCAGCACCGCGCGGATACGGGCGTCCAGCACCCGCCCCTGCACGGGCTTGACCACATAGTCGTCCGCACCGGACTCCAGACCCACCACGACGTCGATGTCGTCGCTGCGGGCGGTCAGCAGGATGATCGGCAGCTGGTCGGTGCGCCGGATACGACGGCACACCTCGAAGCCGTCGATGCCGGGCAGCATCACGTCCAAAACGATCAGATCCGGCCGCTGTTCGCGCAGCAGCTTGAGACCATCCTCGCCGGTGGCGGCGGTGGCGACACGGTGCCCCTGGCGCGTCAGTGAGAGCTCCAGGGCCGTGCGGATGGCGTCGTCGTCCTCGATCAGCAACAGGGAAGGCACGGGCTCATTCTGGCCCATGGCATGGCCACGAATCGACCGTTGAAGCGCTCCCACGCGACACCCGCACACGATCGTGCCGTTCGCGTAGCCGTACGACTCTTCTCTGTGAGCGCGCTGTGTCTTCCCTGGGGCCGACCCCTGTGACAGGTCTGTGACAGTCGGCGGACACGGCCATGAAGGTGGCCGGGCAATCTTTTCGGCACAGGCAAGAAGCACCGCGGCGGTCGAGCGCCGAAGCGGGGTGAGAGACCGGAATTCCACGACGGGGGGCGCGAGATGAACACGCTGCACAGCACCAGCACTAGCGCAGTTGTCACGCGTCTCCACGACGTCGTCCGGAACACGGAGAAGTCCGGTGCCGTGAGCGGGCGGGGGTGCGCTCGCGGTACCGGGCGTCAGCACACCACGTACATGTCGGTGGTTGACGCACATGTGGGGGGAAGCACCACGGGGGTGGCC